>JAGXIR010000209.1 GCA_024635605.1 Sunxiuqinia sp.
GGTTTACGCGTAGCTTAATTGTCTCTTGTTTTTGAATTTTAGGTGGATGAGTTAAACTAAAGTTCTTTTATCGTGTCCATTTAGAATTATTTACAATTTGGGTTACGAAGGAGATGGGCATTACGATTCGGATTTTGGAGATAATTACAAAGTATATATGATAGGTCTCGGTTTTGGTTTTGGTGGCTCAACTTCACGTCAAAATAGTCGCGTATGGGTTCCAAACCAAAGAATAGATAAAGCTTACCCATCAATAAAATATTGATATTATGTATTTTATGCTAGATAATTTCGGTGTTATGATTATGGTTGTAGGAATTGCACATGCTGTCTCTTCTGCAAATATTCTGTACGTGCTTTCTAAAAATGGTTATAAATCGTCAATAATGACACCAATAGCCAGTATTAAAAAATTAAAAGAATTATCAGATACCAAAAATGAGCACAAGGGGTTATATTATTTAGCTCTTATAATTGGCTACTCAGCTTTGTTGATACTAGTTCTATTTGTTATAGCTATTATCGTAGATGTCTCGAAATGATAAAATAACAACAAATAGAAGCAAAAGAGGCTGTCCCGAAAGGATGGTCTCTTTTATACCTGAGTCCCCTGCTCATCGGGATATGTCGAAAGCTGGCAGCGGCTGGTGCGGATATGTCATCCGCACCTTGTTAACACTGGATTTGTAATCCACATAAACCAAATAATTTATACCTTCATGCCATGGGAATCCTCCTGCTAAATGGGTATGTTCGGGACGTATGACAAAATTGAGGATGTATGGGGAAATTGCTTTCAAAACTTAGGCTTTCTAAAAAGTTAATCCGTAATGCCAATGTGAGAAAGAGCTAATTTAAATAGACAAGTAATGCCCAACCCGAAAGGATACTAATGTCTGATTTATAACCTGGTAATCGTTCTTGCTGTTTAATATTGTTCCAGCGGGACTAAAATCTGCATCATAACACTTTGATTAAACACTTTGTCCTGAGACATGCGGATTTTAGGTGCAATCGCGCGGGAGCGGGAATTTTAGCCAGTTGACTTAAACCCTCGTACTTTTATGGTGTCTATTTACAATTATTTGCAATTTACAGGACGAAGGATTGTAATGATCGTTCGATAATGCACACTACATATTGTAGCCTGTTTTTTTGTCTTTCCTAAAAGATGGATGATTCCCGATTTTTTGATAGGTTTGCAGCCCGCAAAATTAAACAGGGTTATGATATGGGATTTTCCACCTGAACTTTGTTTTAATGAACGAATTAAAAATGATTAACAGAATCGTATGAATTGGAGAAAGATCACTTTTGTTGTTGTGGCCCTCATTGTTTTGTTGGGTGGGTCCGCACTTTTATCAAAGCTCTTTATATCGATGAAGCCGGAAGCCGGCACCCGCCCCGAGGTAGAGGTAAAACGTTATGTGACAGCCCAGCCAGTTGCATACAGCGCGATTACTTCAGAAGTAACGGCTCAGGGCAGAGTCATTTCGGGCAATGAAGTCGTATTGATTGCTGAAGCTGCCGGAAAAATTGAGGGTGGTCAAGTTAGCCTGAAAAAGGGCGCATCATTTAAAAAAGGACAACATTTGGCCACTATCTATAAAGATGAGGTTGAGTTGGAACTGAAAAGTAAGAAAAGTGTTTTTCTGAACAGTCTGACCAATATTCTGCCTGACCTGAGAATCGATTTCCCGGATAGTTATGAGATGTTTCTGTCGTTTTTCAATCAGATTGATTTGAACGAAAAACTTCCTGAACTTCCGGAATACGAGAATGAGAAATTGAAAATATTTCTGGCCAGCCAAGGCATTTTAAGCGATTACTACGGCATTCGACAGAATGAAAAAAGGTTGGAGCGCCATTCCATGTATGCTCCTTTTGATGGTACGTTTACCGAAGTGAATTACGAAGTTGGGGCTTATGTGAATACTAACGGGCAAATAGCCAAAATGATTCGCACCGACCTGTTGGAGTTGGAAGTGCCCGTAGAGAATGAATTTTCAAAATGGATTAAGCTGGGTGACCGGGTGAAGGTGATCAAAAGTGGACAGGATAAGTTGTATGGAACAGTTGTTCGGAAAGCCGCTTTTGTGGATCAAAACAGCCAGTCTCGAAGCATTTTCGTGAAGGTGGATACGAAAGCCGGAGCCGAAATGCTGGCCGGTGAGTACTTGTCGGTTGAGTTTCCGGGCTATCCCATTCAAAACGCCATGGAAATACCAAGGAGTGCAGTGTTCAACAGCAACACCGTTTTTACGGTTGTCGATGGTTATCTTCAGAAAAGCCAAATCGCTATTATTAAAATCAATACGTCGACCCTAATTTTTGACGGGTTGGAAGAGGGCACTTACGTGGTTACCGAAGCGCTGATTAATGTGAAGGAACGTACACCGGTTGAAATTCTGGAAGCACAGGTAAATAGCAGTATTCAAAACGAAAAGCAGCGCGATGAGAAAGGCAGTTGAGATTTTTGTACGATTTCCGTTCTATGCTAACCTGATCATTGTATTTCTGTTGATTGTTGGTGGGTTAAGCATGTACACCATGAAAAAGTCTTTCTTCCCTGAAAGACCTTCGAAAAATATTTATGTTTCCGTTTTTTATCCCGGAGCTTCGCCGGTTGAGATGGAGGAAGGCGTTACCTCCCGGATTGAAGAAGCGGTACGTGGAATTCCCGGAATTTATGAAATCACTTCCACTTCATCGGAAAACTCGACACGTGTGCAGATTGAGATTACCGGCGACATCGATATCGATGAAACCCTCATCGAAGTCAAAAATGCTGTTGACGGAATTTCCTCCTTTCCATCGGCTGCCGAGCGACCCATTGTTTTTAAACAGCGGACCACTTCGCGGGCACTGTTTCTGCGCATGTCGGGCGATGTTGATCTGATGACCCTGAAAGAATATGCTCAGCAAGTGGAAGAAGAAATGCTGGCTTCCGGTAAGGTTAGTCAAGTGGATATTTACGGATTTCCGCAGCTGGAAATTTCGGTGGAAGCCACCGAGCAGAATTTGCTGCGCTATGGTTTGACCTTTACTGATTTGCAGAATGCCATCTCGCAAAACAACCGGGACGTTTCTGGAGGTGAAATCCGCTCCATGAAGGAAGAGCTGATTATTCGGCTGCGCTCCAGAAGCGCTGATCCCAACAAAATCGGCGACATTGTTTTGCGGGCCAACACCGACGGCAGCCTGATACGGATTCGCGATGTGGCTGAGGTGAAAAAGAAATTTGCCGATGTGCCCACCAAAAGTTTGCGCAAAGGAAAACCGGTCATCACCATAAGTATTTCAAAGTTGATCGTTGAAGACCTGGAAGAAATTGACGAATACGTTCACGCTTACATCGGTGAGTTCAACGAAGAGCATCCCGGGGTGGAAGTGGGGGTTACCTTTTCCTTTCTGGAGTTGCTGCACAGCCGGCTCGATTTGTTATACACCAACGGGTTGCAGGGACTCATTATGGTGGTGATTGCTCTGGCGTTCATGCTGAGCACCCGTTTGGCACTTTGGGTGGCCTGGGGAATTCCAGCTTCATTTTTGGCCATGTTTATTGTGGCCAACCTGATGGGCGTTACCATCAACATGATTTCCCTCTTCGGAATGATCTTGGTGATTGGTATTCTGGTAGATGACGGGATCGTCATTGGCGAAAACATTTTTCAACATTTCGAAATGGGAAAAAGCCCGATGCGCGCAGCTATTGATGGTACAGTGGAAGTCATTCCGGCGGTCGTCACTTCTGTGTCAACGACAATCATTGCTTTTTCGCCTTTGTTTTTTATTACCGGGCAAATGGAGATGATGCGCGAAATGGCGTTCATCGTCTGTCTCAGTTTGTTCTTTTCACTGTTCGAAGCGTTCCTGGTTTTACCTGCTCACATTGGTAACGCCAGTGTGCTGAGCGAAAAAAGCATGAAGTCAAGGGAGAAAGGCTTTAGAAAACACTCCGAACGGATGTTTAGCTGGTTGCGCGATTACGCCTACGATCGGGTGCTGAAATTGATTGTACAATGGCGCTATATCGTCATTGGGGTTCCTTTGGCCATGGTGCTGATTACCGCTGGTTTGTTGGGTGGACAAATCATTAAAACCACCTTTTTCCCACGCATGGAGTTTGATTCCTTCAACATCAACCTGGCTTTTACGCCCGGACAGGGAGAAGAACAAACCATGGCCTATCTGCAACGATTCGAAGAAGTTGTTTGGGAGGTCAACGACGAACTAAAAGAGAAATACAACGATTCGATTGATATTATCGACAACGCGTTTGTGAATATGGGAGACGCTTTCGACGGGCAGGAAACCGGGGCGCATGCTGGAAATATCAATGTATTCCCCCGAAATTCAGAAGAAACCGGAATTAGTACCTACGAAATTATCAATCGTGTAACTGAAAAAATTGGACCAGTAGTCGAAGCCGAAAAGTTTACCATTGGTGCGCGAGGACGTTTTGGCGCTCCGGTATCCATTAGTTTGCTTTCGCGAAATATTGAGGAATTGAAATTGGGCCGCGATTTTCTGATGACCAGGCTGGAAGAGATGTCGCAGTTGAAAGATGTGGTCGATAACAACGCCCTGGGGAAGCAGGAAGTGCGCCTCAAACTGAAACCCATCGCTTACATGCTTGGGCTGGATGAGTCGACCATTGCCAACCAGGTTCGGCAGGGATTTTACGGCGGACAGGCGCAGCGCATTCAGGAAGGGCGCGATGAGCTTCGGATTTGGGTACGTTACCCGAGGGAAGATCGTACTACTTTGGGGCAAATGGAGCGTATGAAAATAAAGACTGCGGCTGGCGAATATCCGCTGGGCGAGCTGGTAGATTATCACCTGGAACGAGGCCCGGTGAATATTCAACGCTTCAACGGGAAACGCGAAATTCGGGTTAGCGCCGAATTATCTGATCCGGATGCGTCGGTAACGGAGATTTTGGAGCAGATCGAAGCGACCGTAATCCCGGAGCTCGCAGTGCTTCATCCCGGGATTCAAATTGAGTATCAGGGGCAACAAAAAGAAAGTCAGCGAAATATGAGCGACATGATCATTTATTTTCCGATGGCTTTCTTGGTGATTGTGTTTATTCTGATGATCAATTTCAAATCGTTTGAGCAGCCCCTGCTCATTCTAGTCATGATTCCGCTGGCTGTACTGGGCTCAATTTGGGGACATGGCATTCACGGTAAACCGGTTTCCATCTTGAGTTTATGGGGTATTGTTGCACTCACCGGGGTGATTGTGAACGATGCGGTGGTGTTTCTGGCAAAATATAATTTATTAATTGAGAGGGGAATGAAAGTCCGGGAAGCCATTGTGGAGGCAGGGAAGAACCGGTTGCGGCCCATTATCCTGACCACGCTGACTACTTCCTTTGGATTGTTCCCGCTGGTTTTGGAGAAAAGCTTCCAGGCGCAGTTCCTGATTCCCATGGCCATTTCGCTGGTTTATGGGGTGGCTTTTGGAACCTTGTTCATTCTTCTGTTCTTTCCAGCGCTGATTATGATTCTGAACGATTTCAGGCGGGTGACCCATCAGTGGTGGCATGGCCGAAAGTTTGAGCCGGAAGAAGTTGAAATTGCTTACCTGCATAGCCTGAGAAAACTGGAGAACGGAGATAAGAAAGAGGATTCTAAAAGACAAATCAAATAATTTCAAACGCTTTTATGCTGAAAAATAAAAACGCTTTTATGAAACAAATGACTATGCTGGTGGTTTTTGTGCTTGCTATTTTTGCAGCACAGGCTCAAACAGTCCTGAGTTTAGACGAAGCCATCACAAGAGCACTCGAAAATAACTATGATATCACTTTGGTGAAACAGGATCAGCAGATTGCTGAAATCACGAACAACTGGGGCACGGCCGGGCGATACCCTTACATTGGCGTTTCGCTGGGAGCTGATAATACGGTGAACGAAAACGACAACGAGGATTACGTTCAATCCCGCTTTTCAGGCGGGCTAAATCTGAACTGGACCTTGTTTGATGGCTTTGCTGTCAACATCAGCAAACAACGCTTTGCCGAGCTGGAAGGACTTTCGAAACAGAACACAGCGATCATGGTTGAAGGAACCATCCAGTCGGTGGTTTTGGCTTACTATGCAGCCTTGCTTGAAAAGGAACGGCTCGATGTGCTGAAGGAAGTGATGTTGCTTTCCGAAGACCGCTTCAGCAGAGCCGAGCAACGGAAAGACTTTGGCTCGGCGGTAACTTTTGATGTGTTGCAGGCCCAAAACGCTTACCTCACCGATAAGACCAGTTACCTGTCGCAGGAAGTAGCCTATAAAAATGCTTTACGCGATTTGGCTTTTTTGATGGCCGACAAAAGCAAGGCAACTTACGAACTGAATGAAGCATTTGAAGCGATCCCAATTGATTACAGTTTGGCTAATTTACAAAGCCAGATGATTGCCAACAATAAAAGTTTGAAGAATCAATATATCAGTCAGAATTTGATGGAAAACGCCATCATGGCAGCCAAAAGTTCTTACTATCCAACACTCTCGTTTTCAGGTGGGGCAACGCGTTCGCGCACCGGCAATGATTTTGAAAATAGTGGAATGACTTGGTCTGATGCAACCAACATGTATGGCAACTTCACCCTGAGTTATAACCTGTTTAGCGGAGGAAACCGCAAAAGAGCCCTTCAGATTGCCAAGCTGGAAGAAGAAAGCGGACTGGTTGCCCTGGAGCAGATGCAGCATGATCTGGATAATAAGCTGGAGAACCTGTATGAGTTTTACCTGGTGAGAAAAGAATTGCTAAGCGTAGCCAATGAAAATTTGCAAGCCGCGCAACTGAATTTTCAGATTGCCAAGGAAAAGTTCGAAAACGGATCCATCAATTCCTTCAACTTTCGCGATGTGCAGTTGATATACCTGAATGCCGCTTTGCAGGAGTTGCAGGCGATTTATAATTTCATTGACACCCACACCGCATTGCTTCGCATGGCAGGTACCATTATTCAGCAATACGAATAACCGCAAAACAGCGAATCTGTCGGGGGGCGGTGAAAGAGTCATTAGTGGTCATTCTTTGTCATTGAATAGTCATTGAGTTGTTTAAAGCAATTAAGACTGATCAGCAAAATACTTGATGCGATTGGTCACAATGAAGCGCCTTTCTTTCTTTTACAGGTTTTGAATTTGTTCCCAAAGGTCAGTGTCAACAGGGATTCCTTTAATTTTATTTATCTCGCGGGTGATTAAAACGCGTTGTCCCGGATAGCGCAACGAGCTTTCCGGGCTTACTTTTTCAGCCGAATGGAAGTCGTCGAGTACGGCCTGTAGTGTTTGCTCCATAGCTGGAAAGTTAGCGAGCTGTTTTAGGTCAATAGCAATAAAAACCTGCGACACGCCATATTCGTCTTTATTTTGTTTGCTAAGTGCCGAAGTGGAAAGTCCGGCTGAAAGCAGGGTTGCCATTAAATCAAGCAGCAGCGAGAGACCGGCGCCTTTCCAGTAGCCAATGGGCAACGGGCGTCCCGAATCGAGTATTTCAGCAGGATCGGTGCTCAGTTGATCGTTTTGGTTGAATCCGCCAGGCAGGGGAAGTTCTTCGCCTTGCTTGTGCAAATCTTCCATTTTTCCGTACGAGAATTGCGACAGCGCCATATCCAGCACAATCGCCTCATTTTGATAAGGAATGGCAAAAACCAACGGGTTATTTCCCAACTTGCATGTTTTGGCTCCCCAGGCTGGCAGGTTGGCGATCGTGTTGGTCCAGCCAATAAAGGCGAACCCCTCCTGGGCGCATTGCCAGCCGTAAGCTCCTCCGCGCATCCAGTGATTGGTGTTGGCCAGTGCCACCAGACCAATCCCATTTTCGCTGGCCAGCTCCATGGCGCGCCCGGTAGCCTGTACCGCATTGCTCGGCCCGGGAGCCAGTTGGCCGTCCCATTGCTCAATGGCACCAATTTGTCCGGTTTTTTTTGGGTTTGCCCGCGGATTGATGTAGCCTTTTTTGATGTAGTCAACAAAGCGCGGGAAACGATTGATGCCATGCGAATAAACGCCATCCAGGCTGTTGCCGGCAAAAATAGCGGCACATGTTTTCGCTTTCTCTTTGGGAAATTTCAACTGAGTCAACACTTCGTAAAAGCGTTGTTTCATTATTTCAAACGGAACATGGGTTGTGTTTTTAGCAGGCATAGCTTCTGTGTCTTAATAACTAAATTCAACAGCCGCGCGGGCATGAATTTATAAATCTTTTGATGAAAGTATAAAAAACAAAAAAGGGCTGCAACAGCAACCCTTTAATTATCTCATTAAAAAAATGGATATTACATTTCTTTGATCTTGATGTTTTTGAACCAAACATCATTTCCGTGATCCTGCAACGCGATATAACCTTCTTTGGGTACATTGGCCCAGTCTTCATTCAGTCCGGGGAATTTGCTGTCGGCAACAAGTGCGTTCCAGTCATCAGTCCACAAGTGGTATTCAACAACCACTTCGCCGTTTTGCTTGTGAACAACCGTTCCCTGGTAGCAGATAATCTCGATGCTGTTCCACTCGCCGGCAGGATTGGCATTTTGTGGTTTGGCAGGAATCAGGTCGTACAGCGATCCGGCCATGCGGTTACCATCTTTCCCAAGCAAAGCATCCGGGTGGCGCTCGTTATCAAGGATTTGCATTTCAGGAGCAGTTTTGTAGATCGGCCAGTCTTCCACTTCTTCACCCAGGTATAAAATACCGGAGTTTCCACCTTCCGAAATTTTCCAATCCAGCTTCAGTTGAAAGTTTTTGAATTTCTGGTCGTACAAGATGTCACCACCATCATCAGCGCCAGCTTCGCCTTCGCCTGAACCTTTACACATCAGGGTTCCGTCAACCACTTGCCATCCCGTTGGGAAATGGTCTTTGTTCACACCACGCCAGCCTTCAGGTGTTTCTCCGTCAAACAAAAGCTCCCAGCCCGCTTCTTGTTCGGCAGCTGTTAGGCTATTGTCGGCAGCAGGCTCTTCAACCTGGGCTGACTTTTCTTCAGTTGTTTCTTCAGCTTTTTTAGTGCCCGAATTACAGGCAGTGCCAACTACTAAAACCGAGGCACACAGTAGCAAATAAACTCGTCTCATAGGTAATTAAATTTTAGGTTATCGATCTAAATTAAAATGAATTCGAAATGATGGTACGAAATTAAGAAAAAACTGGGGTATTTCCACGACAGTATTCTTCCACTATAGGTCATTCTGGTTAAAAATGCAGGTTTTTGTTCTTTAAGTTAACTTTTCAAAGTTTGCTGTTATTCACCTCGTTCATTCGAATGTGAAGCGACTGAGTCAGCATGAATGGATTTTTTTCTGTTAAAAGCGAATTTCTTTTAGTAATTTAGACTGATATTTTAAACTGGTCACACCTGTGTGACAATTTCAAAATTTGATTTTATGAGTGCTCAAAAACCAAAGAAAATAGGGATTTTAACTGCCGGGGGCGATTGTCCCGGCTTGAATGCTGCCATCAGGGGAGTTGGCAAAACTGCCATTGTCGACTATGGTATGGAAGTGATCGGGTTTACCGCCGGATTTTCGGGACTGATAGAGAAAGACTATGTCGAACTGAAGGAGTCCCACCTTTCCGGGATTTTAACCTTGGGAGGAACCATCCTGGGAACATCAAGGGAAAAACCCTATAAAGTGGTTAAAGATGGGGAGAATGACAAGCCCGAAACGATTAAACAGAACTACCATGAGTTGGGACTGGACGCGTTGGTTTGTATTGGAGGCAACGGAACCATGAAAACTGCCAGCCGCCTGCAAGAAGAAGGGCTTAACGTGGTGGGGATTCCAAAAACCATCGATAATGATGTGTGGGGAACCGATGTAACGTTCGGCTTCGACTCAGCGGTTCAAATTGCTACCGAAGCGATCGACCGACTGCACACCACTGCCAACTCGCACCAGCGGGTCATGATTATTGAAGTGATGGGACATCATGCCGGGTGGATTGCCCTGTATGCCGGAATGGCTGGCGGCGGCGACATCATTCTGATTCCCGAAGTGGCCTATAACATCCGCTCGGTCTGTAAAAAGATTGAACAGCGCTACCAAAGCAATAAACCTTATTCTATTGTGGTGATTGCCGAAGGGATTGATCATCCCAAGAAAGTTTCGGCTGCGGCACATGTGGGCGAAGCCATTAGTACCTATACCGGCATTGAAACCCGCGAAACAGTTTTGGGCTACGTGCAACGTGGCGGAAGCCCAAGTCCGATGGATCGCATTTTGGCCACCCGCTATGGGTCGTTTGCCGCACAATGCATTGCCGAAGGGAATTATGGAACGATGGTGGCTATGCATAACAACCTGCTGACGACCGTTCCCCTGATTGATGTTGGAGGCAAGCTAAGGTTGGTGGAGCCCGATTTTCCCCTCATCGTGAAAGCCCGGAAAATGGGTGTTTCATTTGGTGATGAATTTGATTTGCTATAAGTTGCTGCAACCTGATAAAAGATAGAATCCTCGCCTGATTGGTGGGGATTTTTTTTAGTTTGTTGAGCATTTTTTCCAAAGCCAAAAGCCTCGTAGGCCGCCCGAGTCCGCGCGATTGGAGCGTCTTTCCCGTCCGGCAACCGCCGGATCGGAATCTGCCAGCGGGTGCTGCGGTTTCCGAACCGCGATTCAAAAAGCCAGTAGGAGCTGCCTCAGTGGGGCTTTGCCCCAAACCCCAAATACTTTTTTGTTTTGACACAAAAAAGTATTCAAAAAAAGTCAAGGCTGACGATCCTTTGGCTGGAAAACTACGGATCAGTCACCCCCCGAAAACCAACTCCGACCCTGAATACAGGATCGTCAAACAGGGTTTTCTTAGTGAGTGCCATCGCTGTTTCCTTCCCTTGTTTTCCAAAGTCAAAGCCTCGTAGGCCACCTAAGCCAGCTTACTTGATGCGTCATTCCGAACTTGATTCGGAATCTCCCGGCGGGTAGCGCCATTGGGTGCCGCGGATTCCGAACCGCGGATTCGTTTTGGTTATAACCCGGCCGTCGTGGCATTCACATCATATTGATTCTGTTTATCAATTTAGATTGATTCTAAGGAAATATTATAGTAATTTGACTGAACCTAATTTTTAAACAATAATTACAAAGAGTATTAATTGCAAAGTGATCGCACGGAAAAATCCGGCTGATCGGGAAGCACCACCTAAGTACTACGCTTACATCAATTCCAAAGGGCAGCGCAACCATCGGTTTATCGCCCATCAAATTGCCGAACGTTCATCGCTGAACGAAATGGACATCCTCTCCGTCATTGAAGGATTCCTCCAAATCGTGCCCGAAACCCTCAACGATGGGTACACGGTCGATCTGGGTGATTTGGGATCGATGGGCTTGATTGCCAAA
>JAGXIR010000210.1 GCA_024635605.1 Sunxiuqinia sp.
CCGGGCTTGCGTCCCGAAACAATTTCGTAGAGCAGGAAAGTCACATGTCCGCCGTCCAAAGCCGGAATGGGCAACAGGTTCATCACCGCCAAAATGATGGACAGAAAAGCGGTCATGTTCCAAAACTGGAACCAGTCCCATGCTCCCGGGAAAATATTCCCGATGGCAATAAACCCACCCAAGGATTCGTATGCTTTTGTTTTGGGCGAAAAGATCAGCTTAAACTGCTTCAGGTAATCTTTAATAGTATTAATTCCACGATTGAAGCCCGCAGGAATGGCTTCGAGAAAGCCATAGTTGATGGTTTCGTAATTGAGAAATTCGTATGCACTCTCCAAAAAGGTTGGGTAAAAACCAATGGTTCCATCTTCGGCAACCGTCAAGTCGAGCGATTGTGCCTGTCCGTCGCGTAAGATGTTCAGGGTAATTTCCTGTTCTTTCCTGGCTTTGATATAGCTGGTGAATTGGTCGTAATAAGTGAATGTTTCACCATCAATATTCACAAAAACATCTCCTTGCTCAAGTCCTGCATTTTTAGCCGGTGAATCGTCTAATATTTGTCCTGCGCTACACTCAAAAGGCAGTCGTGGAGCAATGACTGCTCTGCTTTTAATTAACAGGGCCAAATCTTCGTCTGAAATCTCAACATCGACCTGTTTGCCGTCGCGCAAAACCTGAATTGCATGCGCGTTGTCGAGAATAGCCGTGGGAATAATTTTATTGAAGTCGTCAATATACACCCCGTCAACCGACAGGATTTTATCACCATTTTGAAGGCCAATTTGCTCACCGGTTTCGTACACCATGATTCCGTGGGTTACGCTTTCGGTTGGGAGGTATTGGGTTCCCCAAGCGTACAGGACTCCAGCATAAATAATAAAGGCGAAAATGAAGTTCATCATCACTCCACCCAGCATGATCAGCAATCGCTGGTAGGCTTTCTTGGCACGAAACTCGTAAGGTTGCGGGGGCAATTTCATCGCCTCCTTATCCATCGATTCATCAATCATTCCCGAAATTTTCACGTAGCCACCCAACGGAAGCCAGCCCACTCCATATTCGGTTTCGCCCCGTTTGAACTTAACCAGTGCAAACCAGGGATCGAAGAAAAGGTAAAATTTTTCAACCCGGGTTTTAAACAACCGGGCAAAGGCAAAGTGCCCAAACTCGTGCAATACCACTAATATCGATAAGCTTAGGATTAATTGGGCGGCTTTTATCAGTACTTGTTCCATTCTTCTCTTACGTCTTTATTTTACTTCGTTGTTTAATCAATGAAGTCGTTAACAATCGGGTCTCTTTGTCGGTTTGAATATAATCGTCCAAAACCGGGTTTTTAATATTCGTTACCTTTTGCATGCTTTCTTCAATCAGTCCGGGCATGTCGACAAATCGAATTTTCTCTTTCAAAAATGCCTGAACCACTACTTCATTGGCGGCATTGAGGATGCAGGGCAAATTTCCTCCCATTTTCAATGCCTCAAAAGCGAGTGCAAGGTTACGAAATTTTTTTGTATTCGGCTGTTCAAAAGTCAGTTTTGGGTAATCCAGAAAGTTGAAACGCTTGAAATCCGAAGGCAATCGCAGCGGAAAATTCAACGCATATTGAATCGGTAGTTTCATGTCTGGCAGTCCCATTTGAGCTTTCATTGATCCATCGCGAAATTGAACAATGGAATGAATGATGCTTTGCGGGTGAACAATCACATCGATCTGGTGTGGTTGCAGGTCGAACAGCCATTTGGCTTCAATCACTTCAAAGCCCTTGTTCATCATGCTGGCCGAGTCGATGGTGATTTTGGCTCCCATATCCCAGTTGGGGTGTTTCAGTGCATCGTCACGGGTTACCTTTTCCAGTTGCGCTTCAGTAAGGTTTCGAAACGGTCCTCCGGAAGCGGTCAGGTAGATTTTTTCAATTTCATTCATGTGCTCCCCAGCCAAACACTGGAAGATGGCAGAATGTTCTGAGTCCACCGGATAGATGTTGACTTTGTTCTTCACCGCCTCACGTGTAATAATTTCGCCGGCAACGACCAGCGTTTCCTTGTTGGCCAGCGCAATATGCTTGCCCGCTTCAATTGCCTTCAGTGTCGGAATCAGGCCGGAATAGCCAACCATCGCGGTTACCACCAGATCAACCGTGTCGAGCTGAACCACCTGTTCCAAAGCTTCCTTGCCTGCAAAAATTTTGATGGGTTCATCTTTCAGCGCTTCAACCAGCTGTTGGTAGCGACAATGATTAGCGACCACCACCATGTTGGGCTGAAAAGTTTTGGCTTGCTGTATGAGCAGGTCAATATTGTTGTTTGCTGTTAGCACTTCCACCTCGAAATGATCCGGGTTTTGCGCAATCACCTCAAGCGTTTGTGTCCCAATGGATCCGGTAGACCCCAGAATGGCAATCCGTTTTTTCATAGTACAGTTTAAAAGTCGATGTATTTTTCGGGATCCAGAGCAATTCCCTGGTGCCATAATTCGAAATGAAGATGTGGTCCAGTGGTCAGTTCGCCGGTGTTGCCCATAATGGCAATAGCTTCTCCGCCTTTGACATGCTCATTTACTTTTTTTAGCAGCTCGGCATTGTGCTTGTATGCCGATACCAGGTCGTTTTGGTGTTGAAGGTAAATGATGTAGCCTGTTTCAACGGTCCATCCGGCAAAAATCACGGTGCCGTCCAGCACCGCCGAAATCCGGGAATTGGGCATACCAACTAAATCGACGGCGACATGGTCGGTTTGTTTGTCAAATTTGTTGGTAATCATTCCTTGCAGGGGCGTAAAGAAATGCAGGTTGGCAATATTTCTTGATTTGGGAGCTTCTGTTTGAAGTGAAAGGTCGAGTTGTTCTTCAAGGATCTTTTGCTGAAAAATTGAATCGTGGTTGTAGTAATTAATTTGCAGCTCATTTGATGGGATGCTGGTGTCGGCTACAAAGTCCGGATCATGAGGAATTTCGCCTTCAATCAAAGCACGAATTTTTTCAAAATAGGTATCCCTGATTTGAAGCTGCTCATCCAGCGAATCCACCAGCATGGCATTGTGTACAATTAGTTGGCGCACTTCGGCGGACGGGTAACCTGGGATGAACTCACGAATGGGGGTGTAGGCAATCATCAGGACTGTAAAAAGAACCAAAAGCAATCCGCCAAAACTGACAGTGGTAAAGACTTTGATCCGGGTTAACTTCATGCTCCACACCGTTTGATAGGTCGAATCGTTGTAGATGATTAACCGATAACGGTTTTTGAGTTTATCAATTATTTTTTTCTTTTTGTCCTGTTTTGCCATGTTCTGTTTTTGCAGGCAACAAAATTAGTAACAATTCGATGAATGCCTATTGAAGCGGATTGAAATTAATACTTTTTAACGGATTGATTCGGGGAGTAAAAATAAAAAATAGTTGAATATTTTTGTTTATCGAAAAACATGGTTTATATTTGCATCCGCATTTGAGGCAGGAACGCCAAAAATGAACGTTCAAAACAGACAAAAAATACTTAAAATATATTGCGGGGTGGAGTCCCGAATGCTCGGGAGTAGCTCGTTGGGCTCATATCCGGCAGCTGCCGGACGCACGTTCGAGTTCTGTTAATTTTATTGGATAAAATATTTAAAAATATATTGCGGGGTGGAGCAGTTGGTAGCTCGTTGGGCTCATAACCCAAAGGTCGCACGTTCGAGTCGTGTCCCCGCTACAGTGAAGGAGAATCAAGAAATTGGTTCTCCTTTTTTTATTGTCTTTTTTCGGTAGCTTGTTGGGCTCTTATCCGGCAGTTGCCGCCCGCATGTTCGAGTCGTGTTTTAGTCGATGAAAATGAAAATCAGGCTGGCTTCCTGTTTTACTTTCGTTTAAAACGATTGAATAATTTGTTCCTCATGGAGTCTTTTTGTTCTCCGGCCATCAACTCCTGAATTCCTTTCCTGTTGGTTTTATTCCTTTCTTGCATGAACCCACCCAATGAATTGATGAGAAATGAAACTGCAAGGGCCGCAACTCTTGACGCCAGGTCTTCTGCCAGGTTCATTTTTTCTTTCAAACGATCCATAATTTTGTTTTCAAGCTCCCCTGCAAAGGTCGAGTGGTATCCACCTTTGCTAATCAGGGCGATTAAGTCGTCAAGTTGCCCTTTTTCAAATTTTGCCATCAGTCCATCTTTTATTATTTGTATGGTAATATCCGAAGCCTTGTGGGATTTATTTGAATCAAGATTGGTTTCAGCAAATAATAAGTTGACCAATTCTCTATGTTTTGTTTTAAAGATGTAAGACAGCATAATTATCCGATTTGCTTTATGGCATTCATATCAACAATTGGATTAAAGGCGGGTTCATCTAGGGTTGAAAATACCTGATGTGGCTTTGGAATCGCTATATGGATAACTTTTCAATGTCGGTGAAAATAGTATTCAGAAGTGAATACAGAAAGGTGCATGTTGATTTGTAGTCCTTCTTTTCAAAAGCTAATAATAATCATCTTCCTGGGTTGTATAAAACAGAAACATGGTTCATTAATGCTCGTATATATTATTGCAATCAAATTTTTACAAATAAGTCTTATTTAGACTTGTGTCATGAACCGTGTTCATTCCCTTTTACAAAGGGCTACTGCTCATTACTTCCGATTTAAAATTACTTTTTACAAGCCTTATTTACTTTTTTATTTTACCCGAAAAAACCAAAAGTTATGGAAATCAAAAAATATCCATCATGTGATTTAAATTGCTACCGGAATCTCTTTATTGAACTTGGGTTGGTTTTAGCATTGGGAATTATCTTGCTTGCTTTTGAATTGAAGACCAATGTGAAGAAAGCCGAAATTACTGGTGCTGTTGTCGCTCAGGAAATTGAGAGTGAAATTATCCCGATTACCCGCCGCGACGAAGTGAAACCTCCGCCTCCTCCGCCTCCTCCTCGAGTTGTTGAAGTGCTCAACATTGTATCCAACGACATTGAAATTGAAGATGAACTGGAGATTCAGGATACCGAAGCTAATGCGGAAACCGAAATTGATGTCAGCCCGATTGTTGATTATGCACAGGAAGAAAAAGAAGAAGATGAGGAACAGGTGTTTTACATTGTGGAAGAAATGCCTGAGTTTCC
>JAGXIR010000211.1 GCA_024635605.1 Sunxiuqinia sp.
CAATACCCCGGCATACTTTTTCCCGGGAAATCGCAATATGTTGACGGGAAAGCACCCGAAAACCTGAAGATCAAACGCACAGTCAATTCCGTCAACCCGCTTAACTGGCTGAACATAGGAAACCGCATCCGCCGCGAGAAACCAGATTTGTTGATGGTTCGTTACTGGCTGCCATTTATGGGGCCGGCTTTAGGCTCCATTTGCCGCCTGGTTCGAAAAAACAAACACACCAAAGTTATTTGCCTGGCCGACAACATCATTCCGCATGAAAAACGCCCCGGCGATCAGCTGCTAACCAGCTACTTCATGAAGAGCATTGATGGCATGGTGGCCATGTCGCAGAGTGTATTAAACGACATTGACACCTTCAACCCCAACCTGCCACGGGCGCTTTGCCCACACCCACTATTCGACAATTTTGGCGAACGAATGGAACAATCCAAAGCAAAAACACTCCTTCACCTGACACCAACAACCAGCTACCTGCTTTTCTTTGGGTTTATTCGCGATTACAAAGGACTGGACATTTTGCTAAAAGCCTTTGCTGACCAACGACTCCAAAAACTTCCGGTGAAACTGATCGTCGCGGGCGAATTTTATACCAAACCCGAACCTTACCTGCAATTGCTGTCCGATCTGAATTTGAGCGAACGCGTCATTTTGCACACCGATTTTATTCCGAATGAAAAGGTGAACCTGTACTTCAGCGCAGCCGATCTGGTGGTACAACCCTACAAAAGCGCCACCCAAAGCGGTGTCACTCAAATTGGATATCACTTCGAAAAAGCCATGCTGGTTACCAATGTTGGTGGCCTTTCTGAAATTATTCCGGATCAAAAAATTGGCTATGTGGTTGAACCAAACGAAAAAGCCATCGCCGATGCCATCTTCGACTTCTATCAGAACAAGCGACAAGTGGCTTTCGAAGAAAACATCAAAGAAGAGAAAAAGAAGTTTTCGTGGGAAAAAATGGTTGATGCGTTTCTTTCGGTTTATGATGAGATTGGTTAACGTGCAGCTGGGCTAATCTTCAGAAAACGATAACCTTCGAGGCTGAACAAATACAGCGGCTGATTGCTTTCATTAACGATGAGTAAAATCTGGTCGTTTCGGGAAATCACCCAACCTGATTTGTATGGAAATAGACTATATTTACCCTTTGCAAACTGAAAAGGCTTGAACACGTGTTGCATGACGGAGATGAATAAACTACAGACAAAAGCAGAACAGCGACTAATTGCTGATTATTACGATAATTTGACCAAAACGTTTGACCAGCGAATTAGCCCGGATGGACGCGAGCGTATTCAAAAAGCTTTTGAATTTGCAAACAGTGCACATGCCGGCGTTAAACGAAAATCCGGCGAGCCCTACATTATCCATCCACTGGCCGTTGCGCAAATTGTTTCCAGCGAAATGGGGCTCGGAGCAACATCAATCATCTCGGCTATTTTACACGATGTAGTGGAGGACACAGACTACTCGCTTGAAGATATTCAAAACTTGTTTGGCGAAAAAGTTTCAAAAGTCGTTGATGGGCTCACCAAACTATCGGATGAAATCACCGCCCAACAAGATTCGAAACAAGCCACCAATTTTCGGAAAATGCTGATGACCCTTTCGGATGATGTCCGGGTGATTTTGATTAAGCTGGCCGACCGGCTTCACAACATGCGTACGCTCGACAGTATGCCACTTCCCAAACAACTAAAAATCGCTGCCGAAACCCTTTATATTTTTGCTCCATTGGCTCACCGCCTGGGTCTGTACTCAATAAAAACGGAGCTGGAAGACCTTAGCTTAAAATACAAACAGCCGGAAACATACAACCAGATTGTCTTTCGCCTTCACAGCCAACGCGAGCGAAGAGAATCCATGATTGACACATTCGTTAAGCCAATTCAGGAACAACTGGAAAGCGAAGGCATTGAGTTTACAGTCTCCGGCCGCTTAAAATCCATTTACTCCATTTGGAATAAAATGCAAACCAAAGGGGTGTCATTCGACGAAGTGTATGACTTAATGGCTATTCGGATTGTTTTTAAACCTAAAACGAACGTATCGGAGAAAAGGCAGTGTTTTGATATTCTTTCGCTAATCACTGATATTTACAAACCCAAGCCCGACCGGATTCGCGACTGGATTACCATTCCCAAAGCCAACGGCTATGAAGCGCTGCATGTCACAGTGATGGGGCCTCAGGGGAAATGGGTAGAAGTTCAAATCCGCACAGAACGAATGGATGAGGTTGCGGAACGTGGTTTTGCAGCCCACTACAACTACAAGTACAAAGGGGTTCAGTCGCCCGAAACAGAGCTGGACAAATGGCTCGAAAAGATCCGGGAAATGCTTCAAAATCCCGAGTCAGACGCCATGGAATTTCTGGATGAATTCAAAATGAATTTGTTTTCCTCCGAAATTGTCATCTTCACCCCAAAAGGCGACATGATTAACCTGCCCAAAGGAGCAACGGTCATCGATTTCGCGTACGAAATTCACACTGACCTCGGGAATCATTGCATTGGTGCAAAAATCAACCACAAACTAGTGCCGGTCAGTTATGTTCTGCAAAGCGGCGACCAAGTTGAACTGCTAACTTCAAAAACCCAATCGCCCGACCTTTCTTGGCTTCAGTTTATGACAACCGCGAGAGCCAAATCGAAGGTGAAGCAAGCCTTCAAACTAGACAAAAAAATGCACCATGAAAAAGGACGTGAGATCATTGAAAATAAGCTTAAAGAGCATAAAATAAAACCATCATCTGACACCTTAAAAAAATTAACGTCGCACTACAACCTGTCGAACAAAGACCAATTATATGCCCATGTTGGCATGGGGTTCATCCAAATTGATGACTTGGAAAGTATTTTAAAATCGCGCCGCGAAAACAAATTAGCCAAATACTGGAAGCTCTCCTTTGGAAAAAACAAAGACGAAGAAAGCGAATTGGAGCTCGAAATTCCTAAAACCCAGATTAACAAAAAAAACACCTTCTTATTGAAAGAAGATCCCGAAGAACCCAATTATACGCTTGCCAAATGTTGTCAACCCATTCCCGGAGATAATGTACTGGGCTACCTGACTTCAAACAACCATGTGATTATCCACAAACGCAATTGTCCGGAAGCCAACAAACTGATGTCGCAACAAGGCGACCGCATTATCACCGCCGAATGGACCAATTTTAAAAAGCGCTCCTACCTTACCCGCATCAAAATCAACGGGTTCGACCGCGTTGGCATTGTAAGCGAGGTCACCAATATCATCTCCAAACAAAACAACATCAACATGCGCACCGTGCTATTCGACACCCACGATGGCATTTTTGAAGGCGACCTGTTTATCTACATCCACAACCTCGATGACTTGAATAAATTAATTTCTCGATTAATGAAAATCAAGGGAATAGACACCATTGAGCGGATTGAAAAAATCGAGAATTAGTTTTTATTTAGTCTAAACAATGCTTATTTTTTACTATTTTTGAGCACTATTTTAAATTGGTTTAAATATGAATAACCATAAGACGAAAGATACTGTGAAGAATATGTTCACAGAATACCTGGAGAAAAATGGACATCGGAAAACACCGGAACGATTCGCCATACTCGACGAGATATACTCGAGGGAAGGACATTTCGATATTGAATCGCTTTATATTTCAATGAAAAATAAAAATTACCGGGTAAGCAGGGCGACCCTTTACAATACCATCGACTTGTTATTGGAGTGCAAGCTGGTGGTCAAACATCAGTTTGGAAAAAATATCGCTCAGTTCGAAAAAGCATTTGCCACCCTCCAGCACGACCACCTGATTGACATTAATAACGGGGTCGTTAAAGAGTTCTACGATCCCCGCATTCGTGAAATCATTGAAGAAGCCTGTTTAAAATATAATTTCAAGCTTTCCCACCACACCTTATACATTTACGGGAAAAGCATTGAATCTTAACTTGTTTTATACTCATTATAAATAAACAGCCTCTGCTGAAACAGAGGTTTTTTTATGCCCAAATGAAAAAATAATTCTTAATTTTATTGGCCAAATAAATTTCATTTCGGCACCGTAGAAAATAATCATCCTTGAAGATTCAATTTCTGCGGTTTAATTATGCTTGAACGTTTGTAAATCACAAAGAATGAAAGTAGATGTTATTTTAGGTCTCCAATGGGGAGATGAAGGAAAAGGAAAAATAGTAGACGTCTTAACCCCAAAATATGATGCCATATCGCGGTTTCAAGGCGGCCCCAATGCCGGACACACCCTTGAAATTGACAATTTTAAGCAAGTGCTGCACTCCATCCCTTCAGGTATTTTTCATGAAAATAAAGTCAACCTCATCGGAAACGGTGTTGTGTTAGACCCTTTAGTTTTCAAAAAAGAAATTGAGTCATTAAAAAAGTACGGTCTTGACCTGCGCAAAAACCTGTATGTTTCGAAGAAAGCTCATTTAATTTTACCAACTCATAAATTACTTGATGCAGCTTCTGAAACCGCAAAAGGCGATACGAAAATCGGATCAACACTGAAAGGAATTGGACCAACTTACAAAGACAAAATTGGTCGTGATGGTTTGCGTGTCGGCGATTTAGGCGAAGGTTTTGAAAAGAAATATGCCGAACGAACCAACGCCCACAAAGAACTGCTCGAAAAATTCTTTCAGTTCGACTACAAAGAACTGCTCACTGAAGTAGAGAAAGAATGGTTTGAAGGAATTGAAGTGTTGAAAGAATTTACTTTTGTCGACAGCGAACATATGGTTAATGACCTGCTACTGGAAGGCAAATCGGTACTGGCAGAAGGAGCTCAGGGTACCTTGCTCGACATTGACTTTGGTTCGTACCCCTTTGTAACTTCTTCGAACACCATTTGTGCCGGAGCATGTACCGGACTAGGAATTGCTCCTCAAAAAATTGGCAAGGTTTTCGGAATTTTCAAAGCTTACTGCACCCGCGTCGGAATGGGCCCCTTCCCGACCGAACTTCACGATGAAACAGGACAGAAATTGCGTGATTCAGGGAATGAGTACGGATCGACCACCGGACGTCCGCGCCGTTGTGGCTGGCTCGACTTGGTTGCCTTAAAATATTCGATCATGATCAACGGCGTAACCGAGCTGTTCATGATGAAAGGGGATGTACTGGATGATTTTGACACCATTAAGGTATGCGTGGGTTATGAAATAGACGGTGAAGTGGTTGACAAATTTCCGTTTGAACTGGACGACCAGGTGAAACCAATTTATGTTGAGCTTCCCGGCTGGAAAACCGACTTAACGAAGCTCACTCACCAGAATGAGTTTCCGGAAGAGTTGAACAACTACATCAATTTCATTGAAGACGAGACCGGACTTCCAATTACCATTACATCAGTTGGTCCGAACCGGGCACAAACGATCCTCACTGGAAAAGAATAACAGATTCAATCCATAAAACAACTAAAAAGAGCCTCAATCCGGGGCTCTTTTTAGTTGTTTTCACGTTCAACTCTTTCTAAAGTTCAGTTAAAATGTTACTTTTAGCAGACTTATTTCAAATCAATCAACGAAACTGCCTCAAAATCCTGACTAATCAATTTTTCCAGTGCGTGGAAAAATTGAAGATTTTGTGCCGACAGTTCGAAGTTTAACTGGTAAAGATCCGATTGAAATAAGGCATTGCGATTTGATGATTTGAAAAGTAAAACCCCGATGGTTTTACAGAGCGGACGTTCGAAAATTTTTCTGAGAAAGAGAAGTTTTGGATAGCAGTTTACTGAAACCAAAAAATGACTGAACGTTTATGGATATTGTGCGCCCGACCCTGATCCTCGACAAGGAGGTATGTTTACGAAACATTGAAAGAATGGCTGAAAAAGCAAAGGCGAAAAATTTGCTATTCAGGCCACATTTTAAAACCCACCAATCGGCAGCTGTGGGAGAATGGTTCCGCGATGCCGGAGTAACGACCATCACGGTATCATCCGTGCAAATGGCTGAGTACTTTGCTCACCACGGATGGACGGATATCACCATTGCGATTCCGGTCAACATTCTTGAAATCAATCAGATCAATTCATTGGCTAAAAAAATCAAGCTTAACTTGTTAGTCGAAAACAAGAATACTCTGATCCAGCTCGCCAAGTTTATCAAATCACCTGTTGGTTTGTTTATTGAAATTGACACCGGTCACAACCGTACCGGAATCATGGCCAGCAAAACCAATCAAATAGATAGTTTACTCGAAATTATTAAAGAAAGTCAGGTCATCCAGTTCAAGGGATTCTTAACTCATGCCGGGCACACTTATAAAGCTAAAACCCGGCACGAAATTTACAATTTTCATTTTGATGCGCTCCTTAAAATGCGTTCGCTCAAAAACCGTTATAAAAAAGACTGGCCCGACCTGATTATTTCTATGGGAGATACGCCATCGCAAAGCATTTGTGAAAATTTTGACGGAGTGGATGAAATTCGCCCCGGCAACTTTGTGTTTTACGACCTGATGCAACTCAAACTGGGTAGTTGTAATTTTGAGGACATTGCAATTCGGTTGGTTTGTCCGGTCATTGCCAAGCACGGTTCGCGCAACGAAATTACGATTTACGGAGGAGCAATCCACATCTCCAAAGATTCGATCATCAACATCGATGGCAAAAGTCTCTACGGTCAGATTATCATCCGTCAGGGCAATGAAAAAATTCTGCTGGATGAAAAAAATTACCTCTGCGACATGTCTCAGGAAAACGGAATTCTGAAAATAGCCTATAAAGATTTTCACTTAATTAATGTAGGCGATCTGGTTGAGATTATTCCTGTGCACAGCTGTCTTACAGCCAATTTAATGGGAAGTTATTACACCACAGAAGACGAACCTTTGACCATGATTCCTAAAGGCAACGGTCGCTCCAACTCGCGGCCCAAAGCCTCTAAATAAGCGGTCAAGGGGTACAATTTTTCATCGTACCAAAGCGATGCAAAATACAGTCCAATTGGAGAAGCTTTTAATCCGTTCTGCCGGTAACTTTGATCCAGCCATCTGAATGCAGCCTGACAGCTTTCTTCATGCTGGTTGCCAGCAAGCGCCGCGACAGCCAGAGCGGTTTCTTCCATCGTGCCCGGAATCGCTTTTCCACCCCCCCAGCTGCCATCGGCATTCTGAACGTTCAATAAAAACTGTTCACCCGATTGAATCAAATTCCGTAGCTTTTGCTCAACAGACGAATCAAACCACCCATGCAATAACACATCATTCAAATAAGTCAACACTTTTGCCGTTCCATAAACCGGATTGGTATGATCGGCTGTGTGCTGGTTACCAAACCATAAAGGCAACCAACTGCCATCCTGCCGCTGGTGTTTCTGAAGGTAATTGAGCATCCGCAGAAAAGCTTGCCGATAGGCTTTGAAAGCCACAGGACTGACCTCGCTGCGGTAAGCATTCAGGCAGGCAGAGAAAGCCAATAAACTGTGCCCGGTTAAATCCGCACAGCTTTGATCAAATGGTAGCTTTCCCCAACCCTTGGAGAACGTTGGAATCCCACCATCGCTGTTTTGCAGCTTCAACAACCAGTCGCATCCCGCCAAAACTACGTCCTTCACTTCTTCTTTGGGTTGAAGTTGAAGCAAAGCCAAAATCGCTCCCGGCGTATCATCACCATCGGGAACCGAACCACTGTGGTTAGTCCATCCCCAACCGCCCGGCTGGCTTCCGTTAAATGGATGGACATCGCAGTTTTGTATCGTTCTCAGATGATTGGCCAGACGGGTTTGCGCTTCCGGCGTCAGTACTTCAGCCCTTTTTGTCCGCAAAGATTTGACAGACAAGGTCGTCACCCAGGTCGACAAATTGATATCAATGGGCCAGCTTCCATCTCCGCGCTGGGTTTCCTTCAAAAATTGAATGCCCTGTTCAACCACTTTTAGATCGCGGTAGCCAGCCTCTATCAAGCTCAGAGCCACAAAGGCAGTGAGAGGAATGGCTTCCAGAAAACCACCACTCGCCGGCATCAGTTTTTGCAACAAGGCCAAAGCTGGTTTAACTGACCAACTCCGCACAAAACGCCCGAAAGCATTGGACTGTTTCTTCTTAAAAACAACAATGCCAACGGCAATCAAAGCCGGAATCGCATAACTGACCACGCTTAAATTCAGCAAACGATAAAACTTACGTGGCAACAGAGCCAGTTCGAAAGGTAACTGCGGAATATGCCGGAACGCTTCGCGTCCAGGAACACCACACAGCCCGCACAGGGTCAGTATCGGGACAGAAAAAGTATAATCGCGTTGATAATGATCCAAAATCACTTTCGCAACCTGGGCGGAATGAACATCGATGTTTTGCGCAGCCAGGTAGCCTGCAATCTTTGCTTGTAAACGGGCCGTTGAGCCATCGGACCGGGCATAAAGCTTGGTGGCGGCATAAACCAGCAAACTGGTGCTCACATTGCCGGGGCTTTCAGGCGTGTCGCCAAAACTGCCATCGGCATTCACCTGATTTTGCAACCAACGAAGTCCTTTCTGAATTTCCGCTTGGTGTGCCCTCGAATCGTGAAAGTGCAAAGCCGCAACAGCAACCGCCACTCCCAATGCACTCGAAGACAGCTCACCAGTCCAAAAACCCTGCGGATTCATTTCATCAAGCAGGATTTTTGAAAGTTCGTCAAAACGGCGTTGTAAATCTTGTTTTGTCAATTTTATATTCTTTAGTTGATCACAAACGATTCTTCTAATTTAATCATCCGCCAGGCACCCCAAAGCCAGCAAACCGTAAAAGGTGTATTCCAAGTCGCGGGTCAGGTCGCCATCACCCGACAAAAAAGCGCCCCCATCAAAATTTTGCTGAATAAAATCAAAGCAGGTTGGTGCTATCAGCCGAAGGTCGAATCCGGTTTTCTGCAAGGCGAACAACGACACGCCCATCGACAGCAGATCGCCGGTTTCAACATGCTTAAAAGCCTTGAATCCGGTGTCTTCTGCGAAATAAGCAAGTAACTCTTGCTGCATCTCTTCCGTTTTTAAACCCACCTCATAACGCGCGATGGTCAGCGCGGCAACCAAGCTAGCCGGCGAACCCACAGCCGGTTGATACCAGCGCAACAGTAGCCGCACAAAAAAATACAGCCAGCGCTTTTTGCCGTAGCGGGCATCAAAAACCAATAAGAATAAGAAAAGCTGATACGAAAAGTTAACCGGATGATCGTTCGTCAATAATTCCCTGAAAAAATTCAACTGGCCTTCTTTTTTCTGAAAAAAAGCTTGTTGAAGCAACATCAGGGCAAAGCGGTCAACCGGATTGGTTTCTTCCTCACGGTCTTGGATAAAACCCTTCAAATGTTCCAATTCAGTTTGCAATTCCAAAGCTGACGCCAGCCAAAACCCAAACAGCGAATAATACAAATCCGGCTGTTCGCCGCGATCCACAAAACCACCACTGCTGTGTTGCCGACCAACAACAAATCGAACGATTTCCCGCCGGCTTTCGTCATCAAGCAAATTCAAACCGGCTTGCAGACACTGAATAAACTGTTGGTAAATGGGATTATGGTTTTTTTCGGGGCTCATAGCAGATGTGATCAGAAAATTTTTCCCATCACGCCATATAAGCTGAGCTTCAGTTTCAGATTCTGCAACTGATCAAGCTCTTCGTAGCATTTATCGACATAGAGTTTCAAAAACGCCTCGGCATGTCGGTCAACCTGCTCATCAATAATTACCTGGCGCAACTGGATGGAGTTCATTTTTTCCAGCTCCGACAATCGAATCTGATGCCCGTTTTCAGAAAATCGCTCGTTTAACAAGGCCAGCAAAAACGGGAAATGATGCATTTGCTCCAACGAATCTTCCTCGCGGAATTCATTCAAATCATCCCGGATCTGGTAGGCGATTCCAAACCAGTCAGAGAAAGTTTCCAGACGCTTCAACTCTGCTTCAGGAGCCTCACCGTGAATAGCACCAAGCAACAAGGCAACCTTTACGGCCTCTCCGGTTTTCTGGGTAAAAATCTTCAATAATTGATCCACTGCCATGGTCCGAAAATCACTGCCAAGCATCAAATCGGCACCCTGCCCGGTTGCCAGGTTCAGGTGTGACGAAGAAACCACGCGCAACGACTCGGCCAAAAGCTTCGATTCAACAGGCAGATTGGCCAGCAGTTGGTATCCTTTTCCGATCAGGTAATCGCCTACATTGATGGCCACCGGAATACCGTGCGTTTTATGCAGGGTTTCCTGGTCATAACGAAAATCATCATCATCTTCAATATCATCGTGGATGAGCGAAGCTTTGTGAAAACATTCAATAATGATGGCCAAAGCCATGGGGATCTCTTCGCGAACTTCTTTTGAATACGAACGATAAGCCAGTACCGTCAACAAGGGGCGAATCCGTTGTCCACCCATCACCAGCATGCGTTTAGCCAGTTTCTCGGTCACATCTTGGGCACGAAAAAAATCCTGCAAGGTAAACTCCGTAAAATAATCCTGCACCTGATCTTTCAGCAAGGAAACCGAAAGTGGTTGTTTCTCCGGATTTGGCTTCAACTGATGCATTTCCTCAAACAACCAGCCATAATCGACATTTGTATTTTCGCAACCATCGGACAACAATGGCAAACCCAAAACCGGCACGGCAGCACGCGAGACCGGCTCGAAAGATCGCTGCAACACGGGCATACAGCTCACACCGATCACGGCGTCAATCGCACCCTCCTCAACCAAACCAACCGCAACGGTTGTGCCTTCGGCCACCAGCGTGGTGTAACCCAAGGCTTCGGCTTTGGTGAGCACCGAATCAATCTGGCAGCCTTTACAGCCAGCACAAATCAGACCCAGCGAATCCATTTCGGCCTGGCAGTTTAGGGTATTTTTCAGGCATTGGGGCAACAACAGCAACCGACGATCAAAAGGTATGGCCGCCACCACGTCACGCCAAATTTCATTGCCGCAAAGCACAATGGCAAAGTCCAGGTAGTTTGTGTCAGCTTCAAGGTTTTGAATAACCTCCAACGCCAATTCCTCCAGGCGGTCAAAATCGACAGGCGGCGAAATCTTTTTCTCCGCAATCAGCCGAACGGCCTCTTTGCGAAGCGCATTGCGTACCCTGACATCCGTCGGTACTTTGAGTAATCGTTGTGTTTTGATCATCTTCTTATCCATAAGCGCCCAATCCGAAGAAAGCGCGTTTTTTTGCAAATTTATAAGCCCAGCTTTTCTCAGGAATTGTGTTGCCCGAACCATGACTGGGAACCCGTTCCATTACCCGTAAGCGTTCGGCTTCATTGTCCCGTCCCGAAGTGTCGATGGCATCATATTTTTCAACAAAATCGACCAGCCACTGCGGATCTTCCATGATGATGCAACCCGATGTTTTCTTCGGAATTTCCACTTTCAGATCTCGCAGAAAAGCAGAAGAACGATAAATTTCCGCCAAGGGCCTTTCGCCAATCCGATCGGTGGCAAACTGAATCACCGGGCAAGGTTCAATATAACCTGAGGCGTTGATGTGATGGCTCAAACCGCTGGCTGCCGGGCACAATCCATTTCCTTCGCCATCCCAATAAGCATCAATAATGGCCAGGTCGTATTTCGTGCGCGCCTCTACCATGTGGGTGCGCAGTTGCTCAATTTCTTCGCGGCTCAGGCTTAAATCAACCGTGGCATTTTCGCCCACCGGACGGTAAATGTAATACCACAGGTAGGTCACGCCTTTCCGGATCAACGAGTTGATAAAATCAGGCGACATGGCCAACTCCAGATTCGATTTGCAAACACTCATCGCCACTCCCGTAACTAATCCTGCATTAGTTGCATGATCAATCGCTTCGTGAGTTCGTTGCCACACATTCGTTCCCCCCCGGCGGACATCAGCGACTTCTTCGTCTCCTTCAAAACTAATCAACGGTGTAACGTTGGCACATTTTCGCAATTTTTCAGCCACATCGGGGGTGAGCAAAGTGCCGTTGGTAAACAACTGAAAATAGCAATCGGAATGTTTTTGAAACACATCGAAAAGTGGTTTATACATCAGGGGTTCGCCTCCCAAAATTCCAAAAAAATACGAGCCTTGCGCTTTGGTTTCGGTAATGATCTGATCGAGTTGCTCAGCCGACATCCGGCTGTTTTTCTTCTTGCCCATCACCCAGCATCCCTGGCAATTCAGGTTGCAATCATCGGTTACTGAAATAAAGTGGAAGGCCGGGAAAAATTCACCCTTTTTAAGCCGTTTCTGAAAACGGTTAAAACTAAGCGCACCTTTGATCCCCAAGTTATAAATAAACTTGTACAGACATTTTTTATCAGTTCTAAACAGTAATTGTTTCAGCATGTTACTTTGGTTTACGCACCCCTTGTTTAAATCCTTCCAATGCTTTCCGCCGTTCTTCTTCGGCCATTTGCACCACGCCCTGTCTGAAAATATTTTTTCGTGTCTGGTTGCGTTCATTCAACATGACAAACAAGCCCTCTTTCTTCGCGCTACCAGCTGCTTGTTTTTCTCCCGGAATGGCTCCAGCCAGCACCGAATTTTCAGCCAAACGCGGAAACATGATGGCCGAAGCCGGACAGGTCCTCCCACAGGCTGGACAGTTATTTTTGCAAGCCAACGGATTCACGACAGTCAAACTTTTTTTGTCGTAGGTGTAAACCCCAAACAAACAAAAACGGGCACATTGCCCACACAACGTGCAACGCGACTCGTCAATCACTGGAAACCACGCCGGCACATCCAGCTCACTGATTTGAACCTGGTAACGGGCTTCACCCGGCTTTAACTGATACTCAGTGGTCAGTTTTTCCAGAATTTGCCTACCGGACAGTTCCTTGAAATTTAACACTTCGAACCCACCAAGGTCGATCCCTGCTTGTCGGAGCATGTTTTCCACAGCCCTGGGATAACAGGCAACCACTAATTTTCGATCATACTTTTCCCCAATCGCCTGCAGCACATCTTTTTCATGTACCGCAAAGGCACACAAGTCGCGTAGCTCATACACATCGGTATCCAGCTGTTGAAAAGCATTGGCTAATTGGTCTGTCTTCTCTGGTGAAATTACACCAGCCCCACAACGACAAAAAAGAATACAGGTATTTTGAATCATTCAGTGTTTCTGATTTAATTAGCTAAATAAATTAAAATCTGCTCAACTGGGAAATTCATTCCGTACTTCTTCGGCAGCATTAACAAGTTTTTACAAATTGGA
>JAGXIR010000212.1 GCA_024635605.1 Sunxiuqinia sp.
CGCAATCCGGAAAAACTTCATCAGCTGGAAATGAAACAGGAGGCCGTACGGTTACAAAATTCGTACTTGGGACAGATTGGTCAGTTCATCGAGCCAGCCATGCGTCCGTTAGGTTTCGACTGGAAAATGAGCGTGGCGCTTTTAGCCGGTCTTCCTGCAAAGGAAATCGTGGTGAGTACCATGGGCGTCCTCTACCAGGTTGGCGACGGAGGGGATATCAGCCTGACTAAAAAGCTTCAGCAGGAACGTTATTTGTCGGGGCCTAAACAAGGCCAGTTAGTTATTTCGGTGCCAGTAGCTCTTGCTTTTTTAATTTTCATTTTAATTTATTTCCCATGCATCGGTGTGATTGCCACCATTAAGAATGAATCGGGTAAGCTGTTCTGGGCGCTTTTCACCGTGTTTTATACCTCGGCATTGGCTTGGATTTTGTCTTTTCTAACGTTACATCTCGCCCGTTTGTCTTTTTAACAACAAAACAATGAGCAGGATAATTTCTTATTAAAAACAGATGGTACAAGAAATTTTGACATACCTTATTTTACTGATCACGCTGGGCGCTGTTCTTTGGAAACTTTACCGGCTTTACTGTGTGTTAAATAAGCGGAAGTCAAATCAACGCAGAATTGAAAAATGTGATAGTTGTAGCAGCGGGTGCACATTAAAAGATCTTAACGAAAATACGGACTGCCCTCCGGAACAAGCCAACCAAAAAAATTAACTTACAGGCTTTTAAACTTTCGGATGGTTTCAATGGGATCGTCGGCTTTGAAAATGAAACTTCCGGAGACCAAAATATCAGCACCGGCATCGTAAAGGTTAGCGCCGGTCTCAAAATTAACGCCGCCATCAACTTCAATTAAACATTTTGGATTTTTAGAGACAATCATCTCCTTCAGCAAACGTATTTTCTTGTATGAATTTTTAATGAAGCTCTGCCCTCCAAATCCTGGATTAACCGACATGATCAGAACCATATCCAGATCAACAATAATATCGTCGAGTAAATGAACCGGGGTGTGCGGATTTAAACAAACACCGGCTTTCATCCCTTCATTTTTGATCGATTGGACAGTCCGGTGCAGGTGCGGACAGGTTTCGTAATGCACGGTGAGAATTGAAGCCCCAGCTTTCCGGAACGGTACAATAAAATGATCGGGATTGGAAATCATCAAATGCACATCCAATGGCTTGGTGGCAATTTCCGCAACTTTCTCAATCACCGGAATTCCAAAAGAAATATTGGGCACAAAAACCCCGTCCATCACATCGCAGTGAATGTAATCGGCTTCACTTTGATTAATCATTTCAATATCATCACCTAATCTTAAAAAATCGGCAGATAAAATAGAAGGAGCTACAAATCGTGTGGTCATGGGCTAAAATTTTAGCACAAAGGTAATTCTTTATCGGGTCGAACTGAAATCAGAATCGATAGAAAACTCGGTTTTTATTGCCCTAAATAAGCTTTCAATAAACGATTGCGGTAGTTGTTTTTTAAACGTTTGATTGATTTTTCCTTGATTTGGCGCACCCGTTCACGAGTTAGGCTGAAAAGCGAACCTATTTCTTCCAAGGTGTGCTGACGGTAACCACTCAAGCCAAAGTAGTATTTTAAAATCTCTGCTTCCCGCTCGCCCAAGGTCATGAGCGTTCGTTCTATTTCCTTTTTTAGTGAGTTGTTCATCAGTTCGTCATCCGGGCTCGGTGATTCGTCATTCAGCATGACATCGTATAAGTTGTTGTCATCTTCGTCACGCATCGGAGCATCCATCGACACATGATGGCTGGAGACTCTCATGGAGTCTTCCACCACTTCGGCTGTGGTTTCCAAAATTTTTGCCACTTCAGCGGCAGTGGGCTCACGCTGATACTCCTGCTCCAGTTTCGAGAATGTCCGGTTAATTTTATTAATTGATCCAATTTTATTAAGCGGCAACCGCACGATCCGCGATTGTTCGGCCAAAGCCTGTAAAATCGATTGACGAATCCACCAAACCGCATACGAAATGAATTTAAATCCGCGTGTTTCGTCAAAACGCTCGGCAGCTTTTATCAGTCCTAAATTTCCTTCATTAATTAAGTCCGGGAGACTTAATCCTTGGTTTTGATATTGTTTGGATACTGAAACAACAAAACGAAGATTCGCTTTTATTAATTCTTCCAAAGCTGCACGGTCTCCCTTTTTGATCCGTTTGGCCAACTCGACTTCTTTTTCAGCTGTCAATAAGTCAACTTTTCCTATCTCATGTAAGTACTTATCCAGCGATAGGGTCTCCCTGTTGGTTACTTGTTTGGTAATCTTTAACTGTCTCATGCGGCTGAAGTATCAAATGAATGGGTTAAAAAAGAATGTAAACAGTCATCATTCATGTCGGAGTGAAAATAAATAATAAAAGCCTATAATTAGCAGAAAATCACTTTTTTTTAATGAACTGTACGAAATAGCCCTAAAACTGGCTGATTCCCTATATGAATGAACCAAAAACATGTATTTTTGTTTAAAATTTACCTTCAGCCAAATTAAAAATTCAGAGAAAATAGAATCTTTTTTGGGGAATAGCTTCATATTAGTTAATATTGCAGAATAATTCGATTTTTTACTTTATCCAGATAATTTTCCAAAAAGACATTTTACTATTCTCCTCCGAGCATTAATAGATGTAATTAATTTTCAAAAAATATGTATGACATTATTGAATTAAGCAAAAAGTTGGTTCCCGAACTGAGGGATATCGCTAAAGAGCTTAACGTTAAGAAGGTGGAATCTTTCAAAAAACAAGACCTGATTTATAAGATCTTAGACACTCAGGCAATTATTGCCTCTGAAAAAAAGTCTGATTTCCCAAAGAAAGACAGGGGGTCAAGAAACAAACCTGACATCAGGACAGAGTCCAAGGCAGACAATAAAAACAAACCATCTGGTGACGAGGGAGACAATCAGGATGGACAAAAGAACAAAAAACGTAAACGGGCAACCGTTATTAAAGCGTCTTCGTTTTTTGACAAGTCAAAAAAATCGGGAGAAACTCCTGAAAAAGGAGCCGACAATAAGCCGGGTGAACCTCAAGGCCAAAAGGCGGACGAGCCCAAAGAACAGCAACAGTCGACTCAAAAACCGACTGTAACACTGAAAAAAGCTGAAAAAGGCCTGCAAGAACAAGCAGCCTCCAAACACACTCCAAAAGAGCACAAGAAAGAGCAGCCGGAGCGCAAGCCGAAACATCCGAAATGGGAAAATAAAGGCAAGCATGGTAATGGTGGCTCTGACAAATCGTACGAATTTGAAGGAATTATTACCAATTCAGGCGTTTTGGAAATCATGCCCGACGGGTATGGCTTTATGCGTTCGTCGGACTACAACTACCTGAACTCGCCTGATGACGTTTATGTTTCACAATCGCAAATAAAATTGTTCGGACTGAAAACCGGAGATACGGTTACCGGAACGATTCGTCCACCCAAAGAAGGCGAAAAATACTTCCCTTTAATTAAAGTACAGGAAATCAACGGAAGAACACCTGATTATATTCGAGATCGCGTCCCTTTTGAGCATTTGACTCCGCTGTTTCCGAATGAAAAATTTAACTTGACCGGAAACGGACATGACAATATCTCAACTCGCGTGGTTGATTTGTTTGCTCCGATTGGTAAAGGACAGCGCGGATTGATTGTTGCCCAGCCAAAGACGGGTAAAACCATGTTGCTGAAGGAAATTGCCAACGCTATTGCAGCCAATCATCCGGAAGTTTACATGATTGTTCTGTTGATCGATGAACGCCCGGAGGAGGTTACCGACATGGCGCGCAGCGTAAATGGCGAAGTGATTTCATCAACCTTCGATGAACCGGCCGAACGTCATGTGCGCGTTGCCGGCATGGTGCTTGAAAAGGCCAAGCGGATGGTTGAATGTGGTCATGATGTGGTGATTTTGCTGGATTCAATTACCCGTTTAGCCCGAGCTTACAACACGGTTGCCCCGGCTTCAGGGAAAGTGCTTTCGGGTGGTGTTGATGCCAATGCCCTGCACAAACCAAAACGCTTTTTTGGTGCGGCCCGTAACATCGAGGAAGGTGGTTCACTAACCATCCTTTCAACCGCTTTGACTGAAACCGGTTCGAAAATGGATGATGTAATCTTTGAAGAATTTAAAGGTACCGGCAACATGGAATTGCAGCTCGACCGCAGATTGTCGAACAAACGGATTTTCCCGGCTGTGGATATTGTTTCGTCCAGTACACGTCGCGAAGACTTGCTGCTTTCAAAAGCGATGATGGACCGGATCTGGATCTTGCGGAATTACCTGGCTGATATGAATTCATTGGAAGCCATGGATTTCATCAAAACCAGACTGATGCGCACCGATTCGGTTGAAGAGTTCCTGATTTCGATGAATAGTGAATAAAACTCCGGAAGGAATTAAAATATTGAAGCCGCTTGCAACATGCAAACGGCTTCTTTTTTTTCAGCTAATCTCTTTGGTTAGTTTCTTCAGAAAGTCAAGCTGTTCTTTCTCCAGGAGTGGTGACAATTTCTTCTGAACTTTTTTGTGGTATCGGTTAAGCCAGTCCATTTCTTCCGTGGTCAATAACTTTTTATCAACCAGTTTTAAATCGATCGGACACAGCGTCAGCGTTTCAAAACCTAGAAAACGACCAAATGGCGTTTCTTCATTCTCTGTGCAAACAATTACATTCTCAATCCGAATCCCATATTCGCCTTCGCGGTACAGACCGGGTTCATTCGACAACACCATACCCGGTTTGATGGTTTGTTCGTTGTACTCCTGACGAATGCTCATCGGACCTTCGTGTACATTCAGGAAATAACCGATACCATGACCAGTGCCATGACCGTAGTTTAACCCGTTTTTCCAAAGGTGCATGCGGGCATAGGCATCCAGGTTGCTGCCAACTGTTCCTGCCGGAAATTGGGCCATGCTTAAGCCAATCATGCCTTTCAATACCAAGGTGAAATCTCTTTTTTGTTTTGTTGTTGGTTTTGAAAGCGTAATGGTGCGTGTAATGTCCGTTGTGCCACCGAGATACTGACCTCCGGAGTCGAAAAGCAAGATTCCCTCGCCAATGATGTTGGCGGCTGTTTCTTTGGTTACTGAACGATGCACAATGGCTCCGTTGCCGTTCAACCCAACAATCGGGTAAAAACTGTTTCCCTGAAAACCTTCTTGTTGTGAGCGGAAATACTCCAGTTTCTCCACCACATCGTATTCGGTCATCGGCACCTTCCCAACTGTTAGGTCCAACCAATACAACAGGTTGACCATCGCTGCACCGTCCTTTCTCATCGTCTCCCGAATATGAATAATTTCGAAGGTCGATTTTTGGGCTTTTAACAAGGTTGGAGCAGAAGTTTGCTCGATTATTTTTACTGAGCCCGGAATAGCCGCCCTTACAGCCTGGTTGGTACGGATCGGGTCAAGCATGACCACGCAGTCATCTTTCAGATTCGAAAGAAAATCATAAAACTCAACATACTGTTTTAGCTCAACGCCGTCTTCCTTTAATTGATCAACGATGTCTGATTCAACTTTTGCCGAATCGACAAAAAGGATCTTTTGGTCTTCGGAAAGGAAAGCAAAGCCGACAAATACCGGGTTAAAATCAACGTCTGATCCTCTCAGGTTGAATGTCCAGACCAGGTCATCCAACATTGTAATCACGGTTGCATTGGCTCCATTTGTTTTTACAAACTGAAGGATATCCCTGAATTTATCGGTTCGTTTAGTGCCTGCGAATTGTAGTTCGTGCTCAATGACTTTGTCGGCTGGTAATGCGGGGCGATCGTCCCAAACCAGCTTCAGTAAGTCGTCGGTATCTTTCAACAACAAACCTTTGTTTTTTAAGCTGCTGCTGAGCTGATTGTATTGAGCGACCGACAAGCAGGCAAAATCTGTTCCTACCGTGCCAGTCTGTCCAATCCCGGTAGATAACCATTCAGCTGGCTCGGGAGTTCCGCCGACCCGTTGTTTCATCAGTTCAATGCCAGTGCCTTCGAGTTGGGTGGTTGCCTGAAGGAAATAGCGCGAGTCGGTCCATAATGCCGCCTGATCGTTGGTAATCACAAGCAGGCCTGCCGAGCCGGTAAAACCGCTGATAAAACTCCGGGTTTGCCAATAGGTAGGCAGGTATTCGCTTTGATGAGGATCAGTTCCTGAGAAGTAGCAAGCCTGAACGTCGGCTTTTTCCATTTGCAACCTTAATTTTGCAAGGCGCGTTTTAATTATTTCAACTGTGTTCATTTAATTTCTTTAGAATATTTTTCATTGATTGTGCCGGCAACTCCTCCAGGTTCACTTCGAATGGATGATAAAACTCGATGCCCGAGATATCGTCCATGGGCTGCAGATTGGTCATCGATTGCAATTCAACAACAAACGCCATATCGAGTGTAAAAACCTGAATACCTGCAAACGGATACATGTTTGGGAAAGAACAAAAATAGTCCATCTTTTTAACGCTGATTCCGAGTTCTTCTTTTAACTCGCGGGCCAATGAGTCTTCAGCCGTTTCCATCGGATCAACAAAACCACCCGGAAAATCAAGCATGCCCTTGTGTGGCTCAATCGCCCTTCGGGTGAGCATCACTTTTCCCTCTTCATTAAAAATAATGGCGGCCACTGCTGCCGAAGTATTAAAAAAGTAATGAAATCCACATTGCTGGCATTTTTTCGATCGGTCACCGCTTTGCCTTAACTGTTTAGAGCCGCAACTAGGGCAGTATTTAAAAACCTGGTTGGGATGTTTTGCTTCAGTCATTAGTCAATAATTGCCATTGATTTCAGCCAGTCGGTAAACAATGCCGGCCATTTTGCTGCCGGAATATCCCGGTCAGTCATTCCAAAGCCGTGACCTCCTTTGGCGAAAATATGCAATTCAGCAGGGATGTCATACTTTTTCAGTTCCCTGTAAAATGAAATTGAATTTTCAGGAATAACCGCTTTGTCATCATCGGCCAAAACAAAGAAAGTGGGCGGAGTATTCGCCGTTACCCACAATTCATTTGAAAACTGTTTGGCAATAGTCCAATCGTTGGTTTCACCAATCAGGTTTTTGCGCGACCCCATATGTCCAACGCCTTCTTTGAAGCTGATTACCGGATAAAGCAATAGCATAAAATCGGGACGGGCGCTAATTTCCTGATAAGGAGGGGTCGTCTTTGGTTCAGCCAAATCGAAATGAGTGCCAGCCGTGGAAGCCAGATGTCCTCCGGCAGATGAACCGGCAATTCCTATTTTCTGAGGATCAATGCCCCATTCCTGAGCTTTGTGACGAGTGAGCCGCATGGCTTGCAGTGCGTCGGTTAAAGGTATTTCTGAATTGCCATAAGGCAAGCGGTATTTTAACACGATGCCAGTAATTCCATGCTCTTTGAGGTAATCAGCAATTCGGAACCCTTCATGATCGATGGCTTCAATCCAATAACCACCGCCGGGGCAAATAATGACAGCAGCCCCGGTGTTTTTTTCTTTCTCGGGTTGATAAATATAAAGTTCAGCCTCTGAGATATTGCTGTAGCGATAAGTTCCACGCTCTTCATAATATTCTTCTTCGCCTGGAGGGGTGTTTTTGTTGGGAGCTCCATCGGGCCATAATTTTAGTTGAAAGTCTTGTGCCAAAAGTGTTGCAGGCAGTATAACAAATAAAAACAGAAGCGTTGTTCGGTTCATTTTAGTTGTATTTTGATGATTCAGGTAAAAGTACAAATAAATGCTAAGAAATGAATTTTAGGCTCCCGTCTGTTACACGTATTTTTTTTCAATTAACTACTTTTGCGGTATGTTTTTCGATTTGTTTTTAACAGGATTAATTATTGGAGTTGCCGTTTCGATTCCGCTTGGGCCAATCGGTGTGCTGATTATTCAGCGTACGGTAAACAAGGACCGGACGGCCGGATTTTTGTCGGGCATGGGAGCTGCTACTTCCGATGCGATTTATGCCATCATTGCCGGCTTCAGCTTGACCTGGATTATTAACTTCATCCGGCAATACCAACTCACCTTTCAGACCCTGGGAGCCTTGATTATCATGCTACTTGGAGTACATATTTTTTTGAAAAATCCGGTAAAGGATATTCGCCGGCTACGCAAAAAAGGCTCCTCCTACTTCCAGGACTTCGTTTCTACCTTTTTAATTACCTTTCCCAACCCACTGGTTATTTTTGTTTTTCTGGCCGTATTTGCCAGCACCGGAATTGTTCTCAATATCAATACGCCCTATCAATCGTTTGTCATCGTTTTCGGGGTATTTGCCGGAGCTTGTAGCTGGTGGTTGTTGCTAACCGGTGTGGTTAGTTTATTTAAACACCGGTTTAATCTAAGGTTGCTTTGGTGGTTCAATAAAATAGCCGGAGTTTTGATCTGGCTATTTGTGATTATCAGCTACACATACTCTTTGCTCAATCAACTTAAGATTTGAAATGAAGCTCCAACGCTTCACGAAACTTTTGCGGAATCCGGCAGGGCTTGTTGGCAATGGCATCAAAAAATACCAGTACCACTTCTCCGGTATTGATCAATTCACTTTGCTGATTATAAATTTCAGTTTTAATCAGAAATTTAACTTTGGGAATGGTTTCAACAATCGTGCGGATGGTCAGCAAATCGTCGTAATAGGCAGACTTCAGATAGTTAATATTTAAGCTGCGGGCTGGAAGCAAAATGTTTGAATCTTCAATTTCCTTGTACGACAGGCCTAAATCGCGAATCATTTCTGTTCTTCCAATTTCGTAATAGCGGGGATAAACGCCGTAATAAACAACGCCCATCTTATCGGTGTCTTCGTAGTATACCCGTACTTGTGTTTCACTAATCAGCATTTGGTTCTTTTAAATAAATGGCGAATTGGGTTCTTTACGCATGTGATTGTAAGTGAGTTTGTCCAGTAATCCAGGCCAGAACTTACCCAGAAAAACCGACAATTTTCCTTCAACAAAAGTCAAAATCAACTCGCGCTTTCGTTTCTTAACGGCATTGGCGATATGCCAGGCACATTTCTCGGCGGTCATCATCTTACTTTCATCGCGCGGGGTTTGCCCTTGCGACGAACCATCCTGAGTCAGTGCAGCTTCACGAACCTCGGAAGTTGTAAAACCCGGAGCAGCCACCAGAACATGTAATCCGGTTTTCAGATTTTCAACCCGAAGGGCATCCAGAAAACCCCGGATTGCATATTTTGACGCGGAATAACCAGTCCGCGCCGGAAGGCCAACATAGCCGGCAATTGAGATAACACCCACTACTGTTCCTTTTGTTTTAAGCAAATGAGGCAACGCGCTTTTGGTACAATAAACCGTTCCCCAAAAATTGACATCCATGAGTTTTTTAATGACACTAAGGTCCAGTTCAGCAAACAACGCACGCATGGAAATGCCGGCATTATTAATCAGCACATCGATTCTGCCAAAGTGTGAAATCGCTTGATTGATTAGGTTCTGACAATCTTGCTCCTGGCTAACGTCAGCCTGAATGGTAAGCATTGTGGCGTTTGGTAATTCAGTCTTTATTTGCTGCAGGCGATCGAGCCGGCGAGCTGCTAAAACCAAAGAAGCCCCGCGCGAAGCAAATTCATAAGCCAATGCTTTACCAATTCCGGAAGAAGCTCCTGTGATCACCACAACTTTATCTTTCATAATCGCGTAAATCAGTTTCCGTCAAAAATAACCTTTTTTTATCAGGATAGCTGACGCTATTTGGTTTTGAAAAAAAATATCCAATCAGAAATATATTTTCAAAATAAAATTTGCAATTAAAATCTTAGTTTTTACCTTTGCACCGCCTTTAAACAAAAAGGCAACATACAGGATGACTCAGTAGCTCAGCTGGTAGAGCACATCCCTTTTAAGGATGGGGTCCTGAGTTCGAACCTCAGCTGAGTCACGAAAAAGCAAAAAAGGGAAGTTTTGAAAGAAGCTTCCTTTTTTTAGTTTTTATACTTGATGTACCTTGTTTATATTTTATACAGCCAATCAACAGAAAGATATTACGTTGGTTTTACAAACGACCTGAATAGGAGGTTGTCCGAACACAA
>JAGXIR010000021.1 GCA_024635605.1 Sunxiuqinia sp.
AAAATTGCAGCTAGCAACCCGGCTTGTTGTTGAGTGCCTGGATCAATCCACTGCTACTGGCTTAAAAGAATTGACCAAAAAAGGATACCTGTTGAAATCTGAAATTCTGGAAAAAAGAAACAACTATTTTGAGTCGCTGGTCAACTATAAAAAATATGTCGAAATCACCGATTCATTGAACAAAGAGAAACAATTGCACCAACTGGGGCTTCACCGGGCAGAGATGGATATTTCGGCAAAGGAAAATGAAATTGATCTTCTTCAGAAGAATAATGAAATTAAAGACTTGCAGCTCGTGAAGCAAAAGAACCAGTCGCGAACCATGATTATTACCATTGCCTTATTGGTGGTTGTAATTGCACTTTCGCTGAGCTACAACCGGGCACGTAAAAAGGCGACTGATTTGTTGCACGAAAAAAATAAGCAAATCCTGGAGCAGCACGAGGAGTTGATTCGGGTCAATCAAACCAAGGATAAGTTCCTGTCAATTATTGGGCACGACCTGCGAAACCCGATTGGCGCGTTTAAAGATGTGGTTAGTCAACTGGCTGAGTTTCCCGAAATGTTTCCCGAAGAACTTCGGAATCAAATTTTGAATGAATTGCGTGATGAGGCTGAGAATACCTATTTTCTGCTCGATAATCTTTTGTTATGGGCAAAAACGCAAAAGAACAGCATTCAGTTTAAGCCCGATAAGCTCAAGTTAAACATGGTGGTGAAGAACAATATCATTTTAAATACGCGATTTGCCGAGCGCAAAAACATTAAATTGAAATCAACCATTGACCCTGATGTTTTGGTCTATGCCGATCACAATATGGTTGACCTGATTATTCGCAACCTACTCTCCAATGCCATTAAATTTACGCCCGAAAATGGGAAAGTCCAGCTTAAAGTCAGGGATAAGGAAGCTGGTATGTACGAAGTGAGTGTAAAAGACACTGGCGTAGGAATCGATGAAAAAGATCTGAGCCGCCTTTTTGACGAGAACGATCACCTGTCGACTTACGGAACAGACAATGAAAAGGGCTCTGGCCTTGGTCTGATTTTATGCCGTGAGTTTGTGGAAATGAATGGCGGAACAATTCGCGTTGAATCCAAACCCGCACAAGGCAGCACTTTTTTGTTTACTCTGAATAAATATCAACCGAAGAAAGCTTAAAACAATCCCTCCAATAGTTTATCTGAGCTGGGTTCCGGCAATGTCACTTTCAGTTTTGGATTGCTTTCCATGGCCCGTTCGATGGCGAAATTTGCCGACGCGTTTCCTGCCCAGTTTCTGCGGGCAATGCCATTGTTCACATCCCAGTGGAGCATCATTTTAATGCGTCGGTCAGCCTCTTCCGAACCGTCAATGGTCAAGCCGAAGCCGCCGTTAATCGATTCGCCCCAGCCCACACCGCCGCCATTGTGAATGGAAACCCAACTGGCGCCCCGGAAGGAATCACCAATCACATTCTGAATAGCCATATCGGCAGTCAGCGACGAGCCATCGTAAATGTTTGACGTTTCGCGGTATGGCGAATCGGTGCCGGAAACATCGTGGTGATCGCGGCCCAATACAATCGGTGCCGAAATCTTACCATTCCGGATGGCTTGATTAAAAGCCAGCGCAATTTCAATTCGTCCTTCCGCATCTGCATATAGAATCCGGGCTTGTGATCCTACCACGAGTTGATTTTTTCCGGCTTCCTCAATCCAATGGATGTTGTCCAGCATTTGCGCCTGAATTTCGGCAGGCGAGTGGCTGTAAATCTCTTTCAGAACTGAGGCGGCAATCGCATCCGTTGTTTCCAGGTCGGCAGGATTGCAAGACGTGCAAACCCATCGGAACGGGCCAAAACCATAATCAAAAAACAGCGGGCCCATGATGTCTTGCACATACGACGGATAGCGGAATTCGCCACGATCATCGTACATATCGGCATCGGCACGGCTGGCTTCCAGCAAAAAGGCATTGCCATAGTCCCAGAAATACAGGCCATTGGCCGTCATTTGATTGATGGCAGCCACATGCCGGCGCAAGCTTTTGTACACTTCGTTTTTGAAACGTTCCGGCTCTTCAGCCAGCATGCGGGTAGACTCATCAAAACTCAACCCTACAGGATAATAGCCGCCGCCAAAGGGATTGTGCAGCGAGGTCTGGTCAGATCCTAAATCGACCGGAATTTTTTCCCGGGTCAGTTTTTCCCATAAGTCAATAATGTTTCCCAGGTAGGCCAGCGAGATGGCTTCCTTGTTTTGGCGGGCTTTATTCATTCGCCGAATCAGCGCATCCAGATCCGTGTAAACTTCATCCACCCAGCCTTGTTCATACCTAATTTGCGTGGCCTTCGGATTCACTTCGGCCACCACACCCACCATGCCGGCTATTTTGGCCGCTTTGGGTTGAGCACCCGACATGCCGCCAAGTCCTGACGAGACAAACACTTTGCCTGCCATTTCTTCGGCTCCCTGCAAACGGGCAGCATTCATCAGTGTAATCGTGGTGCCGTGCACAATGCCTTGCGGGCCGATGTACATGAATGAACCGGCAGTCATTTGGCCGTACTGAGTCACGCCCATCGCATTCATTTTTTCGTAATCATCGCGGCTGGAATAATTGGGAATGACCATGCCATTGGTGACCACAACGCGCGGAGCTTCAGGATGCGAAGGAAACAAACCCATCGGATGGCCTGAATACAGTACCAGGGTTTGTTCGTCGGTCATCTCCGAAAGGTATTTCATGCATAACCGGTACTGCGCCCAGTTTTGAAAAACAGCGCCATTGCCCCCATAAGTAATTAACTCGTGTGGATGTTGGGCTACGGCATGGTCGAGGTTGTTCTGTATCATCAGCATGATACTGGCGGCCTGTGTTGACTGGGCCGGATAATCGGAGATGGGGCGGGCCTTCATTTCGTAATCAGGACGCAGGCGGTGCATGTAAATCCGGCCACAAGTGTTTAGTTCTTCGGCAAATTCCGGTGCCAAAATGGCATGTTGGTGCCGGGGAAAGTAACGCAGGGCATTTTTTACGGCTTGTATCTTTTCGGGCTTCGAAAGGATGTCTTTGCGCTTTGGAGCATGGTTAATCTCCGGCTGGTAGGCTTTTAGGGGTGGAAGTTGTTGGGGAATGCCTGCTCTGATTTGTTTGTGAAATGCTTCTTTTGTCATATCCCTGAATTTTTGGTTCACCTTTTGAGACCTTAGGCCTAACGACAAAATTGCGACATTCCCCGAAAAGAAACAGTGATTTTCGTTCGGTTTTGTAACATTTGTGAAACATTAAAAAAGAAGATAAAAATGAAAAAGACCTGGATTATTTTAGCTGTTGTGGCAGTAGTTCTATTCATCATGTATTCCTCCGTAAAGGGAACATACAATACCATGGTTATGCGCGATGAAGCGGTGGATGCCAGTTGGGCGCAGGTGGAAAATGTTTACCAGCGCCGGGCTGATCTGATTCCTAACCTGGTGAATACGGTGAAAGGTTATGCCTCACATGAGCGCGAAACGCTGGAAGGCGTGATTGAGGCGCGTTCGAAAGCCACTTCGGTAAATGTGAACGCGGATAACCTGAATGAAGAGTCACTGCAGCAGTTTCAGCAGGCGCAGGCCGGGTTGAGTTCAGCGCTGAGCCGTTTGATGGTCGTGGTTGAGCGTTATCCCGATTTGAAGGCCAACCAGAGTTTTCTGGATTTGCAGGCGCAACTGGAAGGTACCGAAAACCGGATTACGGTGGAGCGGCGGAAGTTCAATGAAAGTGCTCAGTCGTTTAATACGTACGTCCGCACCTTCCCCAAAAACATTTACGCCAACCTGTTTGGCTTTGATAAGAAAGCTTATTTTGAAGCCGATCAGGGTGCAGAACGGGCGCCTGAAGTAAGTTTCGATTAAAAGAAGGGAAAATCATGTCAGTACAAAACTTTTTTACAGACGAAGAAAAGAAACAAATAACCGATGCGGTGAAAGCTGCCGAGTTGAATACCTCGGGTGAGGTGCGGGTGCATGTCGAAGGGAAATGCCCGGAAGATGTTCTGGACCGCGCGGCTCACTGGTTTAAAACCCTGGCGATGCATAAAACCGAACTTCGTAACGGGGTGTTGTTTTACCTGGCGGTTGACGACCATAAGTTTGCTATTTTAGGCGATGGCGGAATCAATGCTAAAGTGCCAGTAGATTTCTGGGAAGACATTAAAACCCATATGCTTTCGAAGTTCGCGGAAGGACGGTTTGCCGATGGCTTATCCGAAGGCATTTTAATGGCCGGCGAGCAGCTTCAGTCACACTTCCCCTACCAAACCGACGATGTCAATGAATTATCCGATGAAATTTCATTCGGAAAAAAATAAAACAGCATGTTAAAAAAACTTTCATTTCTACTGATTCTATTTGTTTCATTTTCCTCCTTTGCCCAGGATATTCCCGAACGGCCCGATCCACCGCGACTGGTGAACGATTTAGCCGAAGTACTTTCCAGCGATCAAGAGCAGCGCATGGAGATGGAGCTGGCTCAGTTTGCCCGCGAAACATCCAACCAGATTGCTATTGTGACGGTACCCAGCCTGAACGGTTACGATGTCTCGGATTTTGCTTTTCGGATAGGTGAAGAATGGGGGATTGGACAGGGCGACAAAGACAATGGTGTTGTGGTTCTGTTTAAACCGAAAATTGACAATGAGCAGGGGCAGGTTTTTGTAGCTGTTGGTTATGGGCTGGAAGGGGTGATTCCGGATGCCGTTGCTAACCGCGATATTGTGGATTACGAAATGATTCCACGTTTCAAGGAAGGCGACACCTTTGGTGGATTGTACAACGGAACCCAAGTGATTATGTCGCTGGCTAGGGGCGAATTTTCGGCTCAGGAATACCATGAAAAAGCCAGCGGTGGTGAAGGTGGTTTTCCATTTATTCTCCTTTTCTTCTTGCTCTTTTTTGTGATTATCCCGATACTACGCGGACGAAGCCGGTATTACAACGCCGGGGGACGCGGACGCGGAAGCAGCCTGCCATTCTGGTTGCTGATGGGCGGCATGATGGGCTCAGGGCGAAGCCATGGTGGGTCCTTCGGTAATTTCTCCGGAGGAGGCGGCAGCGGCGGTTTCGGTGGATTTGGCGGTGGAAGCTTTGGCGGCGGTGGCGCCGGCGGAAGCTGGTAACTGCAGCAACAACAAACACATAACAATATAGGAGGTCGATCTTTTCAAAAGAGATGACCTCTTTTTTTTGATTTTGAATTTTTCGTCAGGTGCTGGAGCCTATAAAAAAAGCTCCATCATTTCTGACGGAGCTTTTTTATATGGGTGGAAGATGGGATTTGAACCCACGACCCCTGGAACCACAATCCAGTGCTCTAACCAACTGAGCTACAACCACCATATTGCATTGCTGTTTGCAAGCGGGTGCAAATATAATATTTTATTTGAGATCAATCCAAGCATTTGTTAAAGTTAACGGGATTTTTTTGACTAAAAATTCAAAGCTTTTCTTTTTCAAGAACTTCTCCTTCCGAATTTAGCAGCAGAAAAAAGCGTTCCAGCTTTTGATTGCGAACAATCAGTTGGTACATTAGCTTCTGCTGTCGTTTGATGACGATCGCATTCATCAGTTCACCCTCATTTTGAACGGCTTTTTTGATGTTGTCGGGAAGCTGTCCCAGCGGCAGATTTATTTTCAAGCTTAGTAATTCACCGGTAGCTTCAAACCGGGCAAGATGTTCCATCTCATCGACATAGAAAATAGCTTCCCAATCGTCTCCGGCCTGATTCCATTCGGTATTAAGCGGGCTGTTAAACGTTTTGGCAAAAGCTTGCTTTACTGCTTTCGGCATGCCTGATGCTTTTGCTCCGGCTAATATTTTGGTGAGAAAATTTTTTGCATCCATATTTTTAATCGGTTTGACGGCCTATTCGTTATCTTATGACGAATATTTTGCGAATAGTGACTTTTGTTGCTTATCGTTCTTTTTGATATAGATCGTTATATAGGTAAATAACTCGAGTCCGGGCTCGTTTCAGTCTCATTTTTACTGCATCTTCGCTGATTCGCAACGTCTGGGCAATTTGCTTTCCCGACAGGCCATCCAGGTATTTCATCAGCAACAATGCTTTTTCTTCGGGGTGAATCATTTCCAGTATTTTCATCAGGTTTTCATAGGTCATGTCCTGCAGGTCGGTTTCCGACTCATCAATGATGTCGGGCAGTTCATGTCGATCATTCCAGTTAGGGTAATGCAGCTTCTTTTTCAGCCTCAGATAATCGATGCAATAGTTGTAGGTGATGGCATAAAGCCAGGATGAAAATGATGCATTGCCTTTAAATCCTGGAAGTTTTTCATAGGCTTTCGATAAAATGTCGTTCGTGAAATTATTGGCTTGATTTCGGTCTTTTATAAAGCTGTAGCATTTCTCGAATACCTTGCGATGATATCGGTTGTATAGTTCTTGAAATAGCCGGCTTTCATTCTCCTGAACAATCCGGCGTACTATTTCTTCGTCTTTTAATTGTTTGTCATTTGCCTCTCGCATCTTCGGGGGTATTAACTTTATATTCTCTCCTGACAATTTTTTTGTTTCCGCGTTACTTTATTCTTCCACCGCGTCTAAATGGAAATTTCGACCATGAAAAATATTAACTAAAGTAATCATTGGGATTGAAATTAAAAGTGAAATGTAAATATTGCTTAAAAAAGATGAAAACAAAGATGACCCTGGTTTTGACAGCTGCAAGTATAGCTGTCTTATTTACAAGTTGTGGAAAAGTTCCTCAACTGGAATTGGATGCAGCACATGCTGCGATTGAACAAGCCAAAGCTATTGGCGCTGATGTTTATGCATCCGCCGACTTCGTGGTACTTCAAGATTCGATGCGTTCGGTGACTGAGCAGATGGAGGTGAAAAAGGGTAAGCTTTTTGCCAGCTACGGAACTGAAAAAACGCAATTGGCCGAGATTACCGGTATGGCTGCGGCAACAGAATCAAAAACGGAAGCAAGGAAGCAGGAAGTTAAACTGGAAATTGAAACCGTGCAGGCCGAAGTAACTTCAGTTGTTGCGCAAAACGCCGAACTGCTAACGCAGGCTCCAAAAGGGAAAGAAGGAGCAGCTGCTCTGGAAGCCATTAAAAGCGAGAATAGCCTGATCGAAACTTCAGTAGCGGAAGTAGACGCTTTGATAGTTAGCAATGATTTGCTTCCGGCTTTGGATAAGGCAAAAGCTGCCAAAACAAAAGCCTTGGCGATTAATGCCGAATTGAACGAGGTGGTTGCTAAATACATTCAGGCATCAAGAAGGTAGGACTCGTTCTATCAGCGATAACTCAATAAATGTCCCCGGGGTTGTTCTCCGGGGATTTTTATAAAAAGCGGATGATGAGGGTGAAAAACAAAAGGGAAAAAATATTTATTGGGACAATCGTTGTTGTGCTGTTGCTTTTGCTGTCTGCCGCCTTGGCTTTGCAGATGCCCAAGCCGCCTGTAGCCGAGCTTAAATTAGCCAGAGCGAAACTGGTGGAAGCCCAAAAGTCTGGAGCCGATGTTTTTGCTCCGATGCTATACAAAGAAGCACAGCAATGGTACGATTCAGCAATGATCGGTTGGGCGGTTCAAAATGAACGATTTTTTTTGAACCGGAAATATACAAAGGTGAAAGAGCAGGTTGATAAAGCCATTCAAAAAGCAGACGAAGCCTCCGGTAAAGGCATTGAACAAAAAAAACAAACCAAGAGTGTTTTGGCGCTGGGAATGATGTCGTTAGATCAGAAAATAGCCGTTTATGAACAGGTTTACAAAAAGATGCCTTTGCCCACTGCGGTGGTTCAAGCGCACAGTCAGGGTAAAATGAAATTGGCCGAATGCAGGGTCGCCTACGAGGATGGTCGGCTGACTGAAGCCGGAAAGAATTACAAGAATGCAGTGGACTTGATTGAAAGCTCGGGAAAACATGCCGGACAACTTCTAAGTCATTGGTTTGTCGACTATCCGCAGTGGAAAAAAAATGGTGATAAGGCAATCAGTTTGTCTCGTGGTGGGAAGAAAGTGGTTTTAGTCGATAAATATGCTCATCGCTGTGTGGTTTATCAAAACGGGCAGGCAATTACAACGTTTGATGCTGAGCTTGGGATTAACTGGATGGGCGACAAGCGGCTAAAAGGAGACAAAGCGACACCCGAAGGAATTTACAAAGTGATTCAGAAAAAAGATCATCAGCATACCCGGTTTCATAGGGCACTACTGATTAATTATCCAAACGATGAGGATAAAAGACGAATTGCTGCGGAGAAGAAAAATGGAACACTTGCCCGGCTTGCACTGCCTGGCGGGTTGATTGAAATTCATGGGCATGGAGGTAAAGGTGTCAACTGGACCGATGGTTGTATTGCGCTTAAAGATGAGGATATGGAAATCCTTTTTCGTCTGGTTGACGAAGGGACTCCGGTGGTCATCGTGGGCTCGCTGAAATCACTGGCTGAAATTCATCAATGAAAGGGTTGGAAATGAATCGTAAAGAGCAGCATTTGGACAGTAACGGGCAGGTTCAGGCAATCACACGAAAAATGATTCGTTGGGCTCTTGGGGGCATGGCTGCGGTCGGATTAATCATCTTGATTATTTCCTGGTTTTTGCTTGTTGTTCCCTGGGTGATGAACAGCCCGTTGGCCTATAAGACGCAACCCACGAGTAAGCATGCACAAGAGGAAGCGCCTCCATCCGTACAAAAAATAAGCGATGATATTGATCGGCTAAATTCAAAATTGGAACGCCTGACTCCGGGTGGAAGTTATCTGGTAATTAATACCACCGAAAATACGTTTTCCCTTTACCAGCGCAAACAGCTCATCAGAGAAGGGTTATGCTCTACCGGGAGTTATGTAAGGCTTGAGGTGGATCATCAAACTTCCTGGACGTTTAAAACTCCGCAAGGAGTCTTCAGCGTCAAAGGAAAGTTGGTGAATCCGGTTTGGCGCAAACCCGATTGGGCTTTTCTGGAAGATGGCTTGCCTGTTCCGCCAGTCGATCATCAATCCAGGTTCGAATATGGTGTCTTGGGCGACTACGCCTTGAATCTGGGTAATGGTTATCTGATTCACGGTACCCTGTATAAACGGTTTTTAGGATTGCCGGTAACCCATGGCTGTGTTCGCATGAATGATGAAGATCTGGAAATGGTTTATCAAACGCTTCCGCAAGGGGCCAAGGTGTTTATTTATTGAGATGAATCAAGAATAGTGTATCGAATGAGAAAATGGGTTTTTATACGCGTTATAGCCTTGGGTGTTGGCCTCTTATCATTATTTGCCATGTTATCCTATGCGGTGTTTTCCGTCGCAGGGGTCAGGCAAAAAATGAAACTATTAAACGAGCAGTCTGATGCTCAATTGTTGAATTTTGACCCCTTGTTGGTCGATTCGGCCTACATGGAGCTGTTTCGAGAGAAAAATTGGCTGGAAACCAGACTGATTCTTTCAAAAGCAGATTCCATCTACCTGTCAGTTAATTTAAACGACAGCCTCGTGCAGCTTGAGATGAAAGGAGTTGTTCTGGTCCAAATCAAAATGCTTGATTTCAAATACGATCGCTTTTTCGATGAGCTAAGCCCGGGAGTCTATCGCCATTTGTTTGCCACCCAGGTTCAAGTCGATTCTACTTTTTCAACGATCGAGAAGATGCCGATAACAATTAAAAAGGTCGTGGGTGGCAATTCGGAAATGAAAGGCGAATCCCCCGATACCATTAGAATAGTGGAAACAGTACACTGGATAAGCTGGTTGGACAACGGTGTGCGGATAAATATTGAGGGGGTTGGAACGGATTTTCCTACTGGGAACTGGCGTAGCGAAGTATTCTGGATCTCTCAGGATTTGCAAAAGATTGCGCAGACAATCAGGCAAACTTCAGCTTTGAAATTGCCTGATTATTATCCCGAAATAACCCTGGTTCTATCTGATCGCGATGCCAAAACGATTTTCAGGGCTTTACCCGAAAAGCCATTTGTGGCCTTTCGGTTTTAAAATAGAAAACCAGAATCGGCGTTAGCTGATCTGGTTTTTAGCGTT
>JAGXIR010000213.1 GCA_024635605.1 Sunxiuqinia sp.
ACGCTGGGGCGCGAAGGTTCCGACTTTACCGCCGCTATTTTAGGTAATCTACTGAATGCTGAAAGCGTAACCATCTGGAAAAATGTTCCAGGCGTACTCAATGCCGATCCGGTTGATTTTCAAGATACCGTCAAGCTGGAAGAACTGTCCTATAAGGAAGCCATTGAGCTGGCCTATTCCGGCGCGAAAGTCATTCATCCAAAAACCATTAAGCCACTGCGTAATAAACGAATTCCGTTGTTGGTCCGTCCGTTTGACTTTCCAGATCAGGCCGGAACCATGATCCATGATGTGGATCATCAGCTGGATCTGGTGCCGATTTACATTCTGAAGAAAAATCAGGCGCTGATTACTTTGTCGCCCTCCGACTTCTCCTTTATTGGTATCGATCAGTTGTCCGAAGTTTTCAGCTTGTTTAAGCAACGCCGCATTAAAGTCAACCTGATTCAGCAGTCGGCCATCGACCTTTCTTTGTGTATTGACGAGCCCGAAGTTGGACTGGAGTCGCTGGTTGTTGAGCTACGAAAAGAGTTTGATGTATTGTACAATACCGGGCTGATTTTGGCCACCATCCGGTTTTACAATGAAGATGCACTGGAGAAAATGAAACATAACCGGCAAGTCTTTTTGGAACAAAAAAGCCGCAGAACAGCCCGGCTGGTTCTTAAATAGACCTGTACGGTATTTTTTGGGTGCCGATTTCTGCTTGTATTTTGCAGCCAGAAATCGAATAAAATTGAAAATCAACTGTATGGCTTGTCATAAGTTGTTAAATTAGTGTAATTTTAAGCAACCAAAAAAAAGGTATCAAAAACTGACCAAACAACTCCATCATGGCAAAAACAAAAAAAAATAAGTTACTTCCCTATTTACTCGTATTTCTGGTTGTCATCATCATTTTACTGGTTGTTGGTAAAAAGAAGGGATGGTTTGGGAAGGAATTTGAGGTGAAGGTAACGACCCAGACCATTGAGAGTAAAACCATTACTGAACTCATTACCGCCAATGGCAAAGTGCAGCCCGAAACCGAAGTGAAAATCAGTCCCGATGTTTCGGGTGAAATTATTGAAATGGACATTCAGGAAGGCGATGAGGTCAACCAAGGTCAACTGCTGGTAGTCATCAAACCTGATATTTATATTCAGACCCTGAACCGGGCCGAGGCTGCTCTGAATTCTTCGAAAGCCCGCCTGGCACAAACCGAAGCACAAATGATTGAGCGGGAGCTGGCTTTTAATCGTACCAAAACATTGTATGACCAACAGGCGGTTCCACAGTCTGACTTTGAAACCGCCCAGGCTGCCTACAAGGTGGCTACTGCCGAAGTACGGGCCGCCGAATTTGCTGTTAAGTCGGCTGAAGCATCGGTTGCCGAAGCCGAAGAGCAGTTGACCAAAACGAAGATTTATGCCCCGATGAATGGGATTGTTTCAAAACTGAATGTGGAAAAAGGCGAGCGCGTAGTTGGAACCAACATGTACGCCGGAACAGAGATGATGGTGGTGGCCAACCTTGATCGAATGGAAGTGAAAGTTGAGGTGAACGAAAATGACATTGTGAAAGTGACCAAAGGCGATACTGCTTTGGTTGAGGTGGATGCTTATATGAAGCGAAAATTCAAAGGTGTCGTTACTGAGATTGCCAATTCGGCCAATACGGTGGGTACATCGTCCGATCAGGTCACCAATTTTGATGTCAAAGTGCTGCTGCTTCGCGACTCTTACCTCGATCTGATTGACAGTTCGGCCATGAAGGTTTACCCTTTCCGTCCGGGCATGTCGGCTACGGTCGATATTCAGACGGAAACCCGCGAAGGAGTGATTGCGGTTCCTATTCAGGCTGTTACAACACGTATTTTGGACGAAAAGAACAGCACCGATGAGGCCGGCGGGCAAGGAGAGAAGGAAGAAGTGATTTTTGTGCTGAAAGATGGACTGGCTTGGAAACGACTGGTTGAAACAGGCATTCAGGATAACTTGAATATTGAAATTCTAAAAGGCATTGAAGATCAAGATGAGGTGATTACCGGTCCCTACAACATCGTGAGCCGAACCTTGAAAGACAGCATTCGGGTTAAAGCCGTGGATGAAAAGGAACTGTTTGAAACTAAAAAATAAAATTCAGCGCTTATTCCGGACGCTGAAAGCTGCTCCAAAAACTTTCGACAAAAGCTTCGTCTTCAAAATAATCTTTTCCGCTTATTTTTGCCGGACTGTCAGTGATTCCGAGTGCGCTGGCTTTGCGGCTGTAGGTCATTGGCCGGTTGTTTGCGTCAACAAAGGCTTTGTCGCAATCCAGGTAACTTAGGAAATATTTGCCGTTTTGTGGTTGGTAAACTGCTGTAAAATGGTAGCTTACCCGGCTTTGATCTTGGCTTTTAGTGACCAGCGAACGGTTGTGTGGGTTGTTCCGGCTGGCTTCCACCACACATTCATTTCGAAGAACTTCGTAATTATTTTGACTGATGTAAATTATGCCGTTATACTTTGTGGCGTAGTAGTCGCCCGTGTGTGCCAGGTCGGTCTTTTCGGTTTTGTAGGAGATCATCCAAACCGAATCGCCGTTGAATTGAGTGATGCTTTCCAGTTTTAAATCGAAGTTGTTCAGTAGTTTTTCATCAAAAATACCGTTCGATAATCGGGCAATATCCATTTCAATCAACTCATCAAAGCCGGTTTTCCCGGTAGGAATGGAGTAGGAATCAAAGTTCTTTCGTACTTCACTAAATTGATAATGGCGCTCGTTGAATGCATCGGTAATGGAAGGTGAGCGGTAGCCGGTTTCGTCGTACAATTCAACAACAGCTTCTCTTTTTTGCTCTGTGGAGTCGTTGTCGGGCTTCATCGCTTCTTCGTAATAGAATTTCACCCCCAACGGTCCCTGGTGAAAGTTAGCAGGAACATTTTTAGCAGCCGTTTTTATAACCCGAAATAAAACACGAGAATGAGCGGCAATGTCTACATCCTCAATATTGTAGGTGTGTTCGGCAAGGGTAATTTTCAAAAAATCTTTTTTCATCAAATCCGAAATGTTAAGCATTTGAGTTTGATAGCCAACAGCTGAGAAGAAAAGCTTCTCGTTTTTATATTCCTCCGGGATTTTTAGTTCGAAGAATCCTTGCGCATCGCTGGCCGTTCCGTAGAACGTGCCCTCCACGCCAATGTTGGTGTAGGCTACACCGGCCTGCGTTGACGAGTCAACCACCCGTCCTTTCAGGGCTTGAATTTGTGCCACAGCAGGCAAACTAAACAGAAGAATGAAAGATATTAGTATATTTCTCATGATGTCTTTTTTTTAGCTCAGAGTTTTTCCTATTTTTAGCTTATAACGTCAGAACAAATTTAAAAGTACAAATTGAATAACATATTTATGCTGTCAACGTTATTTATCCTGAATGACCAATCAACGAAAAAATAGTTTAAAATGAAACAAATCGGACGTTTTATTTGCCTGAATTTACAAACAGCCGGGCTCAAACGTCCTTGAATTTCTCACCAAATGAAAAAAATGATCAACATGAAAACAAGCAGACTAATTATATTGATTGCTGGTGTGGCAATTTTATTTTCCTCTTGTGTGTCGAAGAAGAAATACCTGGACATGGAATCATCTAAATTGAGAGCCGAGCAACGGGTGCGCGACTTGACGGATGAAACCAATGCCAAATCAGACCGGATTGAACAGCTGATTGCTGATTATGAGCAAACCAAAACGGAATTGATGGGCAGTAATGCTGAAAAAGATCAGTTAATCAGTGAATTGAATGGTCAGATCAATGACCTTTCATCCAATGTGCAAGAGAAAGACGCCAATATTGAAGAGCGAATCTATGCGTTCGAATACGAAAAGCGGCAGTATAGCCAGCAGATGGCAAATTACAAAGATGAAATCGGGTCGTTGCAGCAGGAAAAGCAGAGTCTTTCGGCGCAGGTAAAAAAGCTGAATGGCGATTTGACGGAGGTTCGGTTTGATTTGAATCGCCAACGCGAGGCCAACAGTACGCTGGAGTCGCAGCTAAATAAAAAGGACGCAAACATTGAGCAATTATCAGCACAATTAGCTTCGGTAAAAGCAGACGTACAAAAGCTGAAAGTTGAATTGCAATCCAAGGATGAAACCATTGAGCAATTGCGAAACAATGTCAATTTGCTGAAGAGTGAGCTTTCAAAATAAAACGTTACTAATTTCTGAGAAACATGTTAAAACTAACGTATTTGATGCTGTTCCTGCTTTGTGCAGGACCATTGTTTGCCCAAAGTGAATCCGTTGCAATTTTTAATGGTGAAAACCTCGATGGCTGGAAAATCCATGGAACTGAAAAATGGTATGTCGAAGATGGTGAGTTGATTTGTGAGAGTGGACCTGACAAAGCGTACGGCTACCTTTCAACCGAAAAATGGTACGATGACTTTGAACTGGAAGTGGAATTCAAACAAGAAGCCAATGGAAACAGCGGTATCTTCTTTCGGTCAACTTTTGAAGGAACAAAAGTAAGCGGCTGGCAAGTTGAAGTGGCCCCGCCAAACCATGATTCAGGCGGTATTTATGAATCGTATGGCCGCGGCTGGATTTGCCTGATTTCGGATGAGAAGGAAGGTTACCTGCACATGGGTGAGTGGAATAAAATGAAAATTCGCCTTCAAGGGGGCCATGTAACTACCTGGCTGAACGGACAGAAAATGTGCGATATGACCGACGACGAAATTGCGGAAGGCAAAGGAAGTATTGCCCTGCAAATTCATGATGGCGGCGGCATAAAAGTTCGCTGGCGAAACCTGATGCTTCGCAAGCTTTAGCCAAGCGATGGCAGGTTGATCCCTTTAATTTTTCGGAATAAATCCAAGGCATACAGATCGGTCATGCCCGACACAAAATCGATCACCGACTGCACTTTTTCATAGGTTGTTTGGTGGTCGCCCCGGTATTGGATGGGCATCAGCGAAATGAGTCGTTTGGCGTATCCCTGGTCCGGGGCAAGAATGGCTTCAATAAAGGATTCGAGGAGTGTTCCGATAATTTGGTGTCCCGAGATTTCTACTTCAACAACCGAGCGGTGCTTGTAAATTTTATCGATGGAAAGCGCCTCAATTTCGTCCATGGCTATTTTAGACAAACCTTGAACCTGGCTGATCAGCGATTTTTGAAAGGTGCCTTCCAGAATGGCTTCCTGGTTTTCTTCGAACACTGCCATACATTCATGCACCAGTTTGTTGATCACTCCGGCCCTGAGGTAGGCAATACGCTCATTGTGATCCAACACCTCGTGGAACGTGTTCTCAATTCTGGCTAGTAAATCGGCGTCGGCTTCTGGGTCATAAAAGTTCAGGAAAAGCATTTTCGTTTGCTCATAAGTCAGAATTCCCAGTTTGTG
>JAGXIR010000214.1 GCA_024635605.1 Sunxiuqinia sp.
ATGGCTACAAACCAGAGCATCATTAATTATGAAACGAATCGTTACCCTTGGATTTTTGTTGGTAAGCCTTTCGCTCGTCCTGAGTTCGTGTCAGGACGACAATACCAACATGCGCAAAAAAATTACCGGAAAAGCCGGAGAATTGGTTGTTATAGTCCCCACGCCCACCTGGGAAGGTGCCACGGGAAAGCGCTTTCGCGAAGTGATGGCTCAACCCCAGCTTGGATTGCCGCAGGAAGAACCAGTCTTCGATTTAATTGCGGTTCCTCCTTCTGCCTTCAAAGAAATCTTTAAGACCAGCCGAAACATTGTGCAGGTAAAAATTTCAACCACCATTGATTCATCCAAAGTCGAGTTTAAAAAAGACATCTGGGCATGGCCGCAAGCGGTGGTGAACATCCAGGCGCAGTCGACCGAGGACTTTCACCAACTATTTGATCAGTACTCAGACCGAATTGTGGCCTATATGCTGCGTGCCGAGCGCGACCGCCTACAAATCAACTATCGAAAATACAACGACAAAGCAGTAAAAAATGTCATCCGCGAAAAATTTGACATTGAATTGAATGTTCCTCCGGGTTTTAAGGTCACCAAAGAGCGTGATGATTTTGCCTGGGTGCGCTATGAAACCCCGGACATCAGCCAGGGAATACTCATTCATACTTACCCCTACACTTCAGATAGTACTTTTACGGAAAACTATATTCTGAATAAACGCGACTCAATTTTGAAGGCTCATGTTGAAGGGCCCGCAGACGATAGTTATATGACGACGGAACACCTGCTTCCCGCCACGTTCAATGTCTTTGAGCTTCAGGGAAATTACGCGGCCGAAACACGTGGTTTATGGAAAGTGGAAGGCGACTTCATGGGTGGCCCCTTCATCAACCTGACGATACTGGATGAGCAGAATAACCGCATCATTATGCTGGATGGATACGTTTATGCACCGCGCTTTGACAAACGAAACCTGCTCCGTCAGGTGGAAGCCATGGTGCATTCGGTACAATTGCAGGATCAACAAAAGAACGACAAAATAGTCAGCCAGGTAAACACGGGCAATTAAACCCTCCTAAAGCTGGCAAGAGCGGGAATTGTAAATGGTACAATTCCCGCTCTTGCTTTGTAGGCTTAACAACAACTGCTAGGGTTGTAAAGCCATTTGCCCGGCAAGCTCTAACTGTTCTTTCAGCGCAAGCTTGTCAAATCCACTTTTCACATTCATCGTTCCCGCGGGAAGAACGACATGATAGGAAGTCTCCTCCATGGTTTCTCCCAGCTCTACTTCAACCAATTTCTGATATTTGTTGCCCTTTTTCAGATACCAGCTTTGATCAATTTCACGAAAAACCAGTTCTGTTGCCGCCTTATTTTCTCCCAACTCTTCAATCGTCATCTTATACTTCTCCGAAGTTAACTGGTACGTTTTACCGTCGATTTCAACAATTTTTTCTTGCTTCTCCCCCGCTTTCATCGTCATTGGATTTTCGTCTGTCCAGAACTCGATGGTGTTCAAAACAACAGCATCAACAAAAACAGCGACACTGTATACCGGAACAATGTTTAAGGCTAAAAACACCAACTCGTTCACAAATTTATCACCAACCGACCTGTTCCAATCCAAAACAGTTCGGGTCAAATTGAAACTGCCAATGCAGCTACTCAATAAAAAAACAGCCGACAGCAGGCCGACGGAAAAAACTTTTTTAATCTTTTTCATAACTTTTAAAATTTTAATGACTAACGATTACTAAAGATATTAAAGAGTTGCCAAAACAACACCTTAAAAACATCCAACATATCGACTTGTTCTCATGAATCATTTTTATTCTATTTTTGATGCCGGAAACAAAAGGAAATACGAAGGTGAATTTTCCATTAAAGTTTAATGAGGTTTCTAATAATGAACAACAAACAGTAAATTACGAATGAAACAACAAGTTTCTTTTTTGCCAGCAGAATGGCACCAACAAAGCGGTGTGCAATTGACCTGGCCGGACGAATACACGGACTGGGCTTCCATATTGGAAGAAGTGTTGCCTGTTTATGAGGAGATTGCCAGCGAGATTTTGAAGCGCGAAAAACTGCTCGTCGTGTGTCGCGACAAAAACACGCTACCCGATTTTCTGCAACAGGAAACGGATCAACTGATCATCCGCGAAATGCCGGTCAACGATACCTGGGCGCGCGATCACGGTGCCCTCACGCTAGTTCAGAATGGAAAACCAAGCTTGCTAAACTTCCGTTTCAACGGTTGGGGAATGAAGTTTGCCGCCGCCCACGACAACCAGATCACCCCAAATTTAATCCGCCAGCAAACCTTTGCCGAAGGAATCATCACCCAGGATTTGTCTTATTTCACGCTCGAAGGTGGAGCCATTGAAAGCAATGGCGCGGGCTGCCTGCTCACCACCAGCGAATGTCTGCTTTCGAAAAACCGGAACGAGCACCTGAGCCTCTCAGAAATTGAATTCTTTCTGAAAAAAATACTGCGCGCCGAAAAAGTGCTCTGGATCAATCACGGTTTTCTGGAGGGCGATGACACCGACAGCCACATCGACACGCTGGCCCGCTTTTGCAGCGAAGATACCATTGCCTACATTCGCTGCACCGATTCAGCCGACATCCATTTTGATGCCTTGCAGAAAATGGAAGCCGAACTGAGGCAGCTAACCAATCAGCATGGACGGCCCTTTAAGCTGGTGCCACTGCCTTTTGCCGATCCGGTATATGACGAAAATGGTGAGCGCCTGCCAGCCACCTATGCCAATTTCCTTATCCTGAACCAGGCGGTCCTGCTCCCTGTTTATGAAGTACAACAGGATACGGAAGCCATCGAAATCATGAAACAAGTATTTCCCGAACGGGAAATCATCCCCATCAACAGCCGCGCGCTCATCAAGCAGCATGGCTCTATTCACTGCATCAGCATGCAGTTTCCTGAAGGGGTTTTGTAACGCATTAAAACGAAAAACAGCATGACGACAAATAAACTGAACATTGGACTTGTCCAACAACGAAATACCGGGAATACCGACGAGAACATCAGCAAGCTGGCGGCCAACATTGCCGACTGCGCCAGCCGGGGAGCCCAATTGGTGGTGCTGAAAGAGCTGCACAACAGCCTTTATTTCTGTCAGGTTGAAGATGTGAACTTGTTCGACCTGGCCGAACCAATTCCCGGACCTTCCACTCAGCGATACAGCGAATTGGCCCGGAAACATCAGGTGGTGCTAGTGACTTCTTTATTCGAAAAACGGGCCGCCGGCATTTATCACAACACCGCGGTGGTGTTTGACAAAGACGGCAGCATGGCCGGAAAGTACCGCAAGATGCACATTCCCGACGATCCGGGCTTCTACGAAAAATTTTACTTCACCCCCGGCGACCTGGGTTATCAGCCCATTGAAACTTCGGTTGGCAAACTGGGCGTGTTGGTATGCTGGGACCAGTGGTATCCTGAAGCGGCCCGCCTGATGGCCATGGCCGGCGCCGAACTGCTGATCTATCCAACCGCGATCGGCTGGGATCCACGCGACGATGCCGAAGAGAAAGATCGCCAGTGCAACGCCTGGATTACCATTCAGCGCTCGCATGCCGTTGCCAATGGCGTACCCGTTGTGAGTGTTAACCGGGTGGGGCACGAAGCTGATCCGTCATCGCTTTCCGAAGGAATTCAGTTTTGGGGAAACAGTTTTGTATGCGGGCCGCAAGGCGAATTCATCGGCCAGGCCACCACCGAAACCGAACAAAACCTGCTCGTTGAGGTGGATTTGACCCGTTCGGAAGATGTGCGGCGCATCTGGCCCTTTTTCCGCGACCGCCGGATTGGTAGCTACACTAACTTGACGAAACGCTTCCTCGACTAGTTCTGGTCGACTTGTACGGCCAATCGAGCCATCCTAAATCGTTCAATCCAAACTTTTCGCTTTGGAGATTTTGATCGTTTAAAAGAAATCGTCAAACTCAGCCGGCTTCTTTTGAGTGTCATTTTCTTCATCGCAATCCAGGTCAATAATGAAGTTCATGGGCCTTTCAAACTCGTGGTCAGGCCCGTACTCCAGCGTTTTATCGGCATACACTTTGCGCATAAATCGCCCCCAAATAGGTAAAGCCATATTGGCACCCTGCCCGGTCGAAATATCATCGAAGTGGATACTCCTCAAGTCTGCCCCGGTCCAAACGCCGCCAACCAATTGCGGTGTAATTCCCATAAACCAGCCATCGGAATGGTTCTGTGTGGTCCCGGTTTTTCCGGCAACAGGCCCTTCAATCTGCCCGTAAACCGGATGCCAGCGCACGCGTCCTCCTGATCCGCTATTGACCACACCTTGCAGCAGGTTAATCATCAGGTAGGCCGTTTGCTCGTCAATGGCATCGTGCCGCTCGGGTCGAAAGCGGGAAACGACATTGCCGTGCTTGTCTTCGATATGGGTGACAAAAATGGGTTGCGTGTAAACACCTTTGTTGGCAAAAGTACCATAGGCACCAACCATTTCGTACAAGGTAATGTCCGATGTTCCCAAAAACATGGATGGAACGGGGTCAATACGGCTGTAAACGCCCATTTTATTCATCACGTTCACGACCGACTTTGGATTGAACTGCTTCATCACCCAGGCCGAAATCTGGTTCACCGAGTGGGCCAGTCCCCATTTCAGAGTGACCATCTCGCCTTCCCGGTCGCGGCCGGAGTTTTTTGCCTCCCAAATGGTTCCGTCGGGCATGACAAATTGTTGCCGCACATTGGGCACCTTGGTGCAGGGTGACAAGCCGTTTTGCATGGCCAGCGTGTATAAAAAGGGCTTTACCGTTGAACCCACCTGCCGTTTTCCACCTTTCACCATGTCGTACATAAAATGCTTGTAATTGGGGCCTCCCACATAAGCACGAACCTGGCCGGTAGCCAAATCCATCGACATAAACGAGGAGCGAAAGAACCCCAGGTAATGCCGAATGGAATCCAGCGGACTCATAATCGTATCTTTGTCGCCCTGCCATGTGAATACTTCCATTTCCACCGGCTGCTTAAAAACTTCCTTAATTTGATCAAAATTCTTTCCTCCAAGGCGCAAAACCCGGTAGCGTTCACTTTGCCGGATGGATCGGTTTAACAAGTCATCCACTTCACTGTCGCTCATATCACCCGAAAAAGGTGGGTTGTCCAATCGCTTCAAGTGCTTGTCAAAAGCAGGTTGTAAATCCAGTTTCAAATGATCTTCCACCGATTCCTCGGCATACTGCTGCATCCGGGAGTCAATGGTTGTATAAATTTTCAGCCCGTCTTCATAGAGGTCGTAGTTGGTTCCGTCGGGTTTAAAATTCTTTTTGCACCAGCCAAACAGCGGATTGGTTTCCCACTCCACCGAATCTTCTTTAAACTTCACCTGCTGCCACGATGCATACTGGCTGCGTTCGGGTTTTGAAGCGCCCATGGTGATCCGCAAATACTCACGAAAGTAAGGTGCCAAACCCCGCTTAAAATCTTCCTTTTGGTAATCCAGTCCAAGGGGCAAAACCTTCACCGAATCGAAAGTTTGCTGGTTAATATATCCGTATTTTTCCATTTGAGCCAGCACAACATTTCGCCGTTGCTTGGTCAGTTCAGGCCGCCGCACCGGGTTGTAAAGCGATGAGTTCTTTGCCATGCCAACAAACATCGCGGCCTGATGCAACTGCAACGAATCGGGCTCTATATTAAAATAGATGCGCGAAGCCGATTTAATTCCTACAGCCAGATTCAGAAAATCATACTTGTTTAAATACATGGTCATGATTTCCTCTTTGGTGTAGCTCCGTTCGAGCTTGACGGCAATCACCCATTCCTTAAACTTGCGGAATACCAACTGAAGCTTATTCTCAAAATCCTGCCTGGGAAAAAGCATTTTGGCCAACTGCTGGGTGATGGTGCTACCCCCTCCCGAACTTTCATCTCCTGTTAACAAGCCTTTCACCACACGAAACAGTCCCCTCAGGTCAATACCCGAATGTTTGTAAAAGCGAACATCCTCCGTTGCAACAAGAGCCTCAATCAGCTCAGGCGGTAATTTTTCATATTCAATGTAACTTCTGTTTTCTCTGAAATAGCGACCTAAGACCACGTGGTCGCGTGCAATAACATCCGAGGCCAGCA
>JAGXIR010000215.1 GCA_024635605.1 Sunxiuqinia sp.
GCCATCACCGGAATAAACTTTTGCTCCGACCAGTTGATCAAATCTTCCGACCAGGCATAACCGATTCCTTTGTCGTTCCAGCTCACCGTCCACACCATGTGGTATTTGCCATCCGGCCCCGGAATGATGCAGGGGTCTCGCATCAGCTTATCATCGGCCACCTGAGGCGTGAGAAACGATTCGTTGTTGTTCAGCGCTTCCCAATGGTAGCCATCGTAACTGTAGGCCAGGTGCAAGCCATCTTGTCCGTTATCCTGAAAAAAGGAGAACAGGTAAATTTCTTTTTCCGGAGCTTGGCAGCTGAGCAGGAAAAAGGCTAAAAAAGTACTGAGCAGTATGGTTTTCATGATGTCTGTTTTGCCTCAAAAATAAGGAAAGCTTTTAAAATAATACAACCTGAATTTAGATTACTAGATAGAAGTGATCCCTCTTATGGCTTTCTCAGTCACTAAATGACAGAAAAAGCAAGCCATGTAAAATGCGTTTTTCCCGAATTAACAACTCAGCTGGCAATAAATCATCCTCAGCTCCCTTAGTCCAATACTCAATTAATTTGTCGAAAAGTACAAATGTTTGTTGTAAAAGGTTGGTTTGGCCAAAGCGTTTTGGATATGAACAAATTTCCAATCTGACTTTATCTTCTATAACATTTTAGACCATTTTTTTTATCTTTACGCTTGCCAGCCGCAGCAGGAGCGGATTATTTTTTTAATCAGAATTCAACAACATCCCTTTTCTTCGTGAATGCCAAATAAGATTGACGACGTATTTTTAGATTTAAACCAATACCTGATTTTACATGAAAAGACTTCCATTTTTATCACTTGTAATGCTGCTTTCGGCGGTATGCAATTATGCTTCGAGCCAGGATTTGCACCTCAATGATTTGGAGTATTTCGAGACGCAAGGAGTCAATGTTCTTGTGTACAGTAACCTTTTTACCGGAGGTTTCAACGATGAGAAGACTGCCGGGATAGAATTAATTCACCACGGTGTCAGAACAGCGCAAGGCGGTGCTGTGCGCCTTTCCAACACACCGGAGCAGTGGGATTTGGTTCCCGCAATACCAAGCCGAACCGTTGAACAGGAGTCGAATACCATTGAATCTGTATTAAGATATGAAGATTACGATTTTGATTCGCGGGTGGTTGTAACGGCAAAGGGTACAGGTGTTGAGATAGCTGTTTACCTTGATCAACCCATTCCTTCGGAATTGGAAGGGAGCGCCGGATTTAATCTTGAGTTTCTACCCTCGCAATATTGGGGAAAGACTTATTTGATGGATGGGCGTATCAACCGATTTTCCCGCTATGTGGTCGGTAACACCGTAACGCGGCCCAACAGTCAAAAACTCAAGCAATACAAAGGGTATGTAACTTCCGACGACAGGGGCACCGGTCGCTTTATCGAACCGCTTCCTCTTGAAACCGGTCGTAGCTTTCTTCTTGCTCCCGAAGATCCCGAGCGTATGGTAAAAATCACCTCGCATGATGCTGATTTGATGCTTTTCGACGGCCGTGTACTGGCGCAAAACGGCTGGTACGTAGTTCGCAGTTTACTTCCGGCAGGAAAAACAGGCAAGGTTTTAAGCTGGACCGTTGAACCAAACGCCATGAACGGATGGGTAAGAGAGCCGAATATCGGATTCTCTCAAGTGGGCTACCTTCCTTCACAGCCCAAAGTCGCGGTTATTGAACTCGACAAAAAGGATAAACCTCTTGCAAAAGCATCGCTCTATAAAATTGACGCCGACGGCAAAGCGGTCGAAGCATTCAGTGGGAACATCGCACCCTGGGGCGACTATTATAAATATAACTACGTGAAATTTGATTTTTCTTCCGTTAACACACCCGGGATATACTACATTCAGTATGGCGACTTTAAAACAAATAACTTCTTAGTTGAAGATAACGTTTACGATAAGATTACCGACGCCACGAGTGATATTTGGATTCCAATACATATGAACCACATGTTTGTGAACGAGGCTTACCGGGTGTGGCATGGTGAGCCTTTTGAAGACGGTTATCTCCAAGCTCCGCCAAACACTGATCACTTTGACCTCCACAGACAAGGGCCAACAACCGATACCAAATATAAAGCGTTGGAATTGATTCCCGGATTAAACATTGGCGGCTTTTTCGATGCCGGTGATTTTGATATTGAGACCGGATCGAACATTGGCGTGGTGCAGAACTTTGTGCAAACATGGGAATATTTTAAACCCCTGCGCGATCAGACTTTTGTTGATCAGGAGCAACGCTATGTCGATCTTCACCGTCCGGACGGGACGCCAGATGTGTTGCAGTTTATCGAGCATGGAACAATGAACCTGGTGGCCCAGGCAGAGATTATTGGGCACATGGCACAAACGCTTTCCAACTCCGTTCTCGATAATTACCACCACCTTGGCGACGCAGCCTCACTAACCGATGGCCTTCCGTATAATCCAAACCTTGGTCCATACGAAGTAGCCTCTGACGGTCGGTCGAGCGGAGTTAAGGATGATATGTGGGCGTTTACAAGCCGCAATCCCGGCCTCGATCTTAGGGCTGCAACCATGTTTGCGGCAGCAAGCCGGGCGTTGAAGGGATATAACGACGATCTTTCGGAAAGAGCGTTGCAGCAGTCGAAGAGATTGTTGAACGAGGCAACGGAATTGCTTGCCGATCAGCCGGAGGACCGGACTGACAGGGGACGCGGATCAGCCAATCTGGGCACCAATCTTCAACTGTATATTTCAACCGGGGAGCAGGAATACCTCGACAATTTCCAGGAACTGTTATGGCCTGCACTTGATCGTAACGTAAGCAGCACCATTTTAACAGCACTGCACGCCATCCCGCACATGGAGGCATCTTACAAAGAAAAGCTCAGGCCGTATGTTGTCAAGTATAAAGAATACATCGACGGGCTTGAAAATGATAATCCGTACGGAGTTCCAATCGGCCTTGGCAACTGGGCAGGAGCAGGAGGCGTGGTGAACTTTGGCACCACCATTTGCTTTGCCAACAAACATTTTCCTGAGATTATAGACGCTTGCCATGCTTTCAAAACCACCAACTGGCTGTTTGGCTGCCATCCGTATCACAATTATTCGTTAGTCGCAGCGGTGGGTGCTGCCCGTCCAAAAGCTGTGTTCTATGGAAATAACCGGGCCGATTTTTCATTTATTCCGGGAAATGTTGCTCCGGGCATCTTATTCCGGCAACCCGACCACTTTGAAAATTACGACGACTGGCCATTTTTGTGGGGACAAAATGAAGGCACGATTGGCGGAAATACCAGTTACTTAATTTTTGGATCGGCGTTTAAAAATTTAGTGAAATAGACTGGTTGTGTTGATATGTTTGAATCAGTCACTGATTCAACCTGATTAGCGATAGCGCAAGTTGCAAATTCATCGGTGCCGATGTTTGCAGCTTGCGCTAATTTTCTCCAGTCTGGGCTGTTACTCAGTGGGTGGCTCGAAGTCACCCGCTGAGTGCAGCTTGTACCAAATGCTTTCCCCTGCTTACGCAAATTTGTTCGCCAGCCAGCGGATGCCATTTATGGTTTTTCAACGCTTTCGAGTGGCACACTGATTACAAATGGGCGCGAGCGGCGATCACCAGCTTTCCACTCGACTATGTAGCATAATTTTCGAATTCTCATGTCAGTACAAAATTTATCGCAATAAAATACTCAACAGTAATTGCTTGTCCATCTTTTTTAGCTGGAAACAAATTACCTTCAAGAAATTTCATTACTCTTAATGCTTCGGTATCTAAATCTCGATACACGCCTTCCACTACTTTGAAATCACATGCTGTACCATCCTTGTCGACTGTAAATGAAATTAACACTCTTCCGGAAATACCTTTTTCAAATGCTCTCAATGGGTATCTCAAATAACTGTAAAGTAATTGCTCAGGCCTCTCTATTCCAATAATCAAAGGAGGGCTATCAATGTTACTCACTGTCCAAATAGTATCGTTTAAAATGGGATATTCATTTGATGTCGCATACCAGTTATATTCAACCACATCATATTTTGAATAATCAAATTTGTATCTTACTCTGCATTGGTCATCATAGATTGTCCACATTCCACTTGGATTATCGTCAGTATACCTGCGAATCGATGTCGTATCAATACCATTCGGATTATAGGAAACCCAGAGGCTGTCCTTTTTATTTTTTGAATAATAGCCTTTAAGTATTAAACGATTGTCTGATAGTCGTTTTTCATATAATCCCTGCTTGACATTTTCATCATTTTTCAGAACAGAATATTTTTCCGTCGAATTCGGATTCTTCGTTTGCTTAGTAAGCAATTCAATATCTTGCGAATATGTTTGTATTACTCTTCCAAGAATTAGAATGGTAATTAGTGCTAATCTCACGCCTAAATATTTTTAATATGAATCATCGTCTGGCTATATGCTGCCTAATGTCCTAGTATTTTATCCATTGTTCAGATAAACGGCTGTTAAATTTAGAAATAAAATTTGAATGATCGGTGAGTGGAGAAAACGTGGATTTAAATAATCAGTCTATAAGTTCGTCTGGCTTCCCGCGACTGACTTCTTGTCATTCGCCGACTTCGTTCGGATCTCCGCCGAGTGGTTCTGGCGACTTGTCGAGTTCGCCTGGCTATCGGACGTCATTATCTGGCTTTTGGTCGGCCTGTACAAGGCAACCGGCAAGCAGGTTTCCTCAGTCACCGGTTTCATACTATGGGTGCTGATTGTCGGACAACTACAGGGCTTCAGCTCTTTGCTAAGCAAGTTTTGGGCTAAAGCCCGATCGTTTTATGTTGCATTCTGTTACTGATGGTGTTTTTTTCCAGTTGAATCCGGAGCTTAGTGATGGCATCTTTGGCTTGCCCTCTGATACGTTCGGCCTTGCAGCATCATTCAGTTGCCCTATGGGGCCGAACCTTTCTTACGCCGGTTTCTTATTTCCGCGGTACGAATAATAGGTGCTTACCAGTTCGATGGCCCGTTTGATGGCTTGGTTGATGGGTAAACTTTCGTTGGCCAGTTGAAAATCGATGGCTGCCAGTTGCATGTAGTAATCTTGAAACGACGGGGCTTGAATCAACTGAACGGGTTTCACCTGTTGATAAGCCGTAGTTTCTTTCAGAGTTTTGCAAGTCACCATGCGCTTTTGGTGCATTTTGTCCGAAGTGGTGGAATAGCCAAACAAACGGCAAATCAGCCCGCGGTATTCATATTCGGTGCAGCCCCAGCCATCAAGACTGAGCGGTGTAAAGATGCCGCAGATTGTGTTGTCTGGTCGTAGCTCCAGCTCGTCGTAAAAGGCATCGGCTTTGTCGGCCTTGTACAAATGGTAGGCAAACGGCAAAAACTCCAGCGGACTGGCAAAGATATCCTTCTTCAGGCAACAGAGCGAACAGCCGGACGGACATCCCATCTGACTGGCTTTTTGAAATTGCGCGGTGTGCAACGAAGCTTCTTTCAGCACTTTTTGCACGCGTTTTATTTTTTTGATCATTGTATGGTATACCCCACAAAAGCAAAATAAATTGAGGCGGTAAATGTAATCATTTGTATGATTCGCCGAATCAGAAAATCAGATGGAGATCATTTTTTTACAGAATGATCAAGTGGCAGGCCGAAACCGGCTGGGTCAGGAATTCCCAGAGCACTTCGGAACTCAAATGCAATGGTGGGGCTTTGCCCCAAGCCCCAGTTCCTTTTTTGTCTTGATACCAAAAAGGAACCAAAAAAGATCAAGGCTGACGATGCTTTGGCAGGAAAACTACGGGTCAGTCACGCCCCGAAAACGAACTCCGATCAGGAATACCCGATCGTCAAACTGCGTTTTCTTAGCTGGTGCCATCGCTGTTTCCTTCCCTTGTTTTCCAAAGCCAAATCCTCGTAGGCCGACTAAGCCCGCTGACAGACGAGTCTTCCTGTCCGGCAACCGCCGGATCAGGATCTGCCTGCGAATATAGTGGTAGTTTAAAGCCTGAAGAATAGACAAACGTTTTGCGATGCGGCGCATGCCGGCTGGGGGCATTCTAATACCTGGTGATTGCGCCTTGCCTATCTACCCACCATTCAACCCCGGGTTCCGTTTCACTCCACCTGGGGCTATTGACATATAACCCTTTCAGGGTAACCGATTTTTCTCGGAGAAGCCAATAAATTTAGTAGTTCTTGTGACTCATCATATTTGCGTATCAGGCTAACTACCTTTGGCAATCAGTTTATCCACTTCGGCTTTATAACTGCGTCCGATAGGAATTTTGTGGGGGCCGAGTTCAACCAGTCCAGGAAGCAGGGAGGTGACTTTGTCAATCGAAATGATATAACCCCGGTGCACGCGCAGAAATCGCTTTTTGGGTAGCTGTTCTTCCAGGTGACTGATCCGCTCCTTGACCGTGATCTTGTCTTTTTCGGTATGGATCAGCACGTAGTCGCCGTAACTCTCCAGGTACACAAGCTCATTGAACAAGACTTTATGTAGTTTTTTGTCGACTTTTAAGAACACATAATCTGCCTCTAGGTTTTGATTCAGTCCGGTAGCTGATGATGGATTTACTTCTTTGATTCGCTGGTAGAATCGGTTGATGGCCTTGGAGAATCGTAGCAGCGAAATGGGTTTGAGCAGGTAATCCACCACGTCCAGCTCGAAAGCTTCAATGGCATAATCACGGTAAGCTGTTGTGAAGATTACTTTGGGGGGGTGATTCAGGTTTTTCAGGAATTCGACCCCGGTGATTTGCGGCATCTGGATGTCGAGAAACAGCAAATCGATCTTGGTTTTCGACAAGACTTCAATGGCATCGATGGCATGCGTGCATTCGCCTGCCAGTCGCAAATTTTTAAACTGCGACAAGTGGTTTTTAATTACCCGGATGGCAATCGGTTCATCATCCACAATCAGGCAGTTATAGCTTAGTTCGTCCATTGGTTTTCGTTTTGAAGTTCCGTGATCGTGTCCAGTCTCAATCGAAGTTTAATTTCAAAGGTATGGTCACCGGGAATGATTTCCAACTGATGCGCGTTGGGATAAATTAACTCCAGCCGTTTTTGTACGTTTTTCAAGCCGATTCCCTCGGTGTAATCTTCATTTTTATCGAGTGCAGGGTTGCGGCTGTTGCGAACGCGAAGGTTGAATTGCCGGCCATCAATGCGAAGGTTGATGTGTACAAACGGATTCTGAATCGACTTACTGACACCATGTTTGAACGCGTTTTCAAAGAATGCCAGCAACAGCATGGGGGCAATTTCCAGTTGATCGGGCTCTCCATCAAGAACGAATTCAAGCTTCAGTTGATTTCCGTAGCGCAGTTTTTCAATTTCAAGGTAGTTGCAGAGGTGTGCCAATTCGCTTTTCAGGCTCACCTTGGCACGGTTGCACCTGTAAAGCATGTAGTCCATCAAATCCGACAACTTTAACACCAACTCCGGTGCCAGGTCCGACTTTTCAAGCGTTAATCCGTAGAGGTTGTTGAGCGTGTTAAAAAGAAAATGCGGATGGATTTGTGCCCGCAGTAATTTCAACTCCGATTCCCGCAGTTTGAGGTTGGTTTCCAACTGGATTTTTTCCAGCCGCGTGTTTTCCTTTTTAATCTCGAAAGCCCGCTTAACCTGTTCAATGGCGACAAAAGCCAGAATGATGAAGTACAGCCCGACCAACAGGAAAACCACGTCGAACGACGTGGGATCGAGCTTGTAGAACTGAAAATCGCTGACAATGACAAACACAAACATGCTAATGACCAGTTCGGCCCAGAGCGTAAACACAAAGGTATAGGCCAGAAACAGCAAAAATTGCCAGTGGTTTCCCTTGAATAAAAACCGCGGGATGAGGTAATAATTTAAAAAGTAGCTGGTGCCCATGGCCAGTGGAAATAGGAGCGACGCAAAAATAATGGTGGTTTGATAATCGCGGTTGGCACGTCCAAAGAACAAAATAAAAAAGAGATACGAAATCACCCAAAACAGGAGATGCTGCCAGGCTTTCATCAATTTTGCAGGAGCGAGCTGGGCTGAGGTTGTTTTTGGAATGATCTTCATATTTTCGTTCAATCGAGGCTTCAAATTACTGAAAAAATAGGATGAAACGGAAAGAATGTCGACGAATAACCTCCAATCGCCCCTGAATGCAACCAATCGTTACTTTGACGCCGGGCGTGTCGCTCGTGGTCGTTTCATTCAATATTCATGTCGTTGATCGATAAAATTCGATGTAAAAAACCAGGAAGCGTACTATTGCTTTCATTATTTCACCTTAAATTTAACGATCATGAAACTATTTGAATTATTCTACATGGGAGGCCCCCTGTTTATGGCGATTGTCACCATCTGGGGAGTTGGCATGCTGGTTTTTACAGCACAAAAGGTTCTTCACTTTTTTGTGCAGGGCAAAGTCACCAAAAGCGGCTTGGGCTTAATTTTGCTCTTTGGAAGTTTGGCGATTGTCACCGGATTTTTGGGGCAGGCTATCGGACTGATTAGCGCTTTCAATGCCATTGAAGCTGCCGGCGATATTTCTCCGTCCCTGGTTGCAGGCGGTTTAAAGGTAAGTATGATTGCCCCGGTTTATGGCACCATTCTGTTTATCTTTTCACTCATTTTTTGGGGTGCACTGAAGGAAGTGTACACCCGGAAAACTCAATTGCTGACCTAAACCGAAAGGTGTTTGTTCCGGAAAAACACTTTCCGGAACAAACACCTTTTTAGATGGCGTGGACTTCACGATACCAATCCACAAAGTTTTGTACGCCCTCCTCAAAGGAATATTGCGGGTTGTAGCCAAAGAGTTTTTTAGCTTTTTCGATGTTGGCAAAGGTAATGTCCACATCGCCTGCTTGCATGGGCAGTTGCTTGATGTTGGCTTTTACGCCACATGCCTTTTCTATGGCGGCAATCATATCGGTCAATTTCACCGGTTGGTTGTTGCCCAGGTTGATGGTTTCGTAAACCGTTTCGTGGGTATTCAGGTAATCAATGGCCCCCTGAATTCCGGCCACCGTATCTTCGTAATAGGTGTAGTCGCGCGAGGTGCTGCCATCGCCAAACATGGGGATTTCCTGACCACTCAGGATCAGCTTGGTGAATTTATGAATCGCCAGGTCGGGACGTTGTCGCGGGCCAAATACGGTAAAAAAGCGCATGTTAATGATGTCCAATCCATACAAGGCATGGTAGGTATAATTGATCAGTTCGCAGGCTTTTTTGCTAAACGCGTAGGGCGAAATTGGGCGGCTCACATCCTGCTCTTCGGAGAATGGCGTTTCCTTCGTGTTGCCATAAACCGACGAAGATGAGGCAAAGGCCATCTTTTTAATGCCTTTGTTTTTCATGACATCCAGAATATTTTGCGTGGCCAGAATGTTGGCCCGAATGTATCCCTGCGGATCTTCGATGGATGGTCGAACCCCGGCTTTTCCGGCCAGGTGGACAATCCCATCGATGGAGTCGTCTTTCAGTTCCTGGCTTAACGCGTCCAGATTAGCCAAATCAACTTCAATAAAACGGAATTTGGGATGATTCTTAAAAGCTGATAGGTTACGTTCCTTTATTTGGCGATCGTAAAACGGGTCGAAATTGTCGATTCCAATGACTTGGTTGCCATTGGCCAGTAACTTTTCAGTTAAATGTGATCCGATAAAACCGGCACATCCGGTGACAAGGATGGTTGATTGCATACGCTTTAAATTTTATTTTATTTTCCCCGAAACAAACGCAATGAGCTTGTTTAAAACCGGGATTTTTAAACGACTAAACAGGCTTCGTCTGTTATAATGAATCAAAATATTCCGAAGATACACAAACATGCCTAAACTGTGGGCAGCCATCAATACCGGGTCGAGCCGGAAAACTCCATAAGTAAAATTCATGGCCGATCCAACGATGCTGATGATCCAAAATCCCAGCGGCAGAATGGATTCTTTCCGGTTTTCAGAATAAATCCACTGGTAGAAAAACCGCGAGATAAAAACGATCTGTGCCGCGATTCCCCAAATCATCAATAACAATGGATTCTTTTCATTGTTGAAAAACGTGGCCAGCGAATATTCCGTTCCGAAAAACAGGTAGCCCAGAATGACCACGGGAGTCAGCAAAATACCGGTGCGCATGAATAAGGACATCGGTTTCCAGTCATTTTTTAGCTGGATGTTGCGCACATAAATAAAGTAAACCAGGATCTGTCCGATCAGGATGGCGGCATCGTTTCGCAGGATTCCGTAGGTGAGCATCAGAACGGAGGCCAGCAGGCTGATTTTCCAAAACAGGGTGGGAGATAGCACTTTCCCTTCGTGCTCCGACTTAAACCACTGAATGATGGTTCTTCCGAAGAACAAAATCTGGCTTAGAAATCCGATGCCGTAGATCAGGTAATCTTTCATGGGTAAACTAAATATTAGGCGCTGCAAAGATAATCGAAATCACATGCTTCTTGACTTTTTCACTTCCTTATTCGAAACGGTTGTGCGGAAAACTTAGGAAATTATTAAACTTTCTTAACGGAATCGGCTTTCTATTATAGTTATCAATTTTTGAATATCTTTGCGGCCAACCGTACACGGAGTAATTGACAGAAAGCTTTTTATCGATGAAGAACATTCGCAACTTTTGTATTATCGCACATATTGACCACGGGAAGAGTACTTTGGCTGACCGACTTTTGGAAGTGACCAATACCGTTAGCGGACGGGATATGAAAGCCCAGGTGCTCGACGACATGGATCTGGAGAAGGAACGCGGTATTACCATTAAAAGCCATGCCATTCAGATGGATTATGAGCAGGATGGACAAAAGTATGTGTTGAACCTGATTGATACGCCCGGACACGTTGACTTTTCGTATGAAGTGTCGCGATCCATTGCGGCCTGCGAAGGGGCTTTGCTGATCATCGATTCCACCCAGGGAATCCAGGCGCAAACCATCTCGAACCTTTACCTGGCTATTGAGCACGACCTCGAGATCATTCCGATTCTGAATAAAATGGACTTGCCCAATGCCATGCCCGAAGTGGTGGAAGACCAGATCATCGATTTGATTGGTTGCGACCACGAAGATATTATCCGCGCCAGCGGCAAAACCGGTGAAGGGGTTGCTGAAATTCTGCGACGGATTGTTAAAGTGATTCCGGCTCCCAAAGGCGATCCGGAAGCGCCGCTTGAAGCCTTGATCTTCGACTCAGTGTTTAACTCATTCCGTGGCGTGATTGCCTATTTTAAGATTGTCAACGGAACTATCAACCAGGGTGATCTGGTGAAATTTGTCAACACCAAAAAAGAATATCATGCCGATGAAGTCGGTGTGCTCCGCTTGGCGATGGAAAAGCGAAAGACGCTGAGCACCGGTGATGTGGGCTACATCATTTCAGGTATTAAAACGGCCAAGGAAGTGAAGGTGGGTGATACCCTGACGCACAAAGCCCGACCCTGTCCGAAAGGCATTGAAGGTTTTGAAGAAGTGAAGCCGATGGTTTTTGCCGGGGTTTATCCCATTGATTCGGACGACTATGAGGACCTGCGCTCAGCGATGGAAAAATTACAGCTCAACGATGCCTCGCTTACTTACGAACCGGAATCGTCAGCTGCCTTGGGCTTCGGATTCCGTTGCGGATTTTTGGGCATGCTGCACATGGAAATTATCCAGGAACGGCTCGATCGCGAGTTCGATATGAACGTCATCACCACCGTGCCCAACGTGTCGTACAAAGTGCACACCACCAGTGGCGAAACCATTACGGTTTATAATCCGTCGGGCTTGCCGGCCACCACTACGATTGACGATATTGATGAGCCTTATATCCGTGCTCAGATCATTACTAAGTCCGATTTTATTGGCCAGGTGATGACTTTGTGTCTGGACAAACGCGGAACACTGATCAACCAAAATTACCTGACTGCCGAGCGGGCCGAATTGTCGTTCGACCTTCCGCTGGGTGAAATAGTATTCGATTTCTACGATAAACTGAAATCCATATCGAAAGGATACGCTTCGTTCGATTACCACATTACGGGCTACAAGCCAGCCAAACTGGTGCGCCTGGATATTTTACTGAACGGCGAAATGGTGGACGCGCTTTCCTCCTTGATTCACTTCGACAATGCGTATCCCATGGGGCGCCGCATGTGCGAAAAACTGAAGGAGCTGATCCCGCGTCAGCAGTTTGATATTGCGATTCAGGCGGCTATCGGTGCCAAAATTATTGCGCGCGAAACCGTGAAAGCCGTTCGGAAAGACGTAACAGCCAAATGTTACGGGGGGGATATTTCGCGGAAACGCAAGTTGCTCGAAAAACAGAAAAAAGGTAAGAAACGGATGAAGCAGGTGGGTAACGTAGAAGTACCACAAAATGCCTTTATGGCTGTGCTCAAACTGGATTAGCCGGCTGAATCCTCAGATAGTTGGATGGTCGATACGATAACGATTGGATTCCTTTTTTGATTAGAATTGTTAATATTGCAGGAATCAGCTAACCAATGACAATGAATAATCCTGATCGCAAAAAACACTGGGAGAATATTTACCAGAACAAATCGCTGAACGAATTGAGTTGGTTTGAGCGGGTGCCCGAAACATCACTCGACTTTTTCAAACATTTCAAGGTGCCAAAGCAGGCTAAAATTATAGATATTGGCGGTGGCGACAGTTTATTGGTCGATCATTTGCTTGACTGGGGCTATTGCGACTTGACGGTGTTGGACATTTCAGAGGCGGCGATCCGGCGAGCGAAGGAACGCTTGGGAGACAGAGCCTCATTGGTGAAATGGATTGTAGCCGATGTCGCGACTTTTCAGTCTGACGAAAAGTACGACTTTTGGCACGACCGTGCAGCGTTTCATTTTTTCACCCAAGAAGAGGAGATTTCGAGCTACCTCGATACCGCACAGCGAAGCATTCAGCCAAATGGAATTCTGGTTATTGGAACTTTTTCGGAACAAGGGCCGGAAAAATGCAGTGGAATCAACATTCGGCGTTATTCCGAAAGCTCGATGACGAAGCGGTTAAAAACAGTTTTCGAAAAAATTAAATGTATTACCGTCGATCATGAAACCCCGTTCAATACCATTCAAAATTTTGTTTTTTGCAGTTTCAGAAAATTGCATACCACCTAAACCAGCGTTGATTTGGCTGTCTTTTTAATCAAATAATTTCTCGGGACTCTGCCTCGGAGATAGTCAGCGTTAAGATTGTTCTTTATTTGAGCGCTTTTGGGCAATGTGTTTTCCACCAAACTGCAAATTGCCTCTTCGATTATTTTCTGTAGAATATGAATGAAAATGAGCTTCGCAGATCAGCATTGACAATGGAATAATTAAGAAAATGTTGTACTTTAAGGGTGAAAATTTGGCCGATATGTCTAACGTTGTTTTTCTCAGATAAAAATTTAAACTATGGAGTTACCCCTGTTAAAAGATATTGTCATCATTTTTGCCCTGTCAACTTTTGTAAACTTCTTATTTACAAAGATTAAGGTGCCAACCATCATTGGATATTTACTCACGGGTGTGATTACCGGCCCTTATTTACTGGGCATTGTTGGCTCAAACCACCAGATTGAGCTGCTGGCTGAAATTGGCGTCATTTTGCTGATGTTTACCATTGGACTGGAGTTTTCCATCAACCATTTATTCCGAATTCGAAAAATTGTCTTTTTTGGCGGGTTCATGCAACTCATTTTGACCGCCGGAATCACCATGCTGGTGGCTCGTTTGTACAACCTCGACTGGCCGGGTGCGTTGTTTGTGGGTTTCCTTACGGCTTTGAGCAGTACTGCGGTAGTACTGAAACTAATGCAGGAACGCTCCGAAATTACGTCGAATTACGGACGTACGGTGTTGGGAATTCTCATCTTTCAGGATGTGATCCTGATTCCCCTGCTACTGTTTACCCCCATGCTCGGGAGTGAGGCTTCGGATGCAGGCAGTCAATTGCTACCACTACTGGGCAAAACCGTTGTGCTGGTGGGTTTAGTGTATGTCGGCAACCGTTGGCTTATGCCGAAACTACTGCAGCTGGTGGCGCACACCAAAAACCAGGAACTGTTTATGATGAGTATCTTTGCCATTTGTTTGTCGGTAGCTTTGCTGACTTCGGAGATGGGCATTTCGCTGGCGTTTGGTGCTTTCCTGGCAGGTTTGATGATTTCGGAGTCGGAGTATAGCGCTAACGCTTTCGGTCACTTAATTCCATTTAAAGACACCTTCACAAGCTTCTTCTTTGTTAGTATTGGTTTGCTGCTCGACTTGAGCTTTGTGGCCGACCACCTGGTGCTGGTTTTCTCCACGGTCTTGCTGGTGCTGGTCATCAAAATGGTGATTGCCGGGGGAACTGCTTTTGTTCTCGGACATACCTTTCGGGGAACCATCATGGTTGGCTTTGCCCTCTGCCAGGTGGGTGAATTCTCGTTTATCCTTGCCCAGTCCGGTTTGAAGTATAACATCATTCCAGATTATTATTATCAATTGTTTCTTGCTGTGGCCATTATCAGTATGTCGGTCACCCCAATTTTGATGATGATTTCGCGTCCGGTGGCCGATGTGATGTTGAAATTGCCTATCCCGAAAATTTGGGTGGAAGGCTTGTTCCCCCTTCCGCAGGTTGAACTGCCGGCAATGGAAAACCATGTGGTGTTTGTCGGGAAGGATTCGCGTTCGCTTAACTTGTCGGTGATGGCTAAATATTTGAAGATGCCCTACATTTCAATCATTTTTGATCCGGGCATCGTCAAGAAATTGCAGGAAAAAGGAGAGACCGTGATTTACGGCGACGCCACCAATGAGCCCATTCTGGAGAAAGCACACATCAAAACAGCTGATGTGGCGGTGATCTCGGTTGGAAACCTGATTGTGTCGATGTCGGTAGTCGATAAGATTCGTCAGTTGAATCCGCATATTTTCATCATTGTACGGACCAAAAAGGTCGTGGACATTGAGGAATTATATAAGCTGGGTGCTAACCAGGTCATCCCCGAAGAGTTTGAAACCGCGATTGATTTGTTTGAACGGGTGCTGAGAAAACGGCTCGTTCCGCAACGCGAAATCAACCGGGTGATTGCCAAAATCAGGAACGATCATTACGGCATTTTCCGCGATACCACGAACCAGTCGGATGAGTTGTTTAAAGAACTGCCAAACCTGGAAATTATGGCACTCAAGGTTCGCGAAGGGTCATTTGTGATTGGCAAGTCCATTGGCGAAATCAAGTTCCGCAAAGTGTTTGGTGTGACTTTGGTTGCTATTCTCCGGAGGGATAAGCTGATTGAGCATCCCGATGGAAACAAGAAGCTGGAAATGGACGACACGGTATACATTATGGGGCGCCCTGAGCAAATCGCTAACGCCTTTGAGCAGTTCGGGAAGGAAGAATTGGAACTGGAAGCCAGTAGGTAGTTCTCAGTTCTCAGTTGTCAGGCAGAAAGCTGCAAGCCTCAAGCGACAAGGATTGAATTTCATAAGTCATCCAGCAACCAGAATTCAGTCACTCGTATAGATCATCTTTAAGGTCGAGTTGGCATAGGTCCAGCATAAAGAGGCTGTAGCGTTCGACCAGGTGTTCCATATAGGCTTTTTCTTTTTCGGCCGTGGCCAAATGAGGTGCGCCAACACCTGTGTCCTGGCTTATTTTGCTCCATTGCCTTTCGGCCCAGGCCCAGTTTTCGTTCAGCGCCTGTACTTTGAATTTCCGGCTTTCACCATTTCCGGCTTCGTTGAGCGGCAAAACCAGATCCGGTTGTAAATACATCATCAGGCTGGTTTCCGCTTCATCAGCATGATCGCCCGGAATATCAAAAAAATCGTTTCGCTCCGAAATCTTAAACCAAGAGCTGGCACAGATAAACATGTCAGCATAACGATAATTCACCTCACGAATGATTTGTTTGAAGTCATTTCCGCCATGCCCATTCATGACCAGTAATTTATGGATGCCTTGCCGGTTGAGGCTTTCTACAACATCAAACAAAATTTTGGTTTGGGTTGATGGATTCAGGTTGATCGTTAGTTTGATATCGGACTGTCCGGTGTTCACCCCAAAAGGAATGGTTGGTAATACCACGACGTTTGCGCCTTGTTCATTGGCTTTTTTGGCCGATTCGGCAGCAATGGCTTCTACCTGGTAATTATCGGTGGCATAAGGCAAATGGTAATTATGAGCCTCGGTTGCTCCCCACGGAAGAACCACCAAATCAACGACTTGATTTTGGATGGTTTTCCAATTGTTTTCTGCGAGCTTGGACGATTTCATAGGATTCGGATTTTAGATCGCTGAAAGTTAAGAAGGAATCTTTGGTTGAGCAATCCATTTTCTAAATAAGCCGAAAAATAAA
>JAGXIR010000022.1 GCA_024635605.1 Sunxiuqinia sp.
ATAATATTTACAAAGCTTTCGGCTACTTTTTTGCCCATTTTGTCAGCGAATATGGAGGTTCCTTTCCGGTTGAAGTCTGCCTCAAAGGTGTGTCCGATTGCTTCGTGCAGCAAAATTCCGGAGCCGCCTGCTCCCATCACCACGGCCATTTCGCCTGCTTTTGGCTTGGTCGCTTCAAACAGCAGCGAAGTACGGTCAACCACTTCCTGTGCCAACTCGTCCACGACAGCATCGTTCAAAAACTCAAACCCTTTACGGAACGAACGGGACGAATAGCCATTCTCAATCTGACCGTCTTTCTCCATCACACAAAATGTTCCCAGGCTGACCAAGGGTCGATAATCGTAGCTAATCATCCCTTCAGAACTGAAAAACAAAACGTAGGCTGTTTCGTCGGTTAAGCTGGCATTAACTTTGGAAACCCGGTTATCCATGGCAAAGACTTTGTCATTTATGGCCTGAATAAAAGGGATTTTCTCGGGAACAGTCACCTCTTCCCACGATCGGTTGATGGCGTAGTAGTCGGCTGGCAATGCTTCCTTAATCTCTTGTGCAGGTACCGCTTTGCTCCCACTGGCGATATTGGCAGCCGTGTTGGCGGCTTTCATCAGCGCCTCTGGAGTGATGGTTTCAGAATAGGCAAAACCTGTCTGATCGCCTTTCAGCACCCGGATACCAACGCCAAAATCAACATTGGAGAAAGCGCGGTTCACATGGCCGTCTTCCAGAGCCAGGCTATTCAGGGTCTTGTGTTCAAAAAACAGGTCGGCATAGTCGCCACCTTTACTCAGTGCCTTGTCGGTTACTTTTTTTAGCAACTGCAGGTTCACACCAAAATGATCCAGGTAAGCCTGGATTTCGGCAGACAGAGGATTTCCCTGACACGACTGAATAAAAGCAGGCAGAAGCATACTACCTGCAACAGCTGAACCGGAAGCCTTTAAAAATTTTCTTCTGTCAATGTTTGTCATTTGAAGTTGAATTTATCTTGTTGTAAGTTTTTCATTCCTTGTTTTGAATCACATCAGGTAATCCATCAGGATAAGTACCTTTCTATCAGATAAAATTACGCAATGACAATTCAAATTGAAACATCCGATTCAGATTTTTTTTCTGACTAACACTTAATAGGCCAGCTCGCAAAAAACACAAGGGCGTATAAAACAGGGGGTCGCAGACAAAAAACACTTTGATTCTTATTCGATCTATTATATTTTTATCTATCTAATGATTCCAAAACATATCTTTAGAAGGCCGCACCTATCAAAAAACCAGGGTGTCTAAAAAAAACAAATGTCTATGTGAATTTTGTATTAACTTTTTACAAATTGACGTGTTATTATTTATATTTTTGTCTGTTCGTTCTATTTTTGACATCAAATTTTAAAAAAAATACATCATTAACTTATAAATTGTAACAAGATGAAATCAAAATTGGAGTATATCTGGCTGGATGGATACAAGCCGACTCAAAGCTTAAGGGCAAAAACAAGAATTGCAGAAAATTTTAGTGGAAAATTAGAAGATTGTCCGGTATGGTCATTTGATGGATCATCAACTCAACAAGCAACAGGTGGAGCTTCCGACTTGTTATTGAAGCCAGTTGCAGTTTATCCTGATCCTGACCGCAACAATGCCTATGTGGTCATGACTGAAGTACTGAACGCAGATGGCACGCCACATGAATCTAATGGTAGAGCGCACATTGAAGAGGAAGATGAAGATTTCTGGTTTGGTTTCGAACAAGAATATTTTCTGATGGATCCTAAAACAAATAAGCCGCTTGGATTCCCAGCTGATGGCTACCCTGCTCCACAAGGGCCTTACTATTGCGGTGTAGGTGCTGACAAAGCATTTGGTCGCGACATCGTTGAAGAGCACTTTGACATTTGCCTGGAAGCAGGCTTGAACGTTGAAGGGATCAATGCGGAGGTTGCTGCCGGACAGTGGGAATTCCAGATTTTCGCTAAGGGTGCACACAATGCCGGAGACCAAATTTGGGTTGCCCGTTTCTTCCTGGAAAGAACAGCTGAAAAATATGGTGTTGTTGTTGACTTGCATCCAAAACCACTGGGTAAAGAGTTGGATTGGAATGGCTCGGGAATGCACGCTAACTTCTCAAACGGTTTGATGAGAACCTCTGGAGACAAAGAAGTATTTATGGCCATCTGCGAAGAATTTGGAAAAAACATTAAAGAACACATCGATGTTTACGGAGCATACAACGACCAACGTTTAACTGGCCTTCACGAAACAGCTGCCATCACTGACTTCAGCTATGGTGTTTCTGACCGTGGTTCTTCCATCCGTATTCCTGTAGGAACAGTTGAAGATGGCTGGAAAGGCCGCTTGGAAGACCGTCGTCCTGCATCAAACGGTGATCCATACAAAATCGCTGCGGTGATCATCAAAACAACGCACAAAGCCGTTGCCAAATTGTAATCTTGAAAAATCAAGCATATCACAAAGCTGTCCCTTGAGGGCAGCTTTTTTTATGCCCTGTCACCAACAGTGAATTGGATTGTCTATTTTTGACATTCAAATTTAAAGCCATGCAACAACCGCGAATAAAAATCAACCGTCAACTGTTTGAAGAGACCTCCCATTCTCCGGCATTGGTTGATATTGTTGGTGAAGAACAAATCGATACCGTGATTGACTATTGTTTTATCGCTAACCCCTATTACCCAACCATGGACATGCTGGAGCAATTAAAATCGAAGCTGAGTTCCATTATCAAAGCTTATCCGTCAAGCAACCCAAGGCTGGCACGTGAGCACCTGGCCGAGGTTTTGCAGATCGATGCCGAATGGCTGGTTTTAGGGAACGGTGCCACGGAACTGATCACCCTGATTGAAAAACACCTGGTTGACGATCTGGCCATTCCGGTCCCCACCTTTAGCGAATACATTGAGAAGCTGCGAACGTCTGAAGCCGCCAAATTCTTTCAACTGGATCCGAAAAAGAACTACCAGCTCGATCTTGGTGAATTCGCGAGCTGGATCAATGAAAACAAAATTAGCGCCGCGCTGATCATCAACCCCGGCAACCCAACCGGCCAACTAATGCAAGTAAATGAACTGAAGTGGTTTTTGGATGAAATGGCTCACCTGAAACTGATCTTGCTCGATGAATCGTTTATTGATTTTGCAGATGAGCAGATTCCCAGCCTGCTGCATGATGTGGAGCAGTATGACAACCTGATCATTGTGAGAAGCATGAGTAAGCATTGTGGTGTTCCGGGATTGCGGCTGGGCTATTGCTGCACGTCGAACCAAGTGTTTTTGCAAACCCTGAAAGATGCGCTGCCCGTTTGGAACATCAACTCGATTGCCGAATATTTTTTGTTGCAATTGAAGAACACCAACGAAGTTTATCACGAAACCCGAATGCATGTGATCCGGGATGTGAGAGACCTCTACCAAAAACTGATCAAGCTGCCCGGCTATCAAATCTATCCCACCGGAAGCAACTTCATCTTAATAAAAATTGAATTTGAAATGAGCGCCTTCGACCTGCAAATGCATTTGCTCGAAAACTACGGCCTTTACGTCCGCGATTGTAGTAACAAAATTGGCCTGGACAATCGTCACATCCGGGTGGCTTCGCAGGGCAAAGAAAAAGACCAGTTTTTGATTGACGCGTTGGAAGCGTTGGCAACAGAAAATGTATGCCGATGACTTTGAAGAGGTTTAGCTCCCAATCACGCCTTTCCTCAATCGATAATCGCCTGCATTGACATGAGCAGTTTTATCCTTTCTCCGTCGGATAATTATAAAATCGCCGGGTAGGATAAGCCAGATCGATATCGGGTTGGCTACGGAACTCCAGAAGAATATCCTGCCAGATCTGATTTTCCATCATGCGCCGTCTTCGCGGATCGCACAAAAAACGGATGGTCAGGGTGACGCCATATTCCTGACGAACTTTCACATAGACGATAGGCGTGAGGTGCTGGTAAAAAATCATGTAGTTTTTGCTGGCTTCAATAATTTCGCGTTCCGCGGCCTTACTGAACTGCTGGGCATGCTTCGCAGCGATCGTTTCGAGCAGGCTTTTTGCTTTTTCCCAGTTACTTTCAAAAGTAATGCTTATGGATAGTTCATCCCAGATATATTTAAAGCCAGAACTGTAATTGGCCTGCGCATCCGTAAATACTTTGCCGTTGGGAATATGAATGATCCGCCCAGTGCTTTGATCAGCGTCAACCCAGTTACCCACTTCAAGGATAGTAAACTGGAATAATCGAATATCAATTACATCGCCGGTATTCTCACCAAGCTGGACGCGGTCGCCAATGGCAAATGGCTTCCGAAAAACGATGAAAAGCCAGCCTGCAACATTGGTCACCGGATCTTTCAGAGCAATGGCCAGACCGGCTGACATGAGCCCCAGAAACGCCCCCAGTTGCCGAAAAGCGTGCAACCAAACCGCGCTCACCAAAATAATTCCGAGAAACGGGATGATGAAAGAAAGCGTGCGTTTCCACTGGTACCTGACTTTGATATTTTCGGTTCGCCGCCAAACCACCCGAAGAATGATAACACGTAATCCCCACAGTAATAACATGATGACGACCGAAACAAACAGCCTGTTTAAGCTGGTGGTGCTCAGCCCGGTGTGCGTTTGAAAATAGTCGATCACTTGCTCCATCTTTAAAACCTATTAAATGATGTCAGGGAAGATACAAAAATGAAGGGGAAGGAAAAAAGCTTTCAGCCAGTTTTCAAAAGTCGTGTTCTCCCTTAGGCAAAACGTGCACCAACCATTAAAAGCTGGCCACCGTGTCGCAAACATACGTGGGAATGATTCCCGTAGAGCGGATTTTCATTTTTGCACTATCAGGCGGGGTGTTACCCGACAAAACCAGTACCGTATCCATTCCAAATTTGTTGCCGCCAATAATATCAGTCAGGAGTGTATCGCCAACCATCAAAATGTCGTCGCGGTTCAGAGGCTGTTTCTGGCAAGCTTTCTCATAGGCAAACATAAACATCTGGGCATCAGGTTTTCCGAAGCGAATAAAATGCCGCCCCAAAATATCTTCAACCAAATCCGAAATACCACCTATGGCAATGGCAATATCGGTACGGTTCACCGGGTAGTTGATATCTGTATTGGCCACAATGACGGACATGTTTTTCTTACGCAAAAGATTGATAACCTTGTTGATGTCGTGGTTCCAATCGAAACCTTCATCATCCAGAAAGACAAGGCATTTAATATGATCCACTTCATCGAGCTGGAGCTTATTGATCGACATGGTTTCCAAGCCTGCTTTTTCAATATAGTGGGCTGATTGCTCTGTTCCGAGGTAGGCTACACAACCCTTTTTTATTTTTAGCTTCAGCCAGTCATGTGCCAGCATGCCCGACGAAATAATTTTGTCGGTTGTCAAGCTGGGAATTCCATTGATCTGGTATTGCCTGGCAAGATCTTCCGGACTGCGCGATGCATCGTTGGTCAACACATAATAATCGATTCCCCTTTCATCCAAAAAATCGAAGGTATTTTCAATGCCGGGAATAATCCCTTTATGATTTTTCAACACCCCGAAAGCATCAAAAAAGACCGCCTTATAATTGGTCACAATGCTTCTGAAATCACTCGTCTTCATAGGACTTAAATTTTTAATGCTTTCAATAGTTTATCCACCTGGTAGTTGGTGTCGATCGCCGGGATGTACAAATCATAAGCTTCCTTTTGCAATTTCCGCGCGTACGAAGGTAAAAAGAAATGGGTACCATCCTTGATTACATAGTTCAAAATGAAGAACCGGTAAGCTTCCCTAATCAACCGAACTTCGGATTCGTTGAGCGGAAAAATGCGATGATATTCCTTTAGAAACATGATAAAACGATCCTCCATCAGGGTGTCGATCCCATAGCTAAACACCGTGCGGTCGCCCACATCGGAAACCACCCGGCTGAAGAAGTAAAAATCCATCACCCGCGTTGATTCGCGAAACCAGTCGTAATCCCAACGCGAATAAAACTTGCCGTCGCCCCGCACTGAAAAGTTGCCAATGTTCCAATCCATAAAAACCGGAATGGTTTCAACCTGGGTTGAATAATTCACCCGGTCGGCCTGCATCAAAAACGACTCACATTGCTGTTTCACCAGATCGCGCTGTTCTTGCGTTCCGCAAAACTTGCCTGTGTCGATATTACGCAGCAAGCGGTGAATGTCAGTCACTACGGTTTTCGAGGCGTTCGGAAGCTGGTTGGCCACATTGGTGCAAGCCTTATGAAACCGTGCCAACTCGCGTCCCAACTTGCGGATATGCTTATCCTCCAGCCGCCGAGGCATCTTGTGTTTTATTTTAATCGGATTGTAAAAAACGACCCAGGCCGTACTATTCTGCTCATAATAACGATAAATAAACAGGTCGTTTCGCTTAACCAGCGACCGGGACAGGAAGTTTTCGTAAGGAGCCTCCAGGTTGTTGGCCAAGTTGTTTATGATGACATGATCCTCCTTGAAATGCTCAAAATTGCCGTATTCCGATAGCTTGGCAAAGACAGGCTGCCGGTCGTAAAAGGAAATTTTATAGACCTGGTTGGTCGATACATGGGCACTCACGTCGTAAATCCCTTTGATTTCGTGCCGGTCATCGAATTCAGCCCAAGCCCGTCGTATAATTTGAAAATAATCAAGCGTCTGCATAATCTTTTCTTTTTTCTGAACTCCCCAAAAGTAATCAGAAACGGGGATTTTCAGATAATCTCAAAATACCTTTTTATTTCCCAGTCGGTCACCGCCTTCGAAAACTCGCGCCATTCCCATTCCCGGGTAGCGGCAAAATGAGCAACAAAAGCCTCACCAAGTAAGCTGTTGGCCACTTCCGAATCCTTCATTTTCCGGGTCGCGTCCATCAGGTTCGAAGGCAAACGTTCCCGTTCATGTTGAGCATATTCATTCCCACTGGTTTTGGGTGTGCCTAATTTCAATTCGTGCTGAATGCCATACAAGCCGGAGGCCAGCGACGCAGCCATGGCCAGGTAAGGGTTGGCATCCGATCCCGGAACACGCATCTCCAGGCGGGTTGATTTCTCCTGTCCGTTGATGACGCGAACAGCTGTGGTGCGATTATCGAACCCCCAACTGGCCGTAATCGGCGCCCAGGCTCCTTCACGCAAACGCTTGTAGCTGTTGATGGTTGGCGCATACATGGGCAGCAGGTGAGGCATACAATGAAGCAGCCCGGCCAGGTAACTTTCCATCAGCGGGCTCATCGGCGCTTTCGGGTCGCCCGAGTAAAACAAGTTTTTTTGCTGATCCTTATCCCACAAACTTTGATGCAGGTGCCCGCTACATCCGGGCAACTCTTCATTCCACTTGGCCATAAAACTGGCAATGATGCCGTGCTTGTAAGCAATTTCGCGAACGCTGTTTTTAAACAACACCGCCTTGTCTGCTGCACTTAAGATTTCATCGTAGCGAATGGCAGCCTCGTAAACCCCGGGGCCGGTTTCCGTATGCATACTTTCCAGGTTTACCCGAAACTGATCAAGGTAATTAAACAAATCGTTAAAGTACGCCTGAAACTGGGTAGGCCGTAACATGGAGTAGCCAAACATTCCGGGCGAAATTGGATTGAGTTCCGTGTAGTTTTTTGCCGCCAGCTCATTCGGAGTTCCCAAAAAGTTGAACCATTCAAACTCTTCTGAAAAAACAGGCTGAAAACCCATTTCGTTGGCTTTTTGCCTGACCCGTTTCAGCAAACTCCTTGGACAGGCTGCCACACCAACGCCCGGATCATTGTTAAAATCAGCCAGAAAAAAGGGCAATTCATGATCCCAGGGAATGGTCCGGTATGTAGAAAGATCGATACGCGCCTTGGCATCCGGGTAGGCCGTATGCCAGCCGGTTAACTGCACATTGTCGTAGCACTTGTCGCTGGAATCCCAGCCAAACACCACATCGCAAAAGCTGATCGTTTCGTTGGCGACTTCCAAAAACTTGTCTTTATGAATGGTCTTTCCCCGCAGAATACCGTCAATATCGGTCACTGCAAATTTGATCTTATTGTGCTGACTTTCTTTAATGACTTGTATCAACTCCTTGTTTTCCATATTTTTTTGTTTTCATCCAGACTAAAAAACGGATCTCGTTTTGGTTGTCTTCCGGTGTTGATTTTCTGCCTTTACCAGCAATTACGATCGAACCAAGCCGGGAAAAACAACCAATCGCTACTACCATCATACAGCCTCATCAGACACCAAAATAACAAATATTGACGCAATTTAAACCCGGCAGGCAAGAAATATCACAAAACAACTGATTCCCATATCAAACTACCGTTGAATTCTTCTCAATGACATTTTATTTTTATATTCACTAAAAACAACTTTTCTTCACGTTTTACAGCGATTTCAGAACAAAGCAAGCGTCGGCTAAAAATCGCTCATTCCATCGGAACATCTATTTTTTAATGGCCTTCGATTCATAAATAAATAAAAAACTGATCGAGCCCAGTCAAAAATAAGGATAAAACAAAAATATACTAGGTAATTCGTCTGAAAAAACCTTATTTTTGAACTTGAGTTAAATACGTGCATAATTTATCAATATTATATTAATCAAACTATTCAAATAATGGCAGACTTTAGATTTAAAGCCCTGCAAAAGGTAATCGAACGACAGCCTGTTGCAGTTGTCAGGGAGCACAACCTGACTTCCGATTTTTATGGGAGAAATGTTTTTGATCGTCCCAAAATGAAAAAATACCTCTCCAAAGAAGCCTTTAAAGCCGTGATGGACGCCACGGATTATAACAAAATGGTAGATCGCAAAATGGCCGACCAGGTAGCACAAGGCATGAAAGCCTGGGCCACTGAAAATGGCGCAACGCATTACACCCACTGGTTTCACCCGTTGACTGACGGAACAGCAGAGAAACATGATGCTTTTATTGTGCATGGCGAAGATGGTGGCGTGGTGGAAGCCTTCAGCGGAAAGCTCCTGTCGCAACAAGAACCCGACGCCTCATCGTTTCCCAGCGGAGGAATCCGGCAAACCTTCGAAGCCCGCGGCTACACCGCCTGGGATGCTTCATCGCCAGCCTTTATTGTTGACGGCACCTTGTGTATTCCAACCGTATTTATTTCGTACACCGGCGAAGCGCTCGACTACAAAACCCCTTTACTGAAATCATTGCATGCACTGGACAAAGCCTCCACAGCGGTGTGCCAGTATTTCGATAAAAATGTGACCAAAGTAATTGCCAACCTGGGCTGGGAACAAGAGTATTTTTTGATTGACGAAGCCCTTTTCGTCGCCCGCCCCGACCTGATTTTGACCGGCCGTACGCTGATGGGACACGCTTCGTCGAAAGACCAACAGCTGGACGACCATTATTTTGGGTCGATTCCAACCCGGGCTTACCGATTCATGGAAGATCTGGAAAATGAAGCCTACAAACTGGGGATCCCCATCAAAACCCGCCATAATGAAGTGGCGCCCAACCAGTTTGAAGTAGCTCCTATTTTTGAAGAAGCGAATTTGGCGAACGACCACAACCAACTGTTGATGGACATCATGAAGAAAGTTGCCCGCCGTCACAACTTCCGGGTACTGTTTCATGAAAAGCCCTTTTCAGGCATTAACGGTTCGGGCAAGCACAACAATTGGTCGCTGGCCACCGACACGGGCGTAAACCTGTATTCGCCAGGGAAAAATCCTAAAACCAACCTACAGTTCCTGACCTTTGTGATTAACGCCATGAAAGCGGTTTACGACAACCAGGATTTGATGCGTGCCAGTATTATGAGTGCCGCCAACTCGCACCGGCTGGGAGCAAACGAAGCTCCGCCGTCTATCTTATCTGTTTTTCTGGGCACCGAAGTCAGCAAAATGCTCGATCTAATGGAAGAAGCAGTGGTTGACCGCAAAATGACCCCGGATGAAAAGACGGCTCTAAAACTAAACATTGGCCGTATCCCCGAAATCATTCTGGACAGCACCGACCGCAACCGCACATCGCCTTTTGCTTTTACGGGAAACCGATTTGAATTCCGGGCTGTTGGTTCTTCTGCCAACTGTGCATCGTCATTAATTGCCCTGAATACCGCCGTAGCTGCTCAACTCGGAAAGTTCAAAACCGAAGTGGATGGGCTGGTAGAAAGTGGCGTAAAAAAAGACGAAGCCATTTTTCAGATCCTGAAAAAACTAATCATCAACACGAAACCCATTCGCTTTGATGGCGATGGCTACAGTGGCAATTGGGTGGTTGAAGCTAAAAAACGGGGCTTAACCAACATCCAGAGCGTGCCCGAAGCCCTTGAAGCCTACCTCACGGACCAGACAAAAGAGTTGTTTGCTTCGCAGGATGTCCTTTCGGCCAAAGAACTGGAAGGTCGCACGGAGGTCGAGTTTGAAAAGTTCACGATGAAAGTGCAGATTGAAGCACGCGTACTGGGCGACCTGGCCATTAACCACATTGTGCCAACCGCCGTTCAATACCAAACCACCTTGCTTAAGAATGTAAAGAATCTGAAGGAAGTTTTTTCTCCTGAAGAATTCGAAGAGCTGGCCCATGCCCGCAAAGAATTGATCCGCGAAATTGGCGGACACATTTCGGCCATCAAAGCCAAGGTCAAAGAGCTGGTGGAAGCCCGTAAAGTAGCCAATGTGATCGAAAATCCGATTGAAAAAGCCAAGGCATACGATAAAACCGTACGGCCTTACCTCGATGATATCCGTTACCACATCGATAAGCTGGAACTCACCGTGGATAACGAACTATGGCCATTACCCAAATACCGGGAGCTATTGTTTGTGAGATAATTTTTCGAAGTAAGGAAAGAAAAGAAAACCGCGCTGAAAAACGATTCAGTGCGGTTTTTTCTTTTCACCAACAATGATTCTAATCTGATTGTTATCGATTTGTAAAAAAAGAAACAAAACAATGAAAGAAGTAACCCTTAAAATACCGGATAAAAAGTTTCGCTTCTTCATGGAATTGGTCAAGCAATTAGGCATTGAGGTAGCCGAAGACATGGAAATCCCCGAAGAGCACAAAGCCATTGTGAGGGAACGGATCAAAAATGCTAACCCTGAAGATATGATTCCCTGGGAAGAGGCCCGTAAACAATTCAAATTTAAAAAGTAATTTATACTGGTTTACTCAGTTGTGGTTGATCCCAGAGCAATTCGGGACATACAAGAGGCAATTGATTATTACGATAGCCAAAAAGCGGGGCTTGGGGCAGAATTTGAAAACATATTAAACAAAAGCCTGTTCACACTCCAAACAAATCCTTTCTTCCAGGTCCGCTATGATGGCGTGCATTGCCTGCCGCTTAAACCCGAAATATGAATTAGGAAATCTATTCCGAGCTAAAACTACTTCAAAACAAGACACTTCGTTAACTTATAAAACTTCACCATAACGGGGCTATGCTTGTGTTTTACAAGTTCTTGTTTTCTTGTATTTTTAGCTCTCATCACGAAGTTCTAACGCATAATCCAGGTTGAAACATTTCCGTATATGGCACATTTCACAAAACTACCCATTTAGAATCGGGTATTCACCACGTTGGTGAACTTTGAGCCAAAGGTGTAAGTAACGGCAATGGAGCTTTCGAACGAATAATCGGTAGCCAGTTCGCGCTGTCTCAAAAGGACATCTTCCAGCGAGGCTTCTCCTTTTGGAAGGCCAAGCTGATCGCGTACCACACTATACTCGATCTGAAAGCTAAGCGAAAAGCCTTCGAATAAGCGAACGGAAGTCTGGCCATAAAGCTCAACCCGGCGACGCGTCAAATCGTGCAAATATTGCGAACCCGAAAATCCGGTTTCGATGTTTCCCCACGGTTGAAGAATGTTAACCTCTCCCTTTATTTGATGATTAAAAAGGTTTTCCTCCATTTTCCCATAAATCGTTTCTTCGTAATAATCGTGGTACCCGTAACCAAGTTGGTAGGTAAAGGTAATGGCCCTGCGGGTAGCCACTTCGTATGGGAAGAGGCTGTATTCAACTCCCGGGCCAACAATGACTTCGTGACGGATATTACGTCCATTGTTGGTCAGGTAAGTTCCGAAAAGACCGGCTGACCAATGATCACTTAAGCTTTTTATAGCATAAGAATCCAGCCCATGCCGGCGTTGGACGCTTACAACGGGGTCATCGCGCTCTGCCGTCTGGATTTTGACCCGTTCGTAATTGAAATAAGGTCTGATGCGAAATTTCCAATCTTTCGTTACCCGGTCGGCAAAAATACCCCAGCGTGAATCAAATTCAGTCTGATTGGATTCCATTTCAAGCTCCACTCTTCCAACATAGGCCTGAAAAACCCAGAAATCCCAAGGATCATGAACTTCAGACAGGGTATTGCTACTGCCGTCATCATCATATTCGACAGAGAATCGCACACCAAGCGGAGTTTGCAACATAAAAGAAGCATAGCCCATTCTCAGGAACTCAGTCAATGCGTCTCGAATTTCCCCCCTGGTCGCATTGTGCCCAACATAGTGCTTCAGCGTATATTCTGTTCCAGCAAAAGCGCGGCGGCCAATAAAAGAAAATTGGTACTCCCGGCCTCCTCCCGCAGTTCCCTCTTCCGTAACAAACACATGGATATCGGCCATCTCCGGATCACGGACATAATTCACAAAACTCAGTTCAGTCCGAATAAAATTATAGTCACAATCCTGGCAATCAATATAAACGTAAGGCGCGTGAGCCTGCTCCGATGAAATAGGTTTGGTGATGGTGTCACTTTTTGCCTCTTGCGCCAAAACACTGTTAAAGCCAAGCAAAAATTGAATTCCGAATAGAAAAAAGAACAGGTGAAGCACAATCCCCATATTTTTTTGAAGCATACACTTTTTTTGAAATTGAATTCCAGGCATATCTTTTTGGTTTTTGATTACTCGTTAGTTGATCACCACCTCTGCCACAACTGGCTGATGATCGGAAGGATATTTCTGATCGTAACTGTCGGTTAGCACCCCATATTTTTGCACTGAAAAATGATCTGAAACAAAAATATAATCAATGCGCCGTTTCATAGGGGCAAGAAAATCAAAACTATTGAACGTTCCCATGGGTCCGTAAGGAGGTATTTTGCTCACCTCATAGGCATCATTTAAAAACGATTCGATCGTAATGATCTGTTCCGTATCGGGCGTAGAGTTTAAGTCCCCAAGAAACAGGATCGGTTCATCTCCTGCGATTTCCTTCATCTTCTCAACCACCAAAATACCAGACTGGCGACGCGCCTCAACGGCCTGGTGATCGAAATGCGCATTGAAAACAAAAAACGTCTCCCCAGCCAGTTGATCGTTGAACTTCGCCCACGAACAAATCCGCCGATGCTTGGCTTCCCAGCCATACGACGGTTCATCAGGCGTTTCACTCAACCAAAAATCACCCTGATCGAGCAATTCAAACCGATCTTTCCGGTAGAAAATTGCGGAATGCTCCCCAGCTTGCTGCCCATCATCACGCCCAACACCAGTAAAGGCGTACTCCTCCATTTCGGAAAGGTCATTTAACTGGCCAGTCAATCCTTCCTGGGTACCAAAAATGTCAAACTCATGGTAGCGAATCAGTGCTTTCACCTGCTCCTTCCGGTTGGACCAGGCATTCTCACCATCATTGGGGGTGTTGTAACGAATGTTGTAAGAAGCAACGATTAATTCCTGACTTGAAGCATGATCTGCTTTTTGGCTGCTACAGGCACCAAGGACCAAGAACAGAACCAGGTAAAACAAGATTTTTGTATTCATCGGTATTGGTTTAAATGAACGAATTATCCGTAAATATAAGGCCCCAAACCCGATAAACCATGATTTTCCGGGCTGAAATTTTGCCCCTAACCGTTGGGGAATTAACCTCCCTTCGATCTTACAGCCTTTCGCTGGAGAAACGCTTTACGTAATTCTATCACGTCGCACTTCCTCCGTACATGCGAATCACCAGCTCGCTGCGCAAGTACCAGCGTCCTCATTTGCCCGATACGAACCTGCATCACCAACTCCATAGTTGAGCCCTATCTCAATCGAAGTTTCAAGATTTATTCTATGTATCTTCTGTGCTTATCAACACAGAAGATACCCAGAAGATCCATTTTTGCACGAGCGAAAAGGGACGTGGGTAATAACGCTATGCATGCAGGATAAATGAACATTCTGTCCCCCTTTTTTGCTCATCTATTAACGAGTAAAAAATTGTATCATGATTTATCTGAAAACATTACTGTTCGCTGCATCGCTGTTTAGCGCGCTAGTTGGTTTCGCTCAGGATTTATCGAAACACCAATGGGAAAACAGGCTGATTTTGCTAATAACCGACGATGAAAACAACTCCACTTTTCAGGCTCAGTTGGCAGAATTCAGAAAGGATCTGACCGGATTAGACGAACGAAAATTAATCATATACCAGGTAATGCCCGGAGCCTATAGAACCGGTTTGGATGGCAATAACAAAAAAACGTCAGCGCGTTTATACCAAGACTACAAAAAAACCGATTCCGGGTTCGAAGTTATTTTACTGGGCCTGGATGGTGGAATAAAGCTTCAGCAAAATAAATTACTTCCATTAGAAAAATTATATGCCACCATTGAGGCGATGCCCATGAGGCTTCGGGAGATGGAAAGAAAAAAGCAGCAATAAAAAAAGTGATTAAAAAGGTTAATTAAGAATCCAAATGACCGGATGCCTGACCGGCAGATTACGGATAACCTCCGGATGAATTGGGTAGGCTGGTAATTTCAAATAAGTATTGATATAATCCTCATTTTCATAGGCCAATCCTGAAAACAAAATTGCAGGATGACAGACCGGCCATTCGTTCCAAATATAAATATCCTTTTCAAAAGGCCATGTTGATTTATCGGCCAGGTAGGGATAAATAAATTCCATTCCTTTTTTTAATGATTTGCCATCTGCCGTTTCAAACTCAAAAAGGTTATCTTTTTCTGTCGATAAAATTTGGGCCACATTGCAAAAAGCATCGAGGTTAAAAAGCGAGTAGCCATAGGGTTTAGTACGTTTAAGTTCAAGTGGAAAACTTCCGTTGTCGGCCATTTGATTTGGAAGTAATATCGTCTTAAATCGATGGGTACAAAGCTCGATTATCTCTTTATTATCAGTAAGCACTGCCATCGAAGCTGCCGTAGCAGCCCAGCACGTGCCGTGGTTATTGGGCCAATTCATTTCTGCGATCCCATATTCATGGCTTGTCATCCATGTTAAAAACTCACGGAACCAGTTTTTGATTTTGCTTGCTTCTTCCGCTGACATGCCCCCTTTATTTGCGAGTAACTTCGCGGATTGGGCTACTTCCACAAAATGATAAGCATCAATCAGTCCGATACCTCTTCCGGTTACTTTTCCAAAAATAGCCTGTGCATAGAGTAAATTCGGATTCATCAATGTTGCGGTATCTACAAACCAGGCATTTATGTGTTCGAGCGCTTTGTCCGCATAAATCTGCTCTTCAGTAAGCAACCAAGCCGATGTTAGTGTGGCAACTATTTCGCTTAAACGTATCATGGCATATCGATGATTCGTAAAATTATCTGGATTAGTCTGGCCATCGCGCTGTACATAGGGCCCTTTGGGGTCTTCAGGATTCGGCCACCAGTAATCACCTTCAGAATAGAAATCGTGTTTTCCTCCTGCACTCCTTTCGCAGCAAGCATCAGTAACTGTTACCGGATTGGCATTTAAAAACGCTTTTGCCCGTGCTATTTCGGTTTCTTTAACCGAGTGGATTACTTTATTCTTGAGCACATCGGACGCAAATGCTTTGCTGGTTATGATAGACAAACAGCCCAGCAATACGCCAATAAAATAGATCTTCTTTATCATGGTCTTCTATAATTTTAAGCAATTAATTATCTTGTTGTCGTATGACAGTCTTCAATCCTTCCGGCTGAACTGCCCAGAAATGGTCTTCACGTCATCGTCTTTCGTTATTCGAGCTTCCCTGTTCTACGAACTATTGGAAAGGGAGCAGCTACTCCGTCAATAATCAATTCATTAATTCCACTGTTACACTTTTGCCCGCATAAACACCTTGGGGAAGATCAACGACAATCAATGTCTTGTTTCCGTTTTTATCCGGGTAAGCAACAAAATTATCACCTTTGGCAGTATAGATACCCGGCATGGTCACCGAGATCTTGCTCAATTTTCTGGAGGGATCTGAAACCGTTAGTTCTTTTATTTTTTTTCCTTCCATTTTAAGCATCACCATGCCCTGGCTGTCCATTCCGATTTTATAACCCTTTGAGATTTCTACCTCTCCCGCCTTGTAAAAGGCAAGCTGGCAGATACCAAGTTGATTGTTTTTTACTGCCTGTATTTCAGGTGTGTTTGAGATGATTTCAACATTCCGGTTGTTGCTACTGGTCTCTGCCAATTCCTGTTCACTTACATCGGGCACCACGATATATTGATACGATGCAGCAGTTGGACTGTTCCCATGATTGAATCCAAGTAAGAATACATCTTTGCTTACGATCTCATCTGAAACATTTTTTTCATCGGTAATATCAGACCAGCGTCCCTGCTCAGCTTGATTTGAGATGTTGATTGTTGCTGGCTCCGTTAAGATATAACCAATTTTATCGTGATAAACCCATTTGACATTGTCCAGCTCGCGATTACCTCCAGGCAGTTTTTGTATTTCCCCGTTCTGCATAACGGAGACATCGCTTCTTAACAAAACCTGATTAATCGTTGTATAAACGGGTAAGTTTGGTCTGGAATTAATATCTGAGCCAAGGCAAACATATTCATCATCAAAAAAGAACCATGATTTTTTGGTCTCCAGCTTATCGTGAGCGCTCTTGAAATCAAAAGCAACGGCTCCATACAGACCGTCTGTAACAGCACCTACAAAATCAGTCAGACCATCTTTTTGAATTTCACCGGGGCCATATAATTCCGGCTTTTGCATGATCGTGGTACCTGAAATTTTCTGCCAATCGTAAACAGGCCATATGTTATGGTATTCATCACCTTTGAGCATCAGGTAATTCGTGCCATCAGCCCTGTGATGGGTTGTTTTACCCGGCCCGTTATAGGGTTCTTCCATATTTCGGTTCCTGGTCGAGTACATTCTTACCGTCGTGTAGAAATTCGGCCGCTGAAATACAAAATGCTCCGTTTGCCAGAAGAATTTGCTAAATGATCTTGTGGGACTGGCTTCTCCCTTTCTTAGCCTGATAATTTCCTCCAATTCATCTTTTCTGTAGTCTGTACTGACTAAAAGTCTCTCAATTTCCAATGTCCCTTTTGGATTAAAGCTTGATTGCTTGTGTGAGATGCTTCTGTTTTTCACACTGACATCTTCATAAATCCCATAAACCAATTGCTTGCAAACTCCGTCCAGGTAATAATCAACCAGCTGATTTATTTTTTCTTTTGAAAATTCATACCTTGTGTTTGCCACATAATAGGACCACTCGCCAAATGCATTGGCATATTTACCATACCCGTATGATGTTGTATTATTGACTCTGTCCTGCCTGTGATGAAAGCTGTAATCATGCTGCATCCCCCGCTCTCCCGTAGCGAATTTTATTTCTCCCTCTATTATTTTTATTACTTCATCAAATTGTGCTCTATCGCCAATAAAGAGCAAGTTTTTGGCCGTAATACCTGCAATAGCGATCCGGTCTCCTCCTGGTCTCCCACCATAGAAAACGCCATCAATGGGCTCAAGACTTGCCCTGCCAATCATGGGCTGAGCTTTTCGAACCAGGTCTGCCGGTAGTTCATCTCCCACCAGCAACATCAGATCGACTAAGTTAGTCGGTGTGGAAATTTGATTATCATGCCAGTTATCGCCCACAAAATCATTATCAACCCAGAATTCCAATCCTTTGGTTATCGATTCTTTGAGTCTTTTATCCTGGTAATGTTGCGAGCTTTTGTCCAGGTAGGCTTTTGCCATATAAACAAGATTGCCTGTATGTCCACGATGCGGAAATCCTGCAGTTCTGCTGAGATCAGCATAATTAATCCCCTGAAAACTTCCGTCTTCATTCATCCCTTGACTAATTGTTTCTACTCTGCGTTCATCGGTCTCGGACTTCGTTAATTCGGCGATTACCCGTTTCTTGATTATTTTAAAGTCATCCGATAAAAGCTTGGCCATCTCCACGGCATACCGCTCCCCCAGTAAGCGTTGGCTCTCTGAATCGAAGTGAGTACTATCAATGGTCATTGTATTTTCTGATGTAATGACTGCCGTATTTTCCATCCGGTTGGGCAGTTCCAATAGCATGGTATTAAAATCGGTACGATGTGGCTTATCGGATGACAGTTGGCCTGCAATAAATGGCAAATCCGGAATGTCAAATTCTGCACGGAGCGCCTTTATTAAATCCAACAATTTATCCATGTAAGTTTGATGGCTTGATGAATCTGATTCTCCCTGGTGCCAGATAACACCTTTCAGTTTGCCATACCTCAGTGCTTCTTTTGTGCGACGAATGGCCTCATTATAGAACTCAGAGCCCGGTTCCCATAAATTGATACTGGTGCCTCCTTTCGCATTCACAACCAGTCCAAATTCCTTTTCAGGATAGAACGCGGCCATGTGCCTGGCAAAGGTGTAACCCGGTCCCAACTGCTGCATCGATAAATTTTTTCGAATAGACGAATATTTATTGAAAGGATTGGCCGCTTTTTCCCATGGCTGATTTTCAATTCCCTTGTATAAAAATACCCGCTCAAGACTATCTTGATCTTGCTCATTAATTGCAGCTCTTCCAGCCATGTTCGATTGACCAATCAAAAGATATATTTCCAGATTTTGAGGCTGGTTTCCCGCTAATTTCCGCTGTTCCAATACAGGTGATGATTCACATGGCAACAAGCTTATAAAAAGCAAAAAAAACAATGGCATTAGTAATCTTTTCATCTACTTCCTTTTGAATTATTCATCGAAATTTGTACCTGATAGAAAAACAATCATTAGTGTCCGGTAAAAAGCAACCCCATCTTCCAGGCACCAGCGTCCCCATTTATCCGATACTGATCCCTGTCACCAACTCCCTACTTCAGTCCTATCTCACTCGAACCTTCAAGGTTTTGTTAAGAGCGAAAGAGGACTTGTCCATTAAACCTGGACGTAGAGAGATCGCTTGAATTTGACTTGTTCATATCTGCATGCCTATCCTTAATAGATCCCAAAGTTCCCTTGCTCCAAAAGTGGAAGCAATTCGCTCACCACCTCTTCATGCTGTTCCGCCACATTTGTATTTTCATTGGGGTCGGCGTGGTGATCGTATAATTCAACAACGGGCTGTGCTTCTCTGAAATATTTCGTCAAGCGATACCGGGAAGTACGCAAGCTTATGCCCTGATTGAAATACCCCCAGGCGGCATCTTGCCAACTTGGTGTGTTGGGATCATTCAGCAAGGGCAGCATACTTGTCCCATCGGTTTCGAAATTCATCTCCACCTGGCACAAGTCCATTAAGGTTGGATAAATATCGACAGAGCTAACAATCCTGTCGATCCGTTTCCCCGACGATGCTCCCGGAACCTTGATGATGAGCGCACTTTTCAGTGCCCTTTCAAAAATGGTGTGTTTTCCCCACACCCGATGGTCGCCCAGGTGCCAGCCGTGATCGCCCCAAAGCACCACAATGGTATTTTCGGCCAACCCCGATTTCTCCAACTCATCGAGCACCCTTCCAACTTGCGCATCGACATAACTAACGGCAGCAAAATAAGCATGGCGGAGCTTTCGCTGGTAAGCATCCGAAACCGGCTGTTCAAGCGAGGGCTTCTCCTCTCCGGCCTGGTAACTCTTAAACTCCCCACTTCCATGCAGACTTGCCATGTTGACATTCTCCGGGATGTTGGGGGACGGGGTCAAGGCAATTTCTTCCTCATCATACAAATCCCAATATTTTGCCGGCGCATTAAAAGGCAGATGCGGTTTAAAAAAGCCCACACCCAAAATGAAGGGCTGATCCTTTTGCTTGAGTTCTTTTAATTTTTCAACGGCCAGCTTGGCAGTCAAACCATCGGGATAGCCGTCATCATCCACTTCTCCCCGTTCATAGGGTTTGACCTGCTTGTTGCGGCTTTGGCGGTTGGAGCCATCAGCATACCCAAAAAAGGCATTCCAGCCAGTTTCCCATTTCCCGGGATCAAACAACATCTCGTTCCAGCTGTGCGGAAGTTCCAATTCAGTTCCCACCGAATCGGTATAACCATACAACAGCCCATCGACATAATGGCTGATTTTTCCGATACCTACCGTATAATATCCGTTTCTCTTTAGGTGATGGATGAAGGTTTCAGGAACTTTCCCTTCCGGTTCCCCGGAAATAAAATTATGGATGGCCTCGTTGGACAGGTGTCCTTTGGTTCGGGGGTACATTCCGGTGAGGATGCTGTAACGCGAAGCCCCGCAGGTTGGGATACTAACAAAATGGTTGGTGAAAACGGCTCCGGTTTCCGCCAGCCGATCGATGTTGGGTGACTTGATATAGTCTTTACCGTAGCATCCAAGCTCAGGCCGAAGGTCATCCACACAAATAAAAAGGACGTTGGGTTGTTGCCTGACATTCTCCCCCTTAGCGCTTTGTTTAGTGCAAGCTGTTGAAGCGCAAAGCAGCGCTGCCAAAAAAACCGGGAATGGGGAGTTCATATTTATCATGTTTTATGAAGTCAATTTCGCTAAAATCAAACAATCCCAGGTTGATAACTTTCAGACCCAACCGCTTCAACTGCTACTACTTATTTGGTTTTTCTGAGATATCTACCAAAACCTGCTTTCCTTTCAACATCAAATCTCCCAGGTTTTTAGGTTTTTCAGTAATATTGAAAGAATCAAGGGTCTGGTTAAGTAAATCCAGTTTCCCTTTTGCTTCATCAGATGAATCATTTTGTAATTCCTCTCTGAGTATTCTTATTTTTTCTGCATCCTGAATGCCTTCCCGTAAACGCTCAAACCGGATCGAACTACGGGCATCGGGATAAACAATATAGGTGTCACCCGCGGGCCAAGTGCGGAAGCGCGAGTCGAGCAAGGGATCTTTCACCCAACTGTTGTATGCCCAACGCAAAAAGCCATCAAAACCAGCGGCTGCGGTGTACCAGCCAATGAAAGCTGCTTCCGCTGGTGGGGAAAAAGTGAACACATTGGGAAATACGTCGGCACAGCATACATACCAAGTAGTTACGTAACCTTTCGATTCACGGTATTTTCTATCGTCGGGTTCAACCACCGATCCATGCGCAACGCATAAATCAACTAACTGATCGGGATACAGCTTGTAACTTTGATGATTGTCGGCCAGAGCTACGCCCAATCCAGGCGCTGTTTCGCTCAGCAAGTTCAACATGGCCTGCATTTCGGCAGGAGCTCGCTCGTCCATGGCTATTCGCGTAATTTCATTCCATCCTCTTTGCTCCAGGTGTGCGGTAAAATCCCGAAGAAACGGAACCCACAAATCAGCGTATGCTTTGGTTCCAGGTTCAGCCTTGATCTTTACTTCCTCACCCGTCTTTTCATCAAAAAAATACAGTTCATTTCCCCAGGGCACCATCGAGTAACAATTGATTTGCGACTTGATGCCCAGTTCCATCATAAACTCCACCCAATTATCAAAGATGGTGTAGTCATATTGCCAGTCACCTCCACTTGTCCTTGTCCACGCGATCATTGATCCAAAGGCATCCTCCGTTTGCCCTCCCCACGGACGTTTGTTCAGGGTGGTTGTGATCACCTTTTGTCCGGCACCTGCCAGCATTTTCATCAGCGGACGCAAAGCATCCCAGTGGGCATCTGACCACGGTTCTACATCATGAACACGAGCTACTGCGTATGGATTTTGCCACAGGTCAAGATGAAATTTCCATTCCGAAGCAGGTGGAAGGATCCGGGGAAGAATTTCAATGCTGAAGGTAAAGGAAGTGTGTTTTTTACCATTGGCAAACAACTGCATGGTAGAAGTATACGTTCCAGGGGCAGCATCTGACGGGATGTCCATGGTGATCCAGAGTGGCCGGGTGGTTTGCGGTTCCATATCGAAGCAATTCACTGGATCAAGCACATCAGGACTCAGCGAGGCCGCGAACTCTTCAGGCACACGTCTGCCACAGCCATTAGCAAACTCATCGGTAATGACGTATCTGACAAATCGTGCATGAGCAATCGATGCCGGAAGTGTTTCGTCATTCGACGATTCGAATTCAGAGAATTCATACTCAACCTGCCTGACCGCTTCCTTGCTCCAGACTATCAACTGTGCCGAAACACGTTCTCCCTTCCAGGCAGTTCCTTCCCATCTGCTGCGAATTTCAACATTCGGAATTGAACTTTTGGCATACAGGTGATCAATCGATCCAACGGAAGCCATTAACCCCGATTCAACCACTGTCCAGTCTGCCGTATTGTCCGGGGAAGGATCCGCTGCTTCAATGTAGGTTGTGCATTCTTTTTGAGGACGTTGTGCATTGCATCCCATGAGTAAAAACACAAACAGAAGCGCCTTAACAAATACTTGATGAGTCATATTTATAAATTAAAAGCATGTTGAATCAATTTTACCGAGCCGATTAAACATTCGCCGTCGCGCGATACCCGTTTAAATTGGGTTGTTGGCTTAAAACCATCCAAAAGAAACGAAATATTTGTGAATTCTTAAGATCGAACACAGAATTACTTTTTCGAATATCCACATTCAGATACTTTATCTTTTCTTTTTTCGTTTTCCCAGAACAAACAAAATTGGTTACTTTTATTGCCTTAATCAGCCTGTATTCATGAAGCGGACGTATTTTGTTGCCACTCTCTTTTTTGCCCTGCTTATTTTGGGATCCTGTTCATCTCAAAAAAACTACCGTTTAGGGACCCTGTCCTACGAGATTGGCGAATACTACCGGGCTACCGAGAAATACCGAAAAGCTTATCGCAAAGACGACAACCTGCAACACAAAATGGAAATGGCCTATCAGATGGCCGAAGCTTACCGCGCCATTGGCGATTACGGCAGGGCTGCCATTTGGTACCAGAATGCCATTCGCCGGCAGCATCCCGATTTTAAGGCGGTGCTTCACTGGGCCGACTGCCTGCGGGCCACGCAGAAATACGAAGAAGCCATTGAGGCTTACCAACAATACCTGGACTCTTTTCCTACGGATGTCAAAGCAATCAACGGGCTGGATGCCTGTCGCTATACGCAGGAATGGGAAGCGAACCCTACCCGCTACGTAGTCAATGCCGTTCGCGAGTTAAATTCAAGATACAGTGACTACACACCGGTTTTTGTGGGCGGCAGAGACAATGAAATTCTGCTGACTTCGGCACGCGCAAATAATGTTGGACGTAAGGAAAGTGGCATTACCGGAGCTTATTTTGCCGATATTTACCGGGCTGAATACCAGGTTCAGCGTCAAAAATGGGGACCACCAAAATTGATTGATGAATCGGGCATGATTAATTCACCCGATGAAGAAGGAGCGGTAGCACTTTCGCCAAGTGGCGATGAGATGATTTTTACCCGTGCCCGTTACGACAAGCAAGCTGACAGGGGAACCGAACTGTACCGCGTAAAGATGTCGCGTGGCGATTGGTCGGAACCAGTCAAAATGGAATTAGTGGGCGACAGCCTGATTGCGGCTCATCCTTCACTCTCGGCCAATGGCGATACGCTCTATTTTGTTTCTGACAGGCCCGGAGGTTATGGTGGAAAAGACATCTGGATGGCGACGCGCAATGGCGGTTCCTTGTCTAAGCCGGTTAACCTGGGGCCCAAAATTAACACCCCCGGAGACGAAGTTTTTCCAACAATCCATTCCAGCGGAGAGCTGTATTTTTCGTCGAACTACCACATGGGCATGGGCGGGCTCGACATTTTTAAAGCCTCCCATAACGAAGAAGGCGAATGGCGCCTTCAGAATCTCAAGGCACCAATTAACTCAACAGGCGACGATTTTGGTATGGCCTTTATTGAAGGCGAAGAGATGCGCGGCCTATTTGCCTCCAACCGCAAAGGTTCGCGCAGCGACGATATTTATTCGTTCTACCTGCCCCCAAAAGTCTTTCGGGTTTCGGGCGAAATCTACGACAAGGAAACCGGCCAGCGAATGGATGGCGCCCGCATCCGCATCATTGGGACTGATGGCACCAACCTGAGAATGCGGGCCGACAAAGGACAATTCCAAATGAAGTTGAACCCGGAAACCGAGTATGTTTTTGCCGCTTTTAAAGATGGTTTTCTGAATGATAAAGGACGGGAATCGACAATCGGACTGGACGAAAGTCAGGATTTTCGGGTCGACTTGTACCTGACGCCAACCGATGCCCCCATTAAAGTCGACAACATCAACTACGCGTTTGGAAGCTGGGAGCTAAAGCCCCAATCGGTGCATGCACTGGATAGTTTAGTCGGCATTTTGGAGCTGAACCCAACCATCACCATTGAGCTGATGGCTCACACCGACTTTGTGGGTTCGGAGCAGTTTAACTTCGATTTGTCGCAGAAACGGGCTCAGGCCGTTGTCGATTACCTCATTCAACGAGGCATTAACCCCGACCGCCTGGTCGCCAAAGGCTACGGCGAAACCTGGCCCAAGACGGTGACCCGAAACATGGCTCAACAGCATGACTTTTTGAAACGAAATGATGAATTGACCGAGGAATTCATTAACCAGCTAACAGCCGAACAACAGGAAATTGCCAAAGCCCTGAACCGTCGTACGGAATTCCGGGTGCTGTCGACTGATTTCCATGAGAAATTTGCTCCTGAAGTGGCGGAGTAGCGAAAACTCAACGCGAAGACTCGAAGGCGCTAAGTTTATGATGATTTCATTTTCTTTGTGTTCTATGTGCCTATTGTGGTTTTCATGAATTTTAACTTGTTAAAAGAATAATATACCAAATCCCATTACTTTGTTCCTGTACCACAAGGGCAGAGTCTGGAATTTGGTCTATGCTTGCCGGTTGACAATTTGCAGCCCCGAAGTAGTAATTATGAACTGAACCCGCGATAAAATGTTGCTTTCATATAAATGAAAAGAAATGACGAATAACTATTTCCCGACCCTGCAAAATGTAAACAAGGCCAAGCTAACGCTAAACGAAATTCTGACTTCAACGCCACTTACCGAAAATCTCAACCTTTCGGAGCAGTTTGGCGCCAGGGTGTTTTTAAAACGTGAGGACTTACAAATTGTGCGGTCGTACAAAATACGGGGCGCTTACAATAAAATTCGAAGCCTGAGTAAAGAACAGCTCAAGAATGGTGTCGTCTGCGCCAGCGCCGGAAATCACGCCCAGGGCGTGGCTTATTCGTGTCAAAGGCTGGGCATTCACGGTAAAATTTACATGCCCACAACGACCCCAAAGCAAAAAATTAAGCAAGTACAAATGTTTGGCAAAGAGTTCATCGACATTGTATTGCATGGTGACACTTACGACGATGCCAGCGCCGAAGCCTGGAAAGACTGCACCGAAAACAAGAAAACCTACATCCACCCCTTTGATGACCCGTTGATTATTGAAGGACAGGCCACCGCAGCACTCGAAATATTGCAGGATTCGACTCACCAGATTGATTACCTGTTTGTGCCCATTGGCGGTGGCGGACTGATTGCCGGCGTGGGAAGCTATTTCAAGCAAATGCACCCCAGCACGAAGATTATCGGGGTTGAACCGGCCGGCGCGCCTTCCATGAAAGAATCGCTGAAGCAGGGCAAAGTGGTCATTCTGGAGAACATTGACAAGTTTGTTGACGGAGCTGCCGTGCAACGTGTTGGCGACCTCCCATTTGAAATTTGCCAGCAAGTGGTCGACGACATTGTGCTGGTTCCGGAAGGCCGCATTTGCACCAAAATTCTGGAGCTGTACAACCGCGATGCCATTGTGGTTGAGCCAGCCGGAGCGCTTTCCATTGCCGCCCTGGATTATTACGCTGACCAGATCAAAGGCAAAAATGTGGTCTGCATCGTATCGGGAAGCAACAACGACATTACCCGCACCGAGGAAATCAAAGAACGCTCGCTCCTGTTCGAGGGACTGAAGCATTACTTCATTGTTCGCTTCCCCCAGCGTGCCGGTGCATTACGTGATTTTGTAGAGCATGTGCTTGGCCCCAACGACGATATCACTCATTTCGAATACAACAAAAAGAACAGCCGGGAACGCGGGCCTGCCTTTGTGGGCATTGAACTGATCAACAAAACCGACTTTGAAGGACTGGTGCAACGCATGGCCGAACATGGTTTTGTGTACGAATACGTGAACGAAAAACCCGACCTGTTCCAATACCTGATTTGAGTTGAGAAAACCAATTGAACCGACATGAGCGAAAAGCCGATCAACACCATTAACGGGGTCATTGAAACTCTGGAATTCATCATTCAGTATTCGGAAAAGAATAATGACCCTTCAGGCTATTTTGCCGGCCTGTACCAAAAAGTAACCATCAGGGTAAAAGAAGAAATTGAAAACAACTATTTTGATGATGGCCCGCGCATGGAACAGTTTGATGTGCTGTTTGCCAACCGGTATATCGATGCCTGGATTGCCCATAAAGCCGGGACTCCGATCAGCGCTTGCTGGTCAAAGGCTTTTGAACTGGCACCTGACTACTGGCCTATTGTTTTGCAACACCTACTGCTGGGCATGAATGCCCACATTAACTTCGACCTGGGGATTTCGGCGGCGGAAGTGTCGCGAGGTAAAAAGCTGGACGAGCTGCACCACGATTTCAACCGGATTAATGAAATTCTCTCGTCGTTGATCCATGAAGTGCAGGACAATCTTTCGGTGATTTGGCCAGCTTTAAAATATATTCTGAAGTGGACGGGCAAAATTGACGACTACCTGGTTGATTTCAGTATGAAACTGGCGCGCGATGGCGCCTGGAAATTTGCTACCGAAGTAGCCGGCACCAACAACGAAGAACTGGAATCCTGCTTCAGCAGGCGCGATCAGCGGGTTGCCCAAAAAGTGAGTGTCATCATCCAGCCCGGACTCATTGCTTCATCAGTTTTGTCGCTGGTTCGATTAACCGAGCGGGGAACGGTGGTGGAAAAAATAAGAAAACTGAGGCGTGCCAGCTAAGCCTTTTTCAAGCTACATTATCAAATCGATAATCTTTCAAAAGAACCATGCCCATTAGCTGACAGCAGGAAGACCAAATCAATTAATCCGTTAGTTTTGCGCCGAAATAAAAACAACTAAAAATCACTCGGTAATGAACAACGTTAAATTAGGAAACCCTGCGGTGGTAGGACTGGCGGGATTCGGGCTAACCACACTTTTACTTCAATTTCACAACCTGGGCTGGATTGGCCTGGGACCAGTCATCTCCATGGGGTTCATCTTTGGAGGCTTGGCCCAGTTGGTGGCCGGTTTCATGGAGCAAAAGGCTGGAAATAACTTTGGGTTTGGAGCTTTCACAAGCTATGGCTCTTTCTGGATCGGATTGGGCATCATTTGGCTGTTAAACCACTTGGGCGTTTACCACTCGTCGCATACCGATGTTGGGTTTTTCCTTGTGGGCTGGACACTACTTACGACCATTTTCTGGATTGGCTCCATGTTTATTCACAAAGCCATGTTTTTCACATTCACCACCTTACTATTGGGCTTTATCTTGCTCGATTTTGGTCATTTCGGCTGGCCGGCCATGAATGTTGCTGCAGCCGTTGTGCTCATCGTTTGCGCCTTGTCGGCCTGGTACATGATGGCGGCCATTATTCTGAATGACCTGGCCGGACGAGAAATCCTCAAATCAGGAACCCCACTAATCAAATCAAAATAGGCGCTGACTTTCGAAAGGCATTAAACACCTGA
>JAGXIR010000216.1 GCA_024635605.1 Sunxiuqinia sp.
ATGGCTTTCAACCTGGCCCGTCAATATGGTAGCCCGGACGATATTCTGTTCATCAACGACTATAACCTGGAGTACAATATCGACAAATGTAAAGGTCTGATTGCTTATATGGAGTACATCGAAGCTGCAGGCGCACAGGTTGATGGTATTGGAACCCAGATGCATATCTCGACTAACTCAGATAAGGACAAAATCGTAGAGATGTTTGAGTTACTGGCTGCTACCGGTAAATTGGTTAAAGTGTCAGAACTGGATATGGGTGTCGGAGTTCCGACCACTGAGGCTACAGACGAACACTATATCGCTCAGGCAGAAATGTACCAGTTTGTTGTTGAGAAATATTTTGAAATTATCCCAGCCGGTCAACGCTACGGCATTACCATTTGGAGCCCGTTGGATAGCCCGACAGGTTCTGGCTGGAGAGCAGGAGAACCAATCGGTTTGTGGACCGAAGGTTATTATCGGAAACGTGCTTACGCAGGTTTTGCCGATGGACTTTCCGGAAACTAGGTTGATTTGAATTAAAATAGGTATCGAAAGGGGCAGTCTGTAAAAGATTGCCTCTTTCTTTTTTTTTTTGATTGATCCAATTGTGTCCCAAAGTGCAAATCAAATGTCTCAAATTTAAATGAATTTGGATGTTATGATTCTATTTTTGATTCTCACGGAATAGTAACCGTATTTACTGTGTAAAGTCGGTTTGCTTTTCAAAACGAATGAAACCAAAACGAATGATTAATTTACGAGAATGTCATAGATGGATAGCCCTTGGGCTGGTCATTTTTCTTGCCGCATGTGGCAAAGATTCGGATGAAGAGTTGGTTTTGCCTGCATCGCTTTCCTTTGTAGAAAACACCCTGCCGGCCGATGAACTGCAGGTTGAAGGCGGTACAGTAAGTTTCGACGTGGAATGGGCCCACACCAAATGGACGGTTAAAGCAGGCGATGCCGTAGCAGGAGAAAAATTCATTACCAAGCTTTCTCCCTCGCTGTCCGGTTCAACCGAAGAAGCCCAAACCCGCTCAACCGTATCACTCACTTACTGGTCCAACACAACGCACACGGTCAATCGGCAAAAACTCATCCTCAGTTCAACGACTGAAAATTTGAGTGATACCATCATTATCAGCCAGGCAGCAAAACCCGTTCAGCCGGTTAATGTAACCTTCGACACAAATATCACTTACCAAACCATATCTGGCTTTGGCGGGGCCAACATGATTTGGGGAACCGATTACCTCACCGAAACAGAGTTGGATTTGGCCTTTGGTACCGGTGACACGGGCATGGGACTTTCCATTTATCGGGTTCGCCTGTCATCCAGTAAAAACGATTGGGAAGGCTTGGTCAACTCCATCAAAGGAGCCAACCAACGTGGCGTAACCGTGCTGGCCAGTCCCTGGTCGCCGCCTGCCGCTTGGAAAAGCAATAACTCCACCAGTGGCGGTGGATACTTGTTGGAAGAACACTATGCCGATTTTGCCAACTACATCAACGAGTTTATCCAGTTTATGGCCGATCGCGGAGCAACCGTCGATGTGGTTTCCATTCAGAATGAACCTGACTGGCAGGTAACTTATGAAGGTTGCGAATACACCACCACCGAGATGTTCAACTTTGTGAAAAACCACGCCGGCACCATACAGGGAGCCAAAGTGCTTGCTGCCGAGTCCTTGAATTCAAACCACGCCTATACCGATCTAATTATGAATGATGCGGTTGCCAATGAAAATTTGGATATCGTTGGCGGCCACTTGTACGGTTCGGGCCTGGCCACTTATCCGTTGGCCGAACAAAAAGGCAAGGAAATTTGGATGACCGAACACCTGCTCAACCTGAATAGTGGGAACAACCCGGCTAATTGGACCGAAAATACCGAGGTTACGACGATCTGGAACGAAACCATGGAGATGGTCAAGGAAATTCAAACCTGCATGAGTTATAACTGGAACGCCTATATCTGGTGGTACATCCGTCGCTACTATTCCTTTTTGGGTGATGGAGAGCGTGGAACAAACCGGGGGCAGATCTTAAAACGGGGCTATGCCATGTCCCAGTTTTCTAAGTTTGTCCGGCCGGGATACGTTCGGATCAAGACCCAAATCGAAAACACGTCAACAGGGCTGATGATCACTGCTTATCAAGGCGAAAATGAAATGGTCGTTGTTATTGTTAATCCGACCAGTTCGGCAGTTGCGGCGGTGAACCTGGTGGCTCCTTCTGCCGGAGCATCTGCTGTAGCTTATACAACTTCCGAATTTGTAAACCGGAAGATGGAATCGCTTACGGCGGATAATACTGATTTTCAGTTGGATGTTCCGGCCAACAGCGTGATAACCGTTGTCATAAACAACTAAAATTTATCGAAATGTTTTCAGATTGGTATCCGTGTTCATTTTATAAGTGTCTGACAAGTATTGCTTTGTGATGTGAAATAGTGATCTATTCAGTTATCCACCCTAAAATTGAAGCGAGTCACAAAGAGGGAGCGGTGAGCACATCGATCGATTTTGACAAGTTCAATGAAGATGCCGTCGAGGACGGGATAAAAGGCTATTTGATCAATCGGTTGGCTTACTGGACGATTCCCTGATAACCAGTTTCGTTTTTAAGGTAACCGTCTTAGGACTTTGTTTGGAAGTGAGTTGTTCAAAAAAGAGTTTGGCCGCTTCAATCCCCATTTCGAACGTAGGATGCGTGATGGAAGTTAGTGGCGGGTCAACTACGGTGGAGTGGAATTCATCAGTAAAACCCACCAAGCCGATATCGTTTGGAATGTGAAGCCGGTGTCGCTTGATTTCCTTCATCGCGGCAAAAGCCACCGTGTCGTTGATGCCAAATACAGCATCTGGCGGCGTTGGCAGGTTCAGCAGCCGGTTCATCGCCTGTCGGGCCGATTCATGGCTGAGGTTGCATTGCTCAATCAAATCCGGATCAACGGGCAACTGGCAGTACTCCAGCCCGGCAAGATAACCGGCCAAGCGTTCCCGGGAGATGTTGAGCTGCTCCGGACCCGAAATAAAGGCTATTCTCCGATAGCCCTGTTCAAAGAAATGCCGGGTAATTTTTTTCGAAGCCTCTGTATTATCGGCCGTCACCGACGATACCTGCTCCTGCAAGCACACCCGGTCAAAAAAAACCAAGGGAATATCTTGTGCCAATAAGCTTTCGAAATGGCTGGTTTCATTGGTTTCTTGGCTCATGCAGACAATGAGGCCTTCAACCCGGGCTTTTAGTAAGTTTTCAATTGCTTCTTTTTCTTTTTCAATCGATTCATTGGAACTGGCGAGTAAAATAAAGTAACCTTTTTCTTTGGCAAAACTTTCAATTCCGGCAATGATGGATGCATAAAAATGGGTCACCAAGTCGGGAACAATCACGCCGATCATCCGGGTTTCCTGTTTCAGCAAACCCATAGCCAGTGGGTTTGGACTGTATTTTCGGGCCAGGGCCAGTTGCTTCACTTTCTCTTTCATTTCCCGACTGATATCGGGGTGGTCTTTTAAGGCCCGCGAAACCGTTGAGATGGAAACCTTCAGTTCCTTCGCCAAATCTTTTAAGGAGATGTGTCTGTTGCTCATGATTACTTTTCTTCACACAAAAATAGTCTTTTCTTTTGGTTGAAGTTTGGTCAACTCATCTTGTGTTTTAGAACATTTTTATTTTTCCGCAAAGCTTTGCGGAAACCTTTGCATGAAGATAGTTGTATATGTTGTTTTTAATAAGCGGTTGATTTATTGGATATTTACATGAATTAAAACCGTTAGTGATGAAATTCAAACGCTATTGCAAGACGCTGCTTTTGGAGGATAATCCGGAGTTGATTGAAGCTTACAAAGACGTTCATGCGCCCGGAAGTCCCTGGCCCGAGATTGCGCGGGGAATGAAGGAAGTTGGCATTTTAGACATGGAAATTTATATCCACGAAAATCGCTTGTTCATGATTATGGACACGGTTGCCGATTTTGACCATGACCTGGCCATGAAAGAACTGGCCGGAAAGCCACGGCAATCGGAATGGGAAGCTTTTGTGTCCCGTTTCCAGGTGACCAACAAAGAGGCCAGCGCCAATGAAAAATGGATGCTGATGGAACGCATTTATGAGCTGGATCAGTCAGCGGAGTATGAGGCGATTGACGGACAGCAAAAGCAAACAAAATAACAGGATGAATTCAAGACAATTGGGTAAGACCGGGATCAGTTGCCCGGCTGTAATTTATGGAACCAGTTTTTTGGGAAATCTTTACCGTGAGTTAAGCGAAACGGAAAAGATGGCCTTGATTCGCGAATGGTTCCGGGTGGCCGATGAGCGGGTAATGATTGATACAGCAGGTAAATACGGAGCTGGCTTAGCCCTGGAAGTCATCGGGCAGGGGCTGGAAAAGCTGGGCATTGAACCGATGCAAATCTCCATCAGCAACAAGCTGGGTTGGTATCGTGTCCCCCTAAAAACGAAAGAGCCAACCTTTGAACCAGGCGCCTGGGCTAATTTGAAATACGATGCGGTTCAGAAAATCAGCTACGACGGCATTTTGGAATGCTGGCAGCAAGGCTGTGAACTGCTTGGCGGAAACTACAAGCCCGAGTTGGTATCGGTACACGACCCGGACGAATACCTGGAAGCTGCAACCGATGAAGCAGACCGCAAGCAGCGCCTGAGCGATGTGCTGGGCGCCTACCGGGCTTTGTTTGAACTGAAGGAAAAAGGAGAAGTGAAAGCGGTGGGCATTGGCTCAAAAGATTGGCTGGTTATCAAAGAGCTTTACGCGCAAGTGAAATTCGATTGGGTGATGTTTGCCAATAAATTTACGATCTATCATCACCCAAAGGAGATTCTTGTTTTTATGGATCAGCTGCAAGCGGATGGGGTAGGGATCATTAATTCGGCGATTTTTAATGCCGGGTTTTTAACTGGTGGCGATTATTTTGATTACCGGGTCGCTGATCCACGAAATGACGCTGATCGACCATTGTTTGAATGGCGGAACCGTTTTTTTGCTTTGTGTCAAAAATTTGGAATTGAGCCCGGTGATGCCTGTCTGAAATTTGCGCTGTCGGCGCCTCAAATTACGGCGGTTGCCCTAAATCCGAGCAAACCAAAACGAATGGCCCGCAACAAGGTCATTCTTGATGAAACGTATCCGGCTGATTTTTGGCAAAGCCTGAAACAAGCCGGAATTATTGATCCGGAGTATTCCTACTTGTAAATAATTAAGCGATGATTATTGATACACACCATCATTTTTGGAACTATAACCCGGTGGATTTTGACTGGATTGACGACGAAATGGCTTCCATTCGAAAAAGTTTTCTTCCACAGAATTTGAAAACAGTTCTTTCTGAAGCGGATGTTCAAGGCGTCGTTTCGGTGCAGGCCCGACAATGCCTGGAGGAAACCGACTGGCTGTTGAAAATGGCCGAAGAGCATGATTTTATCAAAGGGATTGTTGGCTGGCTGCCATTAGCTGCGGAAAATGTGAAAGAACTGTTGGAGCACTATTCCGGCAATCCGTGGCTGAAGGGTGTGCGGCATGTGGTGCAGGGAGAACCCGACCCGGCGTTTATCCTCGGAAAGGATTTTAATTGTGGAATTTCACAACTGAAAAATTACGGGTTGGTGTATGATATCCTGATTCTTGAACATCAACTGCCCAATACGATTCGTTTTGTCGATCAGCATCCGGAACAGCAGTTTGTTGTGGATCACATCGCAAAACCCAAAATCAAGAAGAACGAAACAGAACCCTGGGCTCGAAACCTGAAGGAACTGGCCCGGCGCGACAATGTGAGCTGCAAAATCAGTGGCATGGTCACCGAAGCGGAATACAAGCGCTGGACCAGAGAGCAACTTCAACCTTATTTAGATGTGGTGATGGAAGTGTTTGGCCCTTCGCGCCTCATGTACGGATCAGACTGGCCGGTCTGTTTGGTGGCAACAAGTTATTCTGTGTGGTTGAACCTTGTGAAGGACGTGTTGTCGGATTTGAGCCCGGACGAACAAGAACAGATTTTTTATCAAAATGCCGTGAAGGCTTATCAATTGGGCTGATTTTCAAGGCATCAAACATCTAATATTAAACGATAATGAAAGCGATTGAGATAACACAACCGGGCGAAATGAAGCTGGTGGATCGGGAGATGCCACAAACCGGAGCCGGAGATATTTTATTGAAATTGAGTTACGTTGGATTGTGTGGCTCTGATTTAAGTACGTACCTGGGGAAAAATCCGCTGGTGCAATTTCCGCGGATTCCGGGGCACGAAATTTCCGCAGTAATTGAAAGTATGGGTTCTGAAGTGCCGGACACTTTTCAGCCGGGGCAGCAGGTAACCGTTGTGCCTTATACCAACTGCGGACAATGTAGCTCGTGCAAGCAAAAAAAGTTTAATGCCTGCCGTTACAACCAAACCCTGGGGGTTCAACGCGACGGTGCGATGGCTGAATATCTGGCTGTTCCCTGGCAAAAAGTGTTGGTCGATGAACGGTTGTCAGCCGTTCAACTGGCCCTGGTAGAGCCATTGACCGTTGGATTTCATGCTGTTGATAATGGAAAGGTGACCGATTCGGACACGGTGGTGATTTTTGGCTGTGGCATGATAGGTAGTGGCGCTATTGTACGTGCTCATCTGCGAGGGGCTAAAGTTATTGCTGTTGATATTGATGATTCGAAACTGGAAGTTGCCAAAAGGCTTGGTGCAGATCATGTCATTAATTCCAAGGTGCAAAATCTGCATGAGGCGTTGGAGCAAATAACTGGCGGACATGGACCTTCCGTTATTATTGAGGCAGCCGGCAGCCCGGTGACTTACAAGGCTGCCATTGAAGAAGTGGCTTTTTCCGGGCGGGTCGTCTGTATCGGCTATGCCGGAAACGAGATTTCATTTTCCACCAAGCTATGGGTACAAAAAGAATTGGAAATCATGGGTTCACGCAATGCCAATCTATCCGACTTCGAGGCCGTCATAAAATATTTGAAAAACAGCGGTCTGGATGAAAATCTCCTGGTTTCACGAGTTATTCCCTGTGAAGAAGTCCCGCAAGCCATGCAGGAATGGTCGGAAAACCATGGCAAGATATTGAAGTTACTGGTGCGGTTTTAAATAGCAACGAAAATAGTAGGAGATTAGAATAGCCCAAAAGAACTGCTGTTCCCGCTCAAGTATCTAAAATTCATAATCATATATCTAAAATTAGAATCTATGACTTCAACAATGCTTTAATTTTACATTCATGAACCTAACGAAATGGCCGGTTTTTCAAATAATTACAGTTTGAATAAGGCGCGGGGGAATTGATTAAGAGTGATTGAAACAGCTTTTTTTAACTGATGACATTGGCATAATTGGTTTGTTTCAAGGTTGACCCTTGAAGAAAAGGCCACCTTGATGTGTGACCAGAGTGATGCCATACCACGGCTGGGAATACGCAAATTTAACTGGTGGAGCGAGGCATTTCACGGTTATGCCAACAACGACAGTGTTCATAGAATAATGTGTTTTCAATAAACAGTGAAGATAAACTTGTAAAGATAGTAACCTAACAATCTTACGGTATGAAAATGATAAAACAAATCTTCTTATTTTTTGTGTTGTGTGTTTTTGTTTTTAGTTCGATTAATGCAAATTCACAAGTAGTTGAAGATTTTGAACCATCACCGGTTAATCAGCCGGGAAGTGCTTATCCTCAGGTAAATTCAGAAGGCCGTGTACGCACGCAAATTATGGCACCCGATGCCAATTATGTTCAGCTCGACATTGGCGGGGTGAAATACGATTTGGTGAAAGATGAAGACGGTCTTTGGACGGGCGAATCGGCCCCGCAGGATGTCGGGTTTCACTATTACCAGCTGAACATCGACGGTGCTTCGGTGCCCGATCCCGGCAGCATGTTCTTTTTCGGCGCTTGTCGTTGGGGAAGCGGCATCGAGGTCCCTTCCGACGATCAGGATATTTTCGCACTGAAAGAGGTTCCACATGGTCATGTTCACGAAATCCTTTTTCCCTCGGAAAGCACCAATACTTCGCGCAGTGCTTTTGTGTACACCCCTCCCGGCTACGATAAATCCACTTCGGAGCGCTACCCGGTGCTCTACCTTCAGCACGGCTATTGCGAGAACGAGACTTCGTGGCCCAACCAGGGACGTGCAAACCTCATCATGGATAACCTGATTGCCGAAGGAAAAGCCAGGCCATTCATTATTGTCATGACCTATGGCATGACCAACGAGATTGCCTTCGGGGGTTTGCGCAATTTTGATATCAAACCCTTTCAAACGGTTTTGGTTGACGAATTGATTCCATATATCGATGCCAACTACCGCACCCTGGCCAATCAGGAAAACCGTGCCATGGCCGGTCTTTCGATGGGAGGATTTGAAACACGGCTGATCACCATGAACAAGCCCGATGCGTTCTCCTATTACGGCCTGTTTAGCGGTGGGGTTTTTAAACCCGAAGAGCTCAAGGATCATTCAAATTTGAAACTTGTTTTCCTGAGTTGCGGAAGCAAAGAACGTCCCGATGGTGTGAAAAGTGCTGTGGCCGATTTAAAGGAAGCTGACTTCAACGCAGTTTCTTATATTTCAGAAGGTACGGCCCACGAATTCCATACCTGGCGCCGCAGCCTGCATCAATTGGCTCAATTGCTTTTCAAATAAAAGAAGATGAAGCATTTCTTATTGATATTGGCATTGTTTGTTTTGTCAACGGCCAACCTTGCTATAGCCCAAACGAGCAAAGCAATCGAAGATTTTAAACCCTCGGAGGTGAATCAACCTGGGAAAGCTTTTCCGCAGGTCAATTCTGAAGGCCGGGTACGCGCCCAGATTTCGGCACCCGAAGCAAAGCTGGTTCAGCTCGACATCGGCGGTGTAAAATACGACATGGTCAAAGATGACAAAGGCATCTGGACCGGCGAATCGGCTCCACAGGACGAAGGTTTTCACTATTATCAACTGAACATCGATGGCGCATCGGTACCTGATCCCGGCACCAAATACTTTTATGGTGCCGGCCGTTGGGGGAGTGGTATTGAGATTCCGGCATCCGACCGCGAGCGTTATGCACTGAAAGATGTGTCGCACGGTTTGGTGAGTGAATTGAATTACTATTCGAAGCTGACCCAAGCCTGGCGGCGTTGTTTTGTCTATACACCTCCTGGCTACGAAGCAAACTTGAATGTTCGTTACCCAGTGCTCTATCTTCAGCATGGAAGTTTTGAAGATGAAACAGGCTGGCCAACACAGGGCAAAGCCAACCTGATACTTGACAATTTAATTGCAACGGGAAAGGCCGTCCCCATGATCATCGTGATGGACAATGGTTACGCTTATAAACCGAAAGAAAATTCCGCTGCCAATGCGCGTCCGGTTTCTGTATTTGAAGAAGTGATGATTACCGAGATCATCCCAATGATCGACTCTCGCTTTCGCACCATGCCCGACCGCAAACACAGAGCAATTGCAGGCTTGTCGATGGGTGCCAATCAAACCATGCGCATCATCATGAATAACCTGGATAAGTTTTCAAACTATGGTGGCTTTAGCGGCACGTCCAATTATCCGAGTGCCAGCGAAATTGATCCGGCAACTTTTCTCGACGGACGATTCAGCGACGGCAAAAAAGTGAATGGGCAAATCGACGTTTTCTGGTTGGGTTTGGGCACAAAAGAACCGGAACCGTTTCCCGGTTCAATTGGTGCATTTCGGAAAATGCTCGATAAGCAAGGAATAAATCACCGGTATTACGAATCGCCCGGAACCGCCCACGAGTGGCAAACATGGCGCAGATCACTGTATGAATATACGCAGCTGTTGTTTAAATAGAATTGATCATGAAAAAAATCTTTGCATGCTTCGTTGGTATTCTTTTGATAGCGCCCTTCGCTTTAAAAGGGCAACAAGCCAACGTCAACCTCGATTACAATCCGCAGAAGAACACCGAAGGGCTGGTGCCTTTTAGTGCTCCAATAAATTCGCCCGAGGTCCACGACGACCGAACGGTTACTTTTCGCGTGAAAGCACCCGGGGCAGAAAAAGTTGAGTTACCAGCCGGGGCAATTCATACCGCGCTGAACCTGGGGCGTGAACCACTCCCGTTTACAAAAGGGGAGGAGGGCATCTGGACTTTAACCATTGGACCGCTTCCTGTTGATATGTATGCGTATCATTTGCGGGTCGATGGGGTGCAAATAGCGGATCCGGCCAACACCTACGCCGCTTTTACGGCCATGCCTCCATACAGCCAGTTAGTTGTGCATGGCGATGGACCAGCTTATTACGATGCGCAAAATGTGTCTCATGGAAATGTAACCCGGCACGTTTATCATTCTGAAGTAAGCAAGGGTGAACGTGAACTCTATGTGTACACGCCTCCGGGCTATGATCCGAAAAAGAACTACCCGGTTTTGTATTTGCTGGGTGGAAGCGGCGAGCTTCCATCCAATTGGGTGTACGATGGCCGGGTGAATTTTATCATGGATAATCTGCTGTCCGAAGGAAAAGCAGAGCCAATGATTATTGCGCTTCCCAACAACCAAATCATTCACCGAAACCATCCGAATCATGCCGAACTCACTTTCGATCTATTTGAAAAGGAGCTTCGGAACCATGTCATTCCCTTGGTCGATGAAAGCTATAGTACCATTCAAAATCCCAAAAGCCGGGCTATTTCAGGCTTATCGATGGGCGGACGTCACAGCATGTTCATTGGTTTCCGTTCGCTCGATTTGTTTGCCAATTTTGGCATCCTCAGTGCTGGCGACACCGATGCTGAAAATTCGCTGAAGCACTTCTTGACCGATTCTAAAGTGAATGAAAAGGTCGATTATCTTTTTGTTGGGCAGGGCACAAAAGAGGCTCAGGGCTTTTTCAATAATCGGGTTCAGGGATTGCTTGATGCATTAAATAATCATGAAATTGAACACGAATATTACATTGGCGGCCATGGTGGCCACGACTGGAGTACCTGGCGCCACCTGCTGTATTACCGGTTCTTACCAAACCTTTGGAGAAAATAAGATTTTAACTGAAACAAAATAAGACAACATGAGACAAACCAACTTCCTACTTATTGCAATACTTGTACTTGTTTTGGGTGCATGCTCAAAACTTCAACCCGGACAGGTTCAGGTGGAAGGCGGTATCATTCAGGGAACTGCAACCGACGACCTTACAATTTACAAAGGCATTCCTTTTGCAGCGCCACCAGTTGGTGAATATCGTTGGAAAGTCCCGCAGCCTGTTGTAGAATGGGATGGAGTGAAACAAACCACCGAATATGCACCGGCACCAATGCAGGGCGGTAATCCGGCTTCAGGCAAAAGCGAAGACTGCCTGTACCTAAACGTGTGGACGCCGGCCAAATCGGCCAAAGAAAAGCTACCTGTATTGGTTTGGATTTATGGAGGTGGCTTTAGTTTCGGCTCCACCTCCGATCCGGTTCACAATGGCGAACACCTGGCGCGCAAAGGCGTTGTGTTGGTGAGCATTGCTTACCGTGTTGGTCAGCTTGGCTTTTTGGCACATCCCGAACTGAGTGCCGAAAATCCCGAAAAAGTTTCAGGCAACTATGGTTTACTCGATCAAATTGCAGGCTTGCAATGGATTCAAAAAAACATTGCTGCTTTTGGCGGCGATCCCGGCAAAGTGACCATTTTCGGCGAATCGGCCGGAGGAATTTCGGTGAGCATGTTGTGCGCTTCGCCCCTCACGAAAGGAATGATTCATGGGGCCATTTCGCAAAGTGGCGGTTCCTTTGGTCCTACAAGGCCAACGACCTATCCCGGCGAAAACATGAAAACCCTTCAGCAAGCCGAGCAGGATGGCGTGGAATATCTCAATAGTTTTGGGCTTTCTTCCATCGATGAACTTCGGAAAGTTGAAGCCGAAAAACTGATCCCTCAGGGTTGGACCATGCCGGGCGGATGGCCTATTGTGGATGGTTATGTCATTCCCGATGATCAGTTTAAGTTGTACGAAGCTGGAAATTACAACGATGTTCCTGTGCTCATAGGCTATAACTCCGACGAAGGCCTGAGTTTTTCGCCAGGCCGTACACCCGAAGAGTATGTTGCGAATGTTGAACGCAGGTTTGGCCCCTATACCGACTCGCTTTTGCAGGCCTATCCACTTGCTGATAATGAAGTGAAGCGCTCTGCCCGTAACCTGATGCGCGATGCTGCCTTTGGTTGGCACACCTGGAGTTGGGCGAAGCTTCAAAACAAAACCGGAAAGTCGAAAGTATTTTTGTACTACTTTGACCAACATCCCCAATGGCCCGAAGGTTCGCCACAAGCCGACCACGGAACACCGCACGGTGTTGATGTGCCTTTTGTGTTTATGAATCTCGACCCGGCCAATCCGAATACAACGAAATCTGATTTAACGCTCTCTGAAACCATGGGAACTTATTGGACCAACTTCGCCAGGTACGGCGATCCAAATGGTGATGGAGTGCTTGAATGGCCAGCTTTCAGTGAGGCCAATCCGGTGGCCATGTATCTTGGGCCTGTAGCTTATACAGGACCAGTTCCCGATGAAAGCGCTCTTCAGGTGTTGGACAGCTATTTTGAATGGCGGCGTTCGGATGAAGGGAAGGAATGGGCTCAATAACTTTATAAAACTAATTTGAATATTATGAAAATAAATTTTATCTCCTTGGTCTTTTTAGTATTTGCCGGAATGAGTATTCAAAATCCATTATCGGCACAGGAAGTCACGACTAAAACCGTAGCTCAACGAGTTGTTGAAGATGGTGGAACAGGCGATTATAGTGCTATTATGTACACTGACAGCTCTTTGTTAACACATACCATATTCCGACCTAAAGATATGGGTGCATTTGGAAAGAAAAATAAATTGCAGATTATCGTCTGGGGCAATGGGGCTTGTGCCAATTCGCCATGGGAACACATCAACTTTTTGTCGGAAGTGGCGTCACATGGGTTTTTGGCGATTGCCATAGGACCAATGCCACAGGAAGGGGAGCGTGGCAGCGGCAGATCGAGCTCTTCTCAGCTGATTGACGCGATTGACTGGGCAATTGCCCAAAATAGTGACAAGGCCAGCGTGTTTTATAAAAAAGTTGACATTGACAAGATCGCAGTCAGTGGCATGTCGTGTGGAGGTTTGCAAACCCTTGAAGTAGCGCCCGACCCGCGTGTTACCACGGCAGTCGTTTGTAATAGTGGCATCATTGGGAATCCGGGAGGCGGAATGCCAGGCATGCCTGGCTTAACCAAAGAACATTTGGCTAAATTGCATACGCCAACACTCTATTTACTTGGTGGAGAATCGGATATTGCCTACAATAATGGAATGGACGACTATAATCGAATCAACCACGTTCCGGTATTTGTGGCCAATATGGACGTTGGCCACGGTGGCACTTACCGTCAGCCTCATGGAGGTGAGTTTGCCAAAGTAGCAACTGCCTGGTACAAATGGCAGCTGAAAGGGGATGAGGAAGCCGGTAGACTGTTTGCTGGAAATCCACCCCAGCTTTCTCAATCAACTGTTTGGAAGGTTGATAAGAAGAATCTGCCTTAGCATATAAGAAAGAATAGAAATAATAATAATAAATAATTTCAGATGATAAATAAAATTATCCTATTACTGGTACTTGTTTCGGTATCAACAATGATCGGGTTTGCCCAGAACCCCATCGTACAAACGTATTTCACAGCCGACCCGGCACCCATGGTGTACAACGGGAAGGTTTATGTGTACACTTCGCACGATGAAGATGAAACAGTCGATAACTTTTTCACGATGTATGACTGGCGGTGCTATTCATCGGACGATATGGTCAATTGGACCGACCACGGCGCGGTAGCTTCGCTCAACGATTTTGTGTGGTCAGGTAAAACAAATGGGGCATGGGCTCCACAGTGCATTGAACGGAATGGTAAGTTTTATCTCTATGTGCCAATACATGGAGACGGTGTGGCGGTGTTGGTTGCCGATTCACCCACCGGACCTTTCCATGATCCGCTGGGGAAGCGCTTAATCGATGGTGAAAATATTTGGCATGATATTGATCCGACGGTCTTTATTGACGATGACGGTCAAGCTTATTTATACTGGGGAAACCCGGCACTTTCCTATGTCAAGCTAAACGACGATATGATTTCTTATGACCGTAGCATCGGAAAAAATGGTATTGTTGGTGTTGAGATGACTCCTGAAGCCTTTGGATCACAGGAGGGACGAGACGGTAAAACGCGTGCTTCGTATACCGAAGGACCTTGGATTTACAAACGAAATAAGCAATACTATCTGGTTTATGCAGCAGCAGGAATTCCTGAGTATATCGCCTATTCCACTGCACCGTCGGCCGAAGGCCCCTGGACGTATCAAGGTTTTATTATGGAACGGGCACCTCAGCTGGCTTTTACAAACCATGCGGGAATTGTCGATTTCAAAGACAACTCCTATTTCTTTTATCACGATCAGGATTTGTCGGGTGGTGAAGGTTTCAAACGTTCGGTTAGTGTGGAGCAATTTGAGTACAATGCCGATGGCACCATTCCGCTGATTGTGCCCACCAAAGAAGGCGTGAAAGCAAGCGTCTCTAATTTGAATCCTTTTCAAAAAACAGAAGCCGAAACCATTGCCTGGTCCGAAGGAGTGAAAACCACATCCGACAACAAAGCAGGTGTTTATGTAACCAATATTGATCACGGCGACTACATCAAAGTACGCGGGGTTGATTTTGGGAAAGGAGCAAAAAAATTCGAGGTCAGTGCTGCGGCTTTGGCCGGAGGACAAATTGAGATCCGGTTGGATGATAAAGATGGTTTACTATTAGGTACTTGTGAAATAATAAACGCCGGTAACGTCAATGCCTGGGAAACGTTCACTGCAAAAGTGAGTAAACAGAAAGGTGTCCATGATTTGTATTTTGTATTTAAAGGCGGGGATGGTGAATTGTTCAAGCTGGATTATTGGAAGTTCAATTAGTAGTCATAAGGTAGTCATCGGATTTAATGGGCAGTAGTACAATCTGTTATGGTAAGTATAGGAGGTGAAAAAATGAAACAATTAGAATTGAAATTAATAGTCCTGTTTTTTGCATGCTTTTTTCTGATAAGCTGTCAAACAACGGCCACCAAGGGCGGCAAACTGAAGATGTGGTACGACAATCCGGCAACGGTTTGGAATGAAGCACTTCCGGTAGGTAACGG
>JAGXIR010000217.1 GCA_024635605.1 Sunxiuqinia sp.
CAGATGAAACAAGACCATACTCCACCGTTTCAGTTGAAAAGATTTGTAATACAGCAAACTTCCAACCAGGTTGATAGCGGTTACCCCCAGCAGAATATTAAACCACCAGGCATTGTAAACCAGAATTTTAGCTGTTTGCGTACCATAATCATTTTCAATAAAAGTCGCATAGGCAATGGCTACGGCAAAAATTACGACCAGGCAAGAGCTGGTTAACATGGAAAACAAAGCCGATTTTATTTTTTTCATTCTCTCCGTGCTTAAAATAATACTCCTCACTAATATCAATTTTTTTTCAAAAAAATTACTCCAGCCTAAGATCGAAGGCTGAAGTAATTCATATACTTTTTCAGACTAATTTATTACACGATCAATCCGTGCTCAAAATAACCAAATATTACGCTTAATACAAACTAAAATGACACTCCGAACAGAATGTTGTCCGCCACTGCTCGTTAATATCGACCGGATGTTTAAATTCCAACGGATTTTCTGTTGTTCCGTAGGCCAGTTGTCCGGCGGTTCCCTGCGCCAGAATATTATGGCACAAATTACAATCGCGTGGAATAACATCGCCAGCTGCGGTTTCGTGCCGGTCGTTGTGACATCGGTAGCAACCGTTCGTTTCCAAATGTCCAAGATGATTGGGGTAAACGGTCCAATTAACTTTCATTTCAGGAAAAATATTTTTCTTATAACCCATCTTTATCGCTTCCATAGCCTGGTCGAAAAGCGCCTTTTGGTCGGTTAAGACTTCAGGGTACATAATTTCATAATATTCGCGGGCATAAGCTTCAATTCCCATCATAGCGCTATCCACCGTTGCAAAATCGGTATTTAAGGCATCCATAGCCACTAATTTTATGTCAGGTAATTCGCTCGATATTGCACCTGAAGTAATGTAATCATCAACAAAATTAGCTGGCGATTGGTAATTGTGAGAAGGTCGGTTATGACAGTCCATACAATCCATGGTTCGCGTTTCGATGGTCTCCAATTCGATCCCTTCCGTATCGATTGACTGGTCTTCGTATATTTTCACCTCTCCGGTCTTCAAATTGGTATATCTCACCCATGGAATACTCTGTCGCTCATAATCAATTGCCCGATACTCAATCTTAATATCTGGATTGATATGCCAGTGAATTCCCTCCTGAAGCCCTTGAGCGCTATACGTTGCACTTGTTTTCATCATCAGGTGAATATCCCACTCCGTTGTGCTTTCGTTGGCCAAGTACGATTTTTTTGTATTGATTTTTCGTGCATAGAATTTTTCAGTCCAATGGCATTCCTCACAGGTTTCGCGCGCCGGACGCAAACTGTGGATTGGGGTGGGAATGGGTTTAGGATATTTGTTAAACAACACTGAGTAAACCTGATACAAACCAGAAAGTTTGCTCTTAACATACCAACCAGCTCCAGAGCCAACATGACATTCGACGCACCCAACACGCTCGTGAGCTGATTCCTGATAAGCCGTGTATTCCGGCTCCATAACCTGGTGACAAAGCTTCCCACAAAACTCATCAGACTCGGTCAAATGAAAAGCTTCATAGCTTCCAATGGCGGAAAGAATCAAGAAACAAATGGTACCGGCAACAAAAATAATAGTTGCGTTGCGCACCCCCGACTGGTTAAAATCGATAATGGGCCAATCTCTAACACCAGCGTCTTCCGGGTGCTCCTTTAATCGCTTTTTTTCTCTTAAAATTCCGACTGGAATCAGGATTAAGCCAAACACCAACACCATCGGTAACGCGATGTAGATGAAAATGCCCAGGTAGGAACTTCCAATGTCGAAAGCAGCTGAAACAATAAACAAGAACAGGATAATCAATAAACTCAGCAGGGCTATTGAAGCGCCAATGACCGAAGTTAAATTCCTGACGGATTGTGGTAATTTCATAAGGATAGTTTTTAGAGTAAATTTATTTCATTTGCAGATATATCCTTGCTCATTCAGGCCCAAACTCAACCTGAACTACTTTACGACCAAAACAGAACTCCTTTCACCTCAAGACCAACTACTTAGTCGTTTTGTCTTTTTTAGGTGGGTGGACATCATGATATCCGTTAATGATACTTCGAAAATTATCCAGTGGATTTTTACCAATTGAAGCCACGTAAAGATGGATCAACAGGAAGATTGAAATAAGAAAACCGATAGAACCGTGCAAAACAGCCGTTAAAAAGACACCACTAACAGAGTAAACCTTTTCAATAATCAATTCAGGAAACAAAAGGGCAATGCCCGTAACAATTGCCACAGGAACAAAGACATACATGACAAAAATATAGGCATACTTCTGCAATGGATTAAATTTGCGCTTCTCTGAAATTGGAAAAGGACTTTCCTCTCCTTTGAACAAACCTGAAATGTAATAATTTACCTGTTTGGTGAGGCGCTTAACCAAGCCTTTAGGTTTGATTTTATAGTATTTTTTATTGGGCGTGACCAGATTGCCAACAAAGAAAATAAAATAATTGACCGTTACAATTATGCCAAAGATATTATGAAGTTTTACGGCTAAACTAAAATCCACAGGCATCACGCTCAATTCAGAATATTGAAGTCGAATACCTGTCAAAATCAATAAAATAATTCCAATGGCATTGATCCCATGCCAGATACGAAGCCACAGTGGATAAAGGTATATTTTGTTGTTCTCAGCAGTCATAATTACTTACTTTTTTTAACGATTCGGAAAATCCAATGGATGGCGATCCCGAGTACAGCCAGGCCAAATATAATAAAGCTTAATAGTTTCAGCAACGGATTTTGGTTTGCACCAATGATATAAGCTTCGTTAGTAATTAAAGCGCCCAATTTTCCATCTGCCGAACGAGCCTGCAAATTTTCATATTTATACAACGATGCCTTCAACATCGAATTCGATGAGTGACAGTCGTTACAATTTCTTAAAGCCTCTTCTTTAGGCAGGATGTTGTGCGACACCATAAGGGAGTCCACCACAACGGTATGACATTCAATACAGCGAACCATATCGAAGTGTAGTTCTTGGTTTGGCAACCAATCGTGCACCTGGCTGAGTTTTGGACTTTCTTCGGAAGAAATGGTTTCGAACCGCAATGCATTATCGTGACACGACAAACACATGTTGTTATTATAAGAAACAATCTCCGAAACCGCACTACTTGTTCGTGCTGTTGCCCTGTAGTAATGCTGGTCGTGGCATTTGGAGCAAGTAAAACTTTCTCCACTTTTCTGAAAGTGAATGCTTTTTTGAAATTCTTCTTCAATTTTGTCGAACTGGTAATCGGCATAGGTATCATCGCCTCCATGACAATCAATACAGGTAGCCAATGGCTCCAGTTTCAATTCTGCGTTATGCGGGTAAGTTTCGTAATCAGGTGAATGACAATCAGTGCAGCTAAACCCTCCGTGAACGCCGGCCACATAGTTGACCGAATCTAAAACGTAGAAAGGATTCATCATCCTCCTGGTTTCCACTTCCAACCATTCGTTGAAAAAGGAATAAGTATGATTGGCATGACAATTTAAACAATGACTATTTTCAGCGGGCATTTCTTTATCCTGCCCATTGGATAAATTCCCTACTGAAAGAAATGCAATGAGTAAAATACTCCTAAGAAAAGTTGACATTTGTTTGTGGAGATTAAAAGCCGGAAGTGTTAGGCTTCCGGCTTATCAAGTTCTTACTTCAGTGTCTTGATATAATTTACTAATGCCCAGCGATCTTCATCGTCTGGAATTTTGCTTTCGTAATTTGGCATTTCGTCACGACCAATAATCGTTTGGTAGTATATTACACCGTCCGCACGCTTTTTGAATTCTTCAGTAGTAAACGAATGAATTTTCGTTTTCATGCTAGCGGCTTTTGGACCATCACCTTCACCGTTGTTTCCGTGGCACGAGCGACAGTGCTTGATATAAAGAATTTTTCCTACTCTGTCCAGTGACTCATCTCCGGCGTAAGGATTCTCCATTTTCACATACTTCTCCGGAACATCCCACGGAGCTGGATCTTTTTTATCTTGAACAGTGACAAACGACAGCAACAAACTGCCTACAAATACGACGACTGACAAAGTCAATAAATTTCTGTACTTTTTCATTTTCTTCATTTTTTAATTTTTCATTAGAAACTCCACAAACGGGTAATTGTAAACCCTATTGCAAAGTTATCAAAATCAATGCCAGTATTATTATTAATCATCATGTCCTGCAACAACATGGCTGACGAATTCCCCATGTAGATCTGGAAGGCGTGTGTACTGGTAGACACTTCGTAGCCAAACGACAGGTTTGACTCCGGATGATATGGCCCGGCCCATCCTGGCGTGTTTGTTGAATTCCAGTCCGGATTTTGTTCTGAAATACCATCAATTTGCAAAGGAACATCGTAGTTGAAAATAATTGCTCCCTGAGGACTTACTTTTAACCGGCCATTAAAATGCAGGCCAACACGATCATGGTCGCGCCATTGAGGCACAAAATTGGCATGAGAAAAACTTACAGCACCTTGAACCGAAAGGGCATTCGTTACCTTTCGACCAATGATTAACTGCGCAAAATAAGACAGCCGGTTGTTAAATTTATAATCAAATTTAGTACCCGGATCTTCAAAATTAAACAGTTCAACGTCATCACGATTCATCCCGTCAATAGCAGCATTGGCATAAACCGTTACAAAAACTGGCACCTGATTTTTTCGGGTTTGTTCGAAAATGGTCCATTTTGCATTGAAGTCATTGTACATATTTTTCTTGGAAATTCCCCAGCCAATCTGTACATTGTTGGCCACTACGTAATTCAATCCAAGCCTGATATTTCCGGAAGGGGCATAAATCCCCCACAAATCAGAACTACCGTTGTCAATGGACCCAAATTTATGCTGAATCACCATCTCCAGGGTTTTCACTGTTGGTATCTGGGCGGTCTGCTGATCAATCAGCATGCCGCTTTCCCAGGCAAACCGAACGGGTTTATCCTTTTCTACCACTTCGGCTGATTCGTCATCCTGAGCAAACAAATTAGTGCAAACAAACAGACCTAAGAGGATAAATAATATTGTATTCTTCATAGTATGATTTCTTTTTATTTTCACTAATTATTTTGTGCTCCCTGCTGGATCCATACTAAAATATATTGTCCCTCGGCAGCCGTATATTGCTCGTGGGTATGCGTTGAAGCTCCCGACTTAACATACGAGTAAATCAGACTGGATTCCGGATTGTCCCGGTTGATATATTTTGCGGTATTGATGCTTTGGTAGGCGCTGGCTGCTGATAAGTCAGGGGCTCTTCCTCCCGAGTTATGGCAGCTGGCACAATTTGCAGTGAAGATTGGAAGTACGTCTGTCGCAAAACTTAAATCCTCCTCAATCGGGATATCTGGAATTTCCTCCGGAGCTACAAAATCATACTCGCAAGCACCAACGGCCAGAACAAGGACAAGCCCCAGTAATAGTTTCAAATTTTTCATATTGCGTGGTGTTTAGCTTATAAACGATTAAAAAAAAGCTTCCTCGTCAGAAGCTTTTTTTTATTTATAATTTTTCTGTTTATTGCAGTTTCTCGATTGTATTGCGAAGAAGTGCTTCAGTATAGGCAGGGTTGTGAACACCTTGACTATGATCGTCATAGACATGCAAGTAATTCCAAACAGCACCCAACACATCAACAGATACATCAACACCTTCAACGACCTCACCGTCTGCAAATGCCCCTTCAGCTGCAAGTAACACTTCCAACTCTGTAACCAAACCGGCAATTTCAGTTAATTTGCCGTTTACGTCGAAATTGGTAGCACCACTATGACATGGTGTACAAGTAGTGACCATTGGTGTTGTAAACTCGTGGTTGGATTCGCTCATATGACAAGAAACGCAACCAAGCTCAGCATGCGCGCTTGCGGTACTGCCCGATTCAGGATATGCTGTAGTACCTGCAAATTCGCGACCACCGGTTCCTACCAGCATGTTGGTTTGCGAAGAATGGTGCGGACCATAATGACCAGGTATAGTAGCAATACCATCACCATCATCATCGATATCTGTATAAGCTCTTCTTGATTGGTGACAGTTGACACACATATTGGCACCATCAGTGAGGTTTACTTCAATCGTATTGTCAGCCATCAAAGTAACGGCTTCATCGATTCTGAAGAAAACAGCATTCCCGTCTTCATCTTCAAATACCGGTGTTTCGCCATGGGTGTGACAGGTTGTACAATTCACCGGCGTTGTTCCGGTAGCCGAAAGCCCAGCTGCTGCAGCAATAAAACCTTCGCTTGAGTGACATGGAGCACACGTACCGCTTGTTCCACGGGCAAAAGAGCCTCCTGTTGCGTGAGCTGAAGTTGCCCACTGAGTTTCAAATCCATCCATTGTTGCCGTATTATGGCAATCAATACAAAATGCGGAACCATCGGCACCATCAGCACCATCGATACCGGCATCACCATCTATTCCTTCAGCACCATCGGCACCATCAATTCCCGGAGGGCCTTCTTTAACACACGCGGGGATAATAAACAATACCAGCGAGGCTACAAACAACAACTTGGTTATTTCTTTGAGTTTCATACGCTTAAAAATTTAGTACATTCATTTAATCTGGAATCGCTTCCAATTCTTTAGTTTGAGCGTAAAAGTATAACTGAAAGCACTAAATCCTAAGACTTGCGGGGTGACATATTTCGAGAGAAATGTTGACATATATCAATCAGCCATTTTTGCTGATTTTTATCAGTTCCGGCTCATTCAAAATCTCAATTTCATTCCGACTTTGCTTTAAAATGCCTGACACCTCTAACTCCTTCATATTCCGGATGAAACTCTCTTTTGTCATACCTGACATCTCGGCAAATTCCTGTTTACTGAGTTTGTAACGAAATGGATTCGTCTGATAGATTTTGTTTTTTAAATACAACAAAGTATCGGCTACCCGACCGGGCATATATTTTTGGGTTAAACCGATCAAAGTATTGAGCATCTCAATATTTTGCTTGTTATTGTATTTAAGCAGTTCGTAGGCAAATTTACTGTTGCGGGCTAAAATGGTATGCAAGCGGGTTGAATCGATAAAACAGCATTCAACTGTAGTCAAGGCCGTTACCGTAAAATGCCGAATATCTTCACTAATCACTCCCCCGGCAGTCACCAAACTGTGGGTCGAAATCAACTTTAATATCACGTTCTTTCCATTGGCACCTTCAGCCACAACTTTGGCCAAGCCCTGTTTCATACACACAAAATGAGTCGTCGAAGTGTTTTGCTTAATGATGGTTTCGCCAGGATTAAAAACAACATTGCGTTTGCAAGTCATCAAATAATCCATATCTTCCTTCGACAAACATTCAAATATGCTGGACTCCGCCTCGGGCAAACAACGCATGCAGCACGATTTGGCACAGTTGATACAATCTTCTATTTGTGATTCTTTAAACATCCCTGTCAAAACTCTCTAATTAAAGAATAGAAATTTTCGCATAAATATATATATTAATATTCGCATGCATGATGATTTCATATCCTATTTTAATACTCGGATAAAAGTCGACTTTTTAAACCGCCTTAATATACTGACAATAGGCTAATTAAAAAAGAGATAGATTAAAAAAAATGTTGTAGAATATTCCTGTCTGTGGTTTTTAACAAAAACTCAGGATCTGAGTAAACTTCCCGAACCAACAAATCATAAAATCGCTAATTTGTGATGAAGTCAAGCACACTGCTTGCCCCTGACGAACGAAGCCCTTTGTACAAGTCGGTATACCCACAGGCGGCACACGAAACAGCTGTAAAACGCCTGTTTTGAATATTAAAAAACTTGGTAAAGCCTGATCCGGTCATTCTAATTTCATCGACCTCGGCCTTTTTACCCCCACACTTAGGACATACATAAACTTTTTTCATACGGATATCAGATTGTTGATTTACAGTTTTCAAATTTGAATTCAAAAAGAAGCTAAACGGATCACTCACTGTCCGGCTTCTTTTTGGGCTTCCGACCAGCATCCCTTAGTGCTTTACTGATCAGCCATTCAAGCTGCCCGTTGATGCTCCTAAAATCATCGGCAGCCCAACGCTCCAATGCTTCATAGTCATTCGGATTCAACCGCAATACAAATGATTTTTTCTTTCCCATACTACGCTCTCTTCAATCATTTCAGAACTTTTAAAATCTCCTGTGGTTTGAGTTTTCACATCATGGAAACCAACCAACCCCCGGCAATGATAAAAAACAAAATCAGATAGGTTTCAACTTTTGCGAAATTCAGCGTCCACCCCAGATACTTGTTCCGCTTGGGTAAAATGATTCGATAATCTTTCGGGTTGAAATAAAAGATCCCCCAGATGTAATTATCCGGATCATTTCCCATGTTATCTAATTCAAACTGATTAAATGAATCTCTCATTCTGATTGTTTTCTGATATCACAACTGCATCAATAAATACTGCCGGTGTTGACTACCGGCGTGGCTTCCTTATCTCCACAAAGCACCACCATTAAATTACTAATCATGGTGGCTTTTTTGTCTTCATCCAATTCTACAATTCCTTTCTTCCCCAACTCATCCAGGGCCATTTCAACCATGCCAACAGCCCCTTCAACAATTTTGAAACGTGCAGCAACGATCGCTGTTGCTTGCTGCCGTTTCAACATAGCCTGTGCAATCTCCTGCGCATAAGCCAAGTAATTGATTCGGGCTTCCATCACTTCAATACCGGCAATCGCAAGGCGTTCAGTCACCTCCCGCTCGAGTTCTTCATTCACTTCTTCACCACCACTGCGCAAAGTGATCTCGGCTTCCTGATCTTCAAAATTGTCGTATGGATAGAGCCCGGCTAGTTTTCTGATTGCAGCTTCCGTTTGAATGGTTACAAAATGCTCAAAATCATTCACATCAAAAGCCGCTCTATAGGTATCGCGCACGCGCCAAATCAGCACAACACCGATCATAACCGGATTTCCAATTTTATCGTTGACCTTAATTCGCTCACTATCCAGGTTTCGCGCCCGCAGCGAAATCTTTTTTCGGATAAAAAAAGGATTCACCCAACGAAATCCATTCTGCTTGATCGTTCCGCGATAGTCGCCAAAAAGGATCAACACGGCACTTTCATTTGGATTGACAATGGTAAATCCCTTTGCGAAAAAAACGAAACACACAATCAGCAAAACAGCGGGAATAGGGTTTCCACTAACAAGTCCAAGCACAATAACCGCAAGCAGAATAATTTCCACCACAACAAAAACATAGCCCGACCCGGCACGATACATTTTTTCCATAGCTTAATTGTTTAAATTGATATCATATTGATATCACTAAACTACATAAAAAAAGCATCTGTGTCAAGATGCTTTACAACTCATTTTTAAAAATCTTAGTTTTTAATCACTTCAATGCTGTTTGTCAGGTGAGAGTTTAAAACCTCGTACGATTTGGAAAAATTTAATATTTCCTGTACTGATTTTTCAGATGGCGAAAATAACATTTCACTCGACTCCGAACCCATGTTAACTTCCTTCTCCCAACTTAATTCAACTTCCCGGGGAGCAAATAGATCACATGGATAAGCATGAATAAAATAAATTAAGGTATAATTTTTCATCATAGGCTTTGTTTGTAGTTTTAAATTCAAATGAAAAACGCCTGCGACGAAAATTTATTGCCTGCCAAAGAGTTAAATTTTGGTCAGGTTCAGCCTATTTTTCTCAATCAGTTTCCGCAAATTAATTAGAGCATATCGCATCCGCCCTAAAGCAGTATTGATACTCACTTCGGTTTGCTTTGATATTTCTTTGAAACTCAGCCCCATATAATGGCGCATAATAATCACCTGCCGCTGATCTTCAGGCAGTAAATCAATTAATTTACGAACATCTTCGGTAATCTGATCATACACCAGCTTGTCTTCAATGTTATCCTCAGCAAATTTCTGTGAATTGAAAAGGTCGATTTCGGTATCGTCGTTCGATGTTGTATTTAATAACTTTTCCTTTCGAAAATGGTCAATAATGAGATTGTGTGCGATACGCAAAACCCAAGAAACAAACTTTCCGTTCTCGGTGTATTTGCCATTTTTGAGCGAACGAATAACCTTTATGAATGTGTCCTGGAAAATATCTTCGGCAAGCTGGTGGTTTTTAACAATCAGAACAATGTATGTAAATACTCTGTTTTTATGCCGTCTGACAAGCTCTTCGAGAGCAGCCTGATCACCTTGTATAAACTTCTGAACGAGCAAATTATCGTTCAACGTTTCAGTTTTGAACATTACTTTCTTTTTAGTTTTCTTCGATAAACAAAAGTAAAATTCTTCTATAGGCAATCAGATTTATGTATGAGTAAAACAATTTATTAATTTTGCACGGGGTAAAAGTGATAGTTTTTTGGTGAAAAAACAAATTTCTATCCTTAAAAATCACGACAAATCCATGACAAACAATAAAATACCAGTATCAGAAATACATATCAAGGGAGCCAGAGTGCACAATTTACAAAGTATTGAACTCAAAATACCGCGTAATAAACTTATGGTAATTACCGGATTATCCGGGTCGGGAAAATCATCTCTGGCCTTCGATACGCTTTATGCCGAAGGCCAGCGCCG
>JAGXIR010000023.1 GCA_024635605.1 Sunxiuqinia sp.
CAATGGTGGCGGCTTTGAGCAAATCAACCTGCTTTTTGGTGAAAATCCAAATACCGCGGTTCGCGAATGGACCCAGCCATTTAACGATGCCGGTATTGAAACACACATGCTGGATCGATCGCTGAATGGTTTACGCATGAGCCCGGTGCCTGCCGATGTTCGCAAACTCATGTATAAAGTGAAGAAAGCCCAGGGAACCGATATCACCCGTCCGTTCTGTGGGTTGAACGATGCCCGCAACATCCTGGACTCCATTAAGTACGCCAAACAAGGTGGTATGATTGCCCAGGCAGCCTTGAGCTTAACCTATTCTGAAGTCCACACGGTAAAGTACTATGTGGATTTGGCCGACACGCTCATTAAAGGGGGTGCTGATGAAATCTGTCTGAAAGATATGGCTGGAATCGGACGTCCGGTTTCGTTAGGCGAAATTGTTAAAGGAATTAAAAAACTGCATCCTGATACTCCGTTGCAGTATCACTCACACTCAGGTCCTGGTTTTGCTATGGCTTCTATTTTGGAAGTTTGCCGGGCAGGAGTCGAGTATGTTGATGTGGCGATGGAACCACTTTCGTGGGGTACCGGTCACGTAGATTTGCTGGCCGTTCACGCCATGCTGAAAGATGCAGGTTTTGAAGTGCCGGATATCAACATGGATGCATACATGAAAGTGCGCAGCCTGACCCAAAGCTTTATCGATGACTTTTTGGGATACTATATCAACCCGAAAAACCGCTTCATGAATTCGTTGCTCATTGGTCCTGGCTTACCCGGAGGAATGATGGGATCGTTAATGTCCGACTTGGAAAGCAACCTGTCCAGCATCAACAAGTGGAAAGCAAAACACAACCAACCCGAATTGTCGCAGGATGATTTGCTGGTGAAGTTGTTCAACGAAGTAGAGCATATTTGGCCAATGGTTGGTTATCCGCCGCTGGTGACTCCATACAGCCAGTACGTGAAAAACCTGGCCCTGATGAATGTGATGCAGTTGGAAAAAGGCAAGGAACGCTGGAGCATGATTGCTGACAACATTTGGGACATGCTGATGGGTAAAGGTGGAAAACTGCCCGGAAAACTGGCTCCCGAATTGCAAAAATTAGCTGACGAAAACGGCAAGGAAGAGTTTACAGCCAATCCGCAAACCCTTTATCCCGATGCCCTGGATACCTTCCGGAAGGAAATGGATAAAAACGGTTGGGACTATGGACAGGATGACGAAGAGTTGTTCGAACTGGCCATGCATCCCGAGCAATACCGCGCCTACAAATCGGGTGAGGCAAAAAAGGCTTTTGAAGCTGACTTAGCCAAGAAACGTGAAGAAGGTGCAGGCCTGCTTGAAGGAACTAAAAAGCCGGAAGCACCAGCCGCTGCAACGCCAGCCAACTTCAATCCGTCCAGTATGACTATTGATGTGGATGGAGAACAGTTCCGGGTTTCGGTAGCATATGGCGACAGCCAGTCTGCAGCAACACCTGCACAGCCAGCCGCAGCTCCTGCAGCCCCGGCTTCGGCACCAGTTGCAAGCGGACCAGCCAAGGAAGTGGTCGCACCGCTCGAAGGCAAATTTTACCTGACCAAAGACAGCTCTGAAAAGCCAATCAAAGTTGGTGATGTGATTCAGGAAGGTGATTTGATTGGTTATGTTGAAGCCATGAAAACCTTCAATGCCATTAAATCGGATGTTTCAGGTAAAATCGTTGAGCTTCCTGCTGCAAACGGCTCAGAAGTTGAAGAAGACGACATTTTAGTAAAAATCCAATAACAGAAAATCCTGCATATGTCTATTATAGAGAAACTCTATCACATGACTGCCATCCAGGATATTGTTAACGGGCCGGGAACGCTGTTGATGTTGGTGATTGGGGGACTACTTTTGTACTTGGGAATCAAGAAAAAGTATGAGCCGCTGTTGCTGATTCCAATTGCGTTTGGGCTTATTTTAGCGAACCTTCCTGGGGGAGGTATGAGTGTTGTTCCTGCCGAATTCATTGAACTCGACGGGCATCGTTATAAAAACCTGTTTGAAATAGCGAACGATCATGGAATCATGAATTTCCTGTATTATTCGCTGATCAAGACTGGATTTCTGCCTCCCATTATTTTCATGGGGGTAGGGGCTTTAACCGATTTTGGCCCCATGCTGCGTAACCTGCGGCTGGCCTTTTTTGGTGCGGCCGCGCAAATCGGTATTTTTACCGTGCTGATTTCGGCTATTGCCTTGGGCTTTACACCTGCAGAGGCGGCATCGCTGGGGATTATTGGTGGCGCCGATGGGCCAACCGCTATTTATACCACCATTATGCTGGCGCCACACCTGTTGGGGCCGATTGCCATTGCCGCTTATTCGTATATGGCGTTGGTTCCGGTGATTGTTCCGCTGGTTACGCGTTTGTTGTGTTCCGAAAAGGAGCTGCGAATCAATATGAAGGAGATGGATAAATTGTATCCTGCCAAGCGAAAAATCAAGAACCTGAAGGCAGTGAAAATTGCCTTTCCCATTGTATTGGGAATCGTAGTTTCCATTTTCGTGCCTTCATCGGTTCCACTGTTGGGCATGCTGTTCTTTGGTAACCTGATTAAGGAAGTTGGCGTGACAGTCGCCCGTTTGTCGGATGCTGCCACCGGTTCCATCATGAACACCGCAACTATATTCCTTGGATTGACTGTTGGGGCAACCATGACTTCGGAAGTCTTTCTGAACTCGCAGACGCTCATGATTATCGTGGGTGGTTTTATCGCGTTTGCCATCTCCATTGCCGGTGGTATTGCAGCGGTTAAAGTCTATAATTTGCTGGCAAAGAAGAAGATCAACCCGCTGATTGGAGCTACCGGCCTGAGTGCGGTGCCCATGGCTTCGCGTGTGGCGAATGAAATAGCCCTTCAATACGATTCGAAAAACCATGTCCTGCAATATTGCATGGCCAGTAATATTTCCGGTGTAATCGGCTCTGCCGTTGCCGCCGGGGTACTGATTTCGTTTTTGGGATAAGCTCCGCATAAACTTTTCAAAAAGCCTCATCCTTCACGGGTGGGGCTTTTTTGTACCTCAATCCGAGCTGGCGGCTTGCAATAACAGGGGCGCCCGATCGATTGAAAAAAATGTTGTTACCGTTTGTACTTTTCGATTACTGATTCGTCTTCCAGGAAATGCCAGCCAATGCCCATCGCCCGATTTAGGTCGTAGCGTCTGATATTTGCCGCAAAGCGTTTGCCCGAAGGACAGCCACACGAGGAGCAGCTTGGAATATCAAATTGGAATGAATCGTACACGCGCACTTCAAGAGAATCTAAATCGCTCACTGCTTCCTCTGTGATGGTATAATAGGTGGTTTCGCACAGCACTGCCGCAAGATGATAGATCCATATCAGTTCATTTTCGGAAGCATTCATTTTTTCTACATGTCCAGGCTCAGAAGGATTAACGGTCCGTAGCGTTTGGCAGGCTGAAAACAAAAGCAGGATAATTAGAATACCCCAGCTGGTTTTCAGGTACATATTGTAATTGGACGAGTTATTCATCGTATTTTTTTTTATTGAAGCTGAACACATATTAACAGTATAACAAGGAAAGTCGGTTCTTGTTGTTGTCGTTGGATTTCTGTTGTGTTCAGGAGCTTTCTTCTTGTCAATACGCTGAGTTGGAGTGAGCGCATTGATTTTTTTGGATAAGATATGGAAAAGGTATCCTGGTAACAGCATGCGTGTCCGGAAATTTCTGCCTTGGAATTGGATGACTTTCATTGTATTATTGTTCGGGATAGACAATTAAAACATTACTTCGTTTATTGAAATTGATGCTATTATTCATAAAATGTTCGTATCTCCGGTCGTGGGAGATTGCTTTTTTTCGGGAATGAACAAAGATCATCAGTTCTGAAGCTGAGTTTTTAATGGTGCTTTTTAAGTTGTTTTTTGAGAATGCATCGTGAATTTCAAAATATTTTGAAACGTTATTTTTTTGGGTGAAATAGTTTATAGCCTCCAGTGTTTGTTCCGAGGTGCTGTTTATGAGCAGCTTAAGCTGTAGTTTCTGGGCGAGGATCAGGAATGTTTGTAGCCAAAGGGCAAAACCATTCTCATACTGCGCATTTTCGGGGCAGAACAGGTGGATTTTACGGATTTCGCGAAAGGATGATGGCGTTTTTAAAACGATGACCATTCGTTGTGTTTTTTCCAGCAGGTTATCCAACACATTTCCGAATAAAATATGAAAAGGCATGGTTCGGTTATTCCACCCCAGGATAATGGTCGTCGCCACCACTTCTTCTGCAGCTCGGACAATTCCGTTGGTCACATTGTTGTCGATCCGGGAGGCCGTTTCAAAAATAACTTCTGTGTGCAACGAATTTATTAACTTCTGCAGGGTTTTCTGGCTCTCGTCTATTTTTTCCCTAACCTGGTTACGTTGAGTAAAAACCGTTAGTGGATAGATCGGGATGCTATGATCATTATCTTTAATCAATAAGGCGAAATCAAACAGGTATTCCATATTGGCCGGATTGGCAACGGGAACCAAAAATTTTTGTTTAACACTTGTTTTTCCAATAAAGGTATCGTTTTCTTTAAACAGAATTTTTCTGCCTGCATGCTGGGTGACGTAAGAACTTACGATACAGGTTGCCAAAATCAGGATCACGGTGCTATTCAAAATCGATTCACTAACAATACCCATATTAAATCCGATGAGGATAATGGCAATGGCTGATGCGGCGCGTGAAACACTGAGTCCAAATATTAAATTACCCTCAGATCGTGAAAGCTTCAAAACTATTTTGGGAATCAGGGCGGCCAGGTATTTTCCTGCAAGAGCCGTGGCAATTAGAGCAAACACCAACCAGATCTCACTGGGCCGATCAAAGTACACTTTGAAATTGGCTAAAATTCCAATTGAAATCAAAAAGAACGGAATGAATAGGTTATTTCCGATAAACTCGATTCGCTTATAAAGAGGTGAATTGTTGATAATCTGGCGATTCAAAACCAAACCACAAAAGAATGCACCTAATATGGGTTCAATATCAAGTAACAAGGCGATGAGCGCCGATAGAAAAAGGATAACCAGTACAAAAATGTATTGTACCCCCAAATCTCCTTCATATTTACCTAAAAAAATACGCGATAACTTGGGGATAACCATGAACAGGACAAAGGAAAAGAGCATAAAATGTAGCCCAAGTAGAAGCAGGCTGTCAATTTCAAAACCGTCTTTTGCAAAGTTGGTAATTAGTTCCATAGCCACCAGCGCAAGGATGTCTGCAATAATGGTTGCCCCAACAATGATGGTAACAATCGATTTGTTGACAATGCCCAGACGCCCAAGAAGCGGATAGGATATGAGCGTATGCGACGAGAGCATGGCGCCGATAAGCCAGGATGCATTTTTGCTTAAGCCGAGATACGAATGACACACAAAATAGCCCATGACAAAAGGAACGGCAAAGGAGAGTAAGCCAATAAATATACTTTTTGATTTATTTTCGATAAAGTCAAGCAGGTCGATCTCCAGTCCTGCCAGAAACATCAGGTAGAGCAGTCCGATAGTGCCAAGCAAGCTGAACTCCAGATCGGGTGAAACCAGGTTGAACCCGTGAGGGCCAATAAGTGCACCACTTAAAAGTAAGCCAACGATGGAAGGTATGCGGATACGTTCAAAAAATACCGGGCCAATAAGAAGAATTAAAAATACAATAGCAATTATAATTACCGGCTCAGTAAAAGGAATATGTATGTTCAGAATTTCCATCGGCACTATATTTTTCAAGGTCACCTGCGCTCAAAGTCGAATGAATTGAATAGTAAATATAGCAGGATTGAGTTGATATTCGTGTGGAGTAACTTCGTTCACCATCAATTTTGTTTCGATATGAAATGAACGGGGCTTCTTTAAGACGATCCATTTTAAGAATCAATCTAACCATTCTGTTATATCACCACTACTATGCCGGGCTTCGTGAAGTATTTCATAATAGACTTTGCTTTCTATCAGAATTTGACTTGAAAGACTATAAAATCTTTGAGAACGATCTTCAGACCGAGCCAGCGACATATCCGAAAGAGCTAAAAAAATAATTATTGCGGACCAATCAATTCGAAAAAGTTGCCGTCCGGGTCCTGGATCAACACAAACTGGCGTTCGGCATCCAGCATAACGGGTGTTTCGCCTAGTAGCTTGATGTTGTGTTTTTCAATACGCTCCAGAAAAGGCTCCATCGATTTTACAAAAATTGTGGTGTATTGCATGCCGGTATCGTCTGATACATAGGTTTGTTTTGGATGACTGGCTTTTTTGCCAAAGCTCATCACTTTCCATTCCTGGGCATCGTCAGAGTCTTCCAGTTTCAGTACCGTCACATCAAAAGGAGTGCCTACATTCAGACCGCTTTTCTTGGCGAAGGCGGCATCGACACTAAAACCGGGGCGTTTCACCATGCCAAGCACGTTTGTGTAAAAATCAACGGCTTTGTCGAGGTCTTCAACCACCACACCAACCTGGATGGTGTTTTTGGCAAAGTGTTGGGTCAGATCCTGGGCGGTGGCTTGCAACGAACCAATAGCCAGTAGCAGAAGTAAGGTGTAAAGGAATGTCGATTTCATTTTTTTTGGTTTTAAAAGGTTTGCTGCAAGGTATGAAATTCTGCTGAAAGCTGATCTCTCCGGTGCAATGTTGCTTGATAAGAATGGAATTGGCTGAGCTGTGTGGCACGGTTGGATATCCAAAGGAATTTAAAGAGTGAATGGATCCGATAAGCAGTTCTTGCCAGTGAATTGATTTATGCTTAGTTTCACAACCAGCAAAAAAACTTAATCATGCAAAAAAGAAAGCTCCGCAAACTTATCCGCAATCTACTGATGATACTCACAGTCATCAATTTTCTGGCTTTGGTGGTGGCCTTGACCAAGCTGATTCCGGATAATCCGCTGATTGAATACCGCCTGTTGCTGGGAATCAGCTTTATCGTGTTTGCTGGTTCGGCACGCCTGGTCTGCAACAGTTGCGACAAAGAGCAGCAAGCTGAAGTGAATTGATTCAAATGGTGCACTTACCCTTCAAAAACAACAAAACCTTTGTTTTTACTCCGCTTAAACACGAGGTAGACCAGTTAAAATTTTCAGGATTGGTGTGGTGCTAATAAACACCGTAGGGCTTTCCATGATTTGATGATGCAGGTGGTTTCAGGTAGGTCAATAGAACACCCAAAAGCACAATGGCGAGTCCGATTAAATCGATTACCTCCACTTGATCGTTAAAGGCCACCCATGCCATGAGCATAGTCACTGGCGGGCCCAGATAAAAAAGAGAAGCTACTCTTGTGGCATCAAGGCGGTCAATCAAAATCCACATAAGGGTATAAGCCCCAAGAGAAACGCCTGCGATGAGCCAAATTAGTGACACAACAAAAACCGGATCCCATTCAACGGATAGCTTTTCAGCTAAAATAGCTGGCAAAATCAAGGCTAGCGTTGTTGCCAGACTTTGGTAAAACAGTTGTAAGCCTCCCGAAATATTCGGGTAGTCTTTTTTTAGGCTAATTTTTCGCTGAAAAAGAGTGGCGGCTGTTATAGCAATGACCGAACCCAGTGGAATAAGCCATGCAAAAACATCATAGGCATCATCGAAATTTATCCGGGATACGACAGGAACAGCCACCCCTGAAAAACCAATAAGCAGGCCCAACCATCGGCTCCATGATATGGGCTCGTGAACCACACGACCAGACAAAGCTCCTGTTGTCATTGGCTGCAATGCGACGATAAGCGCGACAATGCCGGCAGGTACACCATGATCAATGGCAATGAGAACGCATGAAAGCCAGACTCCATGGGCTAGGATGCCAATCAACATTTGATGCCAGGCATAACGCCATCCGATCCAATAAAGCTGATTCGTTAGGTACAAGTAAAAGGCAAGGAGCCCGGTTGCAGCCAGGTAGCGGTAAAACATCAAGGTAAATGGTCCGGCATAAGGTAACCCAAACTCGGCACCAATAAAACCTGAGTTCCACAAAATTACAAAGCCAGTTATTAACCAAAAGTTTTTCTGCTGGCGGTTACATTGCATATAGTTGGGACAATTTCTAATTGGTAATAGTTCAGCCTTGGAAGCAATAAATTTTAATAACTCATGGATTGAAAGAGACCTCATGGGACTCAGATGCTCTATTTTTTTTTAAACCATATGGGAAGTTCCTCATGCAATAACTGTTTCCAGTTTCATCCAGCGTGCAGTTCTGTTTTAAGGGCAGAAGAACACAGCGGGATCCACCGAGATGCCAATTAACGGGTTCAAAGTTCAACCTCCTGCGAAGAATGAGCAATCAAATGACCGCTTCTGGTTATCGACAGATTTCAGGCTAAAAATAGTCAGATTTGTCAAGTGTATTGAAGTCGAATTATTTTGCACTGATTGAACAGCAAGCTTATTTTTTTCTCTGCCAAAAAATCAACACTTTTGAGCAAAACAAATGCAATGGAACGACAAGCTTTTTTAACGTTGACAACCAGCTCGCAGTGGATTTTATTTTTGGCTATCGGGCTGATTATTTTTTCGTGGGTCGAAAAGAAACGACTGTACCAGCAACTGGGGCAAGGCACGTTTGTTTTGCTGGGTTTGTTCGCTTCGTGGATTCTGCTGACCGATCAGATTGTGGTGCCGACAGCTGTTCCTGACCAGGTCGTGCCGGTTGAAGCTCAGGCGTTGTCTTATTTTTCGGGTTTGCTCATCAATGGAATATTGGCCTTGATAGCTTTTGCACTTGGGCAGGCTAAACTGCGCTGGGCCCGCTTCTTCAATATGGGTCTGGTGGCCATCGGACTGGCTTTATTCTTTATGGTTTATCAGTTGCAGCGGGTGTAAGCTGGGGAATGTGGGCTGGATGCTCGGATTCTCGATAACTTGAACAACTGGATGCTTGATACTCGATATTGGATGACCTTGATACAAGATGGATGCTTGATTCTGGATATACTGCGTTGGCTTTATACGGTTATTGATTGTCATTCAATAGTCATTAAGTTGTTATTCACGGTCATTGATTGCCGATGCATGGAAGTTGGCTTCTTACAGCTTTTATTTTTCCACGCTAAGCTGCAAAGGCGCTATTTCTTGATTGCTCAACGAGCTTACATTCACCGTACCTCTGCCGTTTTTGGAACTTGGAGTTTTAAACCTGCGACTGCAACTGTTCTCTTGCAGCAAAAAAGGCTGCCCCTTTCGGAACAGCCTCTTGCTATCGCGTAAAAAATGGATAACGCTTATTGTTTTGAGTCTTTGCAAGCGTTGTAGATGCCTTCAAATAGCTCTTTGGTATCCGAAGCAGCCATGGCCGAGAATGCCACACGGATGACATTGTTCAGATTAATAATTCCAATGCTGTATTTGTCGATCAGGATTTTGCGGATCTTTTCACCATCCAGACCTTCGGCCAGTTGGACACACATAAAATAACCCGAATTGTAAGGTAGCGCCGTAAAGTATTCGCTGTATTTTTCATCTTTTAAGGCTTTCTTCACCGCATGGTAGCGATTGTTCATGATTTCGAACTTTTCGGCTTTCTGCTCCTTGTAAGCCTCATCGTTGAAAGCGCTAAGCAGCAACGACTGTGAGATGTTGGCTGCGTTGGAGATGTTTCCGCGAACTGCTCCGGCGGTTTTGGCTTCAAGCGCCGTGTATAGCTCGGCATCGCCACCTTTAACTCCGTAGGTCATAAAACCAACACGAAACCCCCACACGTAGTCTTCCTTGGTTGGGCCGTCTACCTTAAGGGCCAGCACATTTTCATGCAGGTCGCAAAGTTGGGCGAAGATGCTTTCGGTTTCAATGCCTTCTTCGTAAACCAGTCCAAAATAAGCATCGTCGGAAAACACAACAATCTTATTGCCTTTGTCGGCCGATTCCTTGATAATGGCAACAATCCCTTGCTGTTCTTCAACGGTTGGCGTATAGCCTGTTGGGTTGTTGGGGAAGTTCAGGATCAGCACTTTTTTGCCGATTCCGCCTTCGTCCAGCTTGGCTTTGAACGACTCCAGGTCGAATCCGCCATCTTTAAACAAGTTGAACTTGTTAATTTCGGAACCGTAGGCGTGATTTAAAATCAGGTTGTAGTTGCCCCAAAATAAGTCGGGAACAATTACTTTTTCACCTTGGTCAACAAACAGGTAGCCCGCCATGCTTACGCCATGCGTTAAGGCATTGGTCACAACGGGTAAGCTGATTGCTTTATCTTTTAGCGATGGGTTTTTCTCATAAATCATGCTTTGCCATTTGGCCCGGATATCGGGGCGGCCATAGCTTGGAGCGTAAGGAAAAACCAATGACGGGTCAAGTTTGACATTGGATTCAATGCTTCCTAAACGCATGGGGCTTCCGTTATCTTCAACAGCGGCTCCAATAGTGGCATTGATCCGGGTGCCTTTTGCATCGGCCGTTTGTCCTAATATTCCTTTTTTGGGGAAGAAAATGTTCTTTCCTTTTTCCGACAAAAGATCGTAAATAACTGGGCTTTTAGCTTTGATAATTTTGTTTAATTCCTCGGCTTGTGGATTCATATTTAATGATTTAACTGTTTTTGAATTGCTCATGTTTTTGTTCTGGACAAAATCGCCTGCAATTTATTAAAAAAAACTTGATTCGATGATCTTCTTCTTTCAAATTGAAACTCAAGATTAGGTTTTCTTTACAAATCGTAATTTTGAAAATGAACGATGACGGCGCAGACTTCAACGTGTAGTTACTTCAACAGATCTTCTTCCCAAATGATCATCAGGATGGATGAGTGCGGAAGAATCTGAATGGAATCAGTCAACCAGCGGAAGCGTGAAACTGACGGTGGTTCCTTCGTCGGGTACACTTTTAATAAAAATTTCGCCTTCATTCTTTTGTACAAATTCCTTGGTCAAAATCAGCCCGATTCCGGTTCCCGGTTCCATCATGGTTCCGGGGTTCGAAAATGACAGCGAGGAGTTGAATCGCAAGAGGGCTTCGTGGGTCATTCCCACGCCGGTGTCGCTGATGGTGATGAGCATTTTATCGTCTTGCTCCTGCGCTGAGATTCGGATTTCGCCTCCGGGATGCGAGAATTTAATGGCGTTGGAAACCAAATTTCGCAGGATGGCGCTGGTCATGTGGTAGTCGGCAAAAATTTCCGAATTGCTTTTCATTTTCAGAAAGACCAGCAGTTTCTTTTCTTCAATCAACGGATTAAAAAGTTCAAGCACCTCACGGTAAATTTTTTCAAGTTTGAAAGCCTTGGGAGCATACGGAATATGATCCATCTGAACGGTTGACCAGGTCAGCAAATCGTGCAGCAGTTTATAGTTGTGTTTCGACACGTTGGCCATATTCTTAATCAGCTTGATCCTTTCCTCCTTGGGGAGTTCGTCGTACTGCTCATTCAGCAGCGACGAGATGGACATGAAGCTTCCTACGTGGTCGCTAAGGTCGTGCGAAATGATCGACAAGAATTTTTCCTTGTTCACGGCCAGATCTTTGTATTTCTGTTGACTCGACTTTAGGGAGATGGATAGTTTTTCCAGTCGGTTATACAGAATTTCGAACACAAATTCGTTGGCAAATGCCATGACTGCAATAAACAGAAACACAATGGAAAGCCTGCAAACCAAGCTGTAGTTGTAGTTGGGACACCACGGTTGGTCTTGCAGAAAGTAATACGCCAGGGCATTGGCAATAAAGAACACGGTCAGGGCAATGATTCCACGGCCTTTACCCAAAATCAAAATTACAGGCAAGGGCAGCATTAAGGCAAAGGCAATGCCTGATTCGTTGCTTCCTCCCGTCAAAAGAAAGTACGTGCTGATGGTGAAAATAATGAGCACAAAAATGAGGGAGGGAATCAGGAGATCCTTCATCTTTTTTAGCAACCAAAAAGTCAGCCCTCCGGCAATAAGTGAAACTAGATTGAAAATAGCCGTTTGGTAGTCTGATCTATAAATATTACTGATGATGAAAAGGCTGAGCGCAACGAAAAACATGTAGAAGAACAGGTTCAGCAGGATGCTTTTTTTCTTCTCTTCCAGTCGCTCGTACGAGGTGTCGTCAACATTGAAAATAAATAACTTCAAGTAGTAGTTTAAGAATTCGCTCACGGGGTTCCAATTTTTACACTAAAATAGCCAATTCGACAAACTATTGCACTACGAAAGAAAGACGATTTTAAGCCGGGGCTTATTTATATTCGCCCAGCACATCCGAAAGCACCTCATAACCATCGGGTGTAACCAAAATGGTGTGTTCATATTGAGCTGATAACTTTCCGTCGCTGGTACGGGCTGTCCAGCCGTCGGCCTTGTCAACGCGGGTGGATGCGCGGCCTTCGTTAATCATGGGTTCAATGGTGAAGGTCATGCCGGCTTGCATGATGTCGCCGGTGTTTTTGCGCGCAATGTGGTCAACTTGCGGAGCTTCATGAAATTCGAGTCCTACACCGTGGCCACAGAATTCGTACACCACACTGTATTTTTGAGCTTTGGCATACCGTCCAATCACAAAGCCGATGTTTCCGATGTAATTTCCGGGTCGCACCTGCTGAATGCCTAAGTCCAGGCAGTGTTTGGCAGCATCAATCAATTGCCGGGCTTTGGCCGAAATCTCTCCGACAGCATACATCCGGCTGGTATCGCCATAGTAGCCATTCAGAATGGCGGTGACATCAATGTTCAGGATGTCCCCTTCTTTCAATAACTGATCTTTGCCTGGAATACCGTGGCAAACCACTTCATTGATCGAGATGCAGGTTGCCTTGGGATAGCCGTTGTAGCCAATGGTGGCCGGTATTGCTCCGTGTCCGCGCACAAATTCCTCGATTTTATCATTGAGAAATCCCGTGCTGACGCCTGGCTTCACAAATTCTTCAATCATCACCAGCGACTGTCCTGCCAGCTGACTGCTTTTCCGTATCCCTTCAATTTGCTCGGGAGTTTTGATTATAATATCGCTCATCCTGTTTTTTGTAGAAAAAAATTTTCGCAAAAGTCGCAAAACGTTCTTTATTTTCAAAATTGAACAATAATTTTGTCCAAAAGTTTAAAAAAAGCCAAACAGATGAATAAATATACCCAGGAAATCAACATTGGAGCCTATCACACCAACCAGTATGCGCAGGCATCGGTTACTTCGCTGTTCAATATTATGCTTGAAGCTGCCTGGGCACATGCCCGGGTGATGGAGTGGGGGTACGAACATTTAAAAGGCAACAACATGTTTTGGGTGCTGTCGCGGGTGTATTTTGAGCTGGAGAAATATCCCTTGTGGCAGGAGAAGATCACCTTAAATACTTGGTCAGCCGGGACAGATGGGATGTATGCTTACCGCGAATTTATTCTGGAAAATGAGCAGCACGAGGTTTTGCTCAGGGGAAGTACGGCCTGGCTGATTTTAAACCTGGAAACCAAACGAATTTTTCGGCTACGCGATTTTCGGGATACGTTTCCGCGCCTCGACGGACAAAATGTTTGTCGCAATCCGCAGCGGATCAAACCTCAAAGTCATTCGGAAAATCTGAAATTTCAACCGGTTTTGTTTAGTGAGCTGGATGTGAACAAACATTTCAACAGTGTGAAGTACCTGGAACGGGTGCTCGATGATTTTGGAATTGATTTTTTAGATCGGTTTGAATTGGCCGACCTGGAAGTGAACTATTTGAAAGAAGGGATGGCCGTCGATGCCCTGGCGGTGGATACCAACCGGATTGACGATAGCCGCTACCAGTCAACCATTGTGCGCGAATCTGATGGTGCCGATCTTTGCACCATGATTCTCCACTGGCGACGGCGGAACGCGTGAAATCATTGTAAATTGGCTATTACTTGTCCAGTGACAAAGGGTCTTTTCACAGATTCGATTAGCTTTCGAGCCACTCACTGATTTTTGCCAGTTTTTCCTCCAAAGGCGTAAATCCGTCGAGCCAATGAATTTTGGTGCCATGTTTCTCCATTCGCCTGAACCAGGTCATTTGGCGCTTGGCAAACTGGTGGATGGCGATTTCGAGTTTGGAAAACATTTCCTCATAACTCATTTCACCAATCAAATGCAGGGTCAGGTATTTGTATTCCAACCCGTAATAAGTGAGTTGTTCGGCTGTCAGGCCTTTGTCGAGCAACCGTTGCACTTCATCCAACATGCCATCGTTGAGCCGTTGTTTCAGGCGTTCGGTAATTCGTCTGCGCCGGTGTTCCCGGTCGTATTTTACGCCCACCACCAGACCGTTGATTTCAGGCATATTGTTGCTCAGCTCCGGATTTTGTTTTAGGTAGGTTTCGATTTCAATGGCTCGGATTACCCGGCGGCGGTTTTCAGTGTCAGTGGTGTTGTGTTGTTCCGGTTTCATTGCAAGCAGTATGCAACCCAACTCATCCAGATTTTTGGGATCCAGTTCTTTCCGTAGCTCATGATTCTTCGGAACCTGGATTAATTGATAATTATTTAAAACCGCTTCAATATACAATCCGCTTCCGCCGCACAAAACCGGAAATTTTCCCCGCCCGGTAATGTTGTTGTATGCGTTTAGAAAATCGTTGTGAAACAGGTACACATTGTATTCGAACCCGGCATCAACAATGTCAATCAAATGGTAAGGAATCGGTTGACCATCAATTTCGTAATCTTCGTAATCTTTTCCGGTACCCAAATCCATGCCCCGGTAAATCTGACGCGAATCGGCTGAAATAATTTCTCCGTCAAGTAGTTTCGCGGCGTGAGCAGCAACCGTTGTTTTTCCCGACGCTGTTGGGCCGAGGATGGTTAGCATGTGATATTTTCGTTGTTTCATCGATATTTTTCCTTAAGGTTTACAAAATAATGTATTTTTGTGACGCAAAACCAGAGATTATGGATTTTAAAGGACGATACCGGCTGCTTTTTCAAACCTGCGTGAA
>JAGXIR010000218.1 GCA_024635605.1 Sunxiuqinia sp.
AATGACTTTTTCAAGTTCTGCTTTCCATTTTTCGTACGTTCGTTGGTATTGATCCGCATTAGCGCCAGGCTCGATGGTTTCCAGTTTAGTCAGATTTTCGAAAGCTTCGCCAGCTGATTTGTAATAACCCGAACCAATTCCTGCGCCACGCGCTGCACCAATTGAGCCATCGGTATTGTATAGCTCGATGGTGGCTCCCGTAATGCCAGCCAGCGTTTCCCGAAAGATCGGACTCAAAAACATGTTTGCCTTTCCGGCCCGAATAACTTTTGCGTTGATGCCGATATTTTCCATCACTTCCATGCCATACTTGAAGGAGAAGACGATCCCTTCCTGTGCGGCCCTGAACAGGTGTGGCATACTGTGGATGTTGAAGTTGATTCCGGCGAAGGTAGCGCCCGGATTTTTATTTTCCAGTACGCGTTCGGCGCCATTCCCAAAGGGTAGAATGCTTAGGCCTTCCGACCCAATTGGAATTTCAGCCGCCATGGCGTTCATCTGTTCATAGGAGAATGCGCTGTTGCCTGCATTTTTGTTGAGCCATGAATTAAGAATGCCGGTTCCGTTAATGCATAGCAAAACGCCCAAACGGTTCGCTTCAGCAGAATGATTGACATGGGCAAAGGTGTTCACCCGCGATTTGGGGTCGTAGGCTACTTCTTCGCTTACTCCGTAAACCACGCCCGATGTCCCTGCGGTGGTGGCAACTTCACCAGGGTTCAATACGTTCAACGACAGGGCATTGTTTGGTTGGTCACCCGCACGATAGCTGATTTTGGTCCCTTTGGCCAGCCCCAGTTCTCTGGCAGCCAGTTCACTTACTTCTCCCTGGACTGAAAAGGTAGGCACAATATCAGGAATGAAAGAAGCATCGAATCCGTAGTAGTCGAGCACAAGTTTTGACACCTGGTTTTGCTGGAAGTCCCACATGATCCCTTCGGACAAGCCACTGGCGGTGGTTTTGATGTCGCCGCTCAATTTCATGGCAATGTAATCGCCCGGAAGCATGATTTTGTGAATCCGGCTGTATTGCTCCGGTTCATTGTCTTTCACCCATTTCAATTTCGAAGCAGTGAAGTTGCCTGGTGAGTTCAGCAAACTTGCAAGGCATTTCTCTTCCCCAATTTCTTTCAGCGCCATGTCTCCAAGGGCAGCTGCGCGGCTATCGCACCAAATAATGGAAGGGCGGATCACCTGTTGGTTTTTATCGACCATGACTAGGCCGTGCATCTGGTATGAAATGCCAATGGCGTCAATGGCTGATGGATCAACTTTCGACTTGGCCAAAACTTCGGCTAAGGCCAGCTTGAGATTTTCCCACCATTGGTCAGGCTCCTGTTCGGCCCAACCGGCCTGCCTGGCTGTAATCTTCATTTCTTGCTTGGGATGGAATGCAGAGGCAACACATTCGCCTGTTTCACCAGCCAGTAGCGAAACTTTGACCGAGGAACTGCCGATGTCAAAACCGAGTAAGTACATAGTTTTTAGCTTATTGTATTGTTAATGTTTGTTAGACCGTTCTGTTCTGGTATGCTTTGCAAATTTAGGAGCAGTCTGATGATTTCAAAATTTCTAAATCATGTTGTAGAACATGTTTTTCAGATTGAGCTGCGCACCTTCAATTTAGAGGGTATGCAAAAATTAATGGGTTCCCCGCTGCTTACAAAATCAGCAGCTTTACGACCCATGAGTTCAAAATCGGTTGAAAAGACGGTGATGCCATCTTTTACGTATTTCTTCATTGGGGTTTCGTTGTACGAGATTACGCCCACTTCGTTTCCCGGCGTCAATTTCTTTTGGTCACACTGGTCCAGAAAACGGGCCAGAAGCCTGTCGCTGACCATCAGGTAAAGGTCGCCCGGCTGAATGTCGAGCAATTTGGAATTGCGCATCACTTCACCTTTGATCTGATAATCGCGGCAGAAAGCATTGAAAAAATCGATCGACTCTTTGGGGTGATAGGTAAACTCAGGGTAGAGATAAATGAAACGCTTGTATTTTTTTACCAGCTCGATGTTCTGTGCAAAAGCTTGGTAAAGGGTTTTCCCAAAATCTTGATAGACCGATGAGTTGGTTTTGCGTGAATGAACTTTCCAGTCGATGATCAGTAATTTATCGTTCGGGATTTTTTTGATGACCTCCGGAACGCGTTCATGGTCGAAGTTCATCACAATGTACTTGGTGTATTTTCCCACGCTCTCTTTGATAATGGTTTCAAATACATTGATGTTGTAATGGTGGAAATGTAAATCAACGGTAATATTTTCCGGCAGATTATCGAGGAATGAGCCGTACAAAACTTCTTTGTAGGCTTTGAACGTATCGAGAAACAGAAAAATTTTGGTGGTTGCTCTGGCCACAAAATAACCTTTGTTAGGCACCGACTCGATGGTTCCCCTGTTTTTTAATTCGGCGTAAGCCTTAAACACCGTATCGCGCGAAAGCTCACTTTCCTTGCACAATTGATTGACCGATGGCAGAATGTCGCCGACCTGCAACAGATTTTTACTAATGGCTTCCGTTACCGAATCAATCAGTTGCTGAAATTTAAGCTGATTGGAAGCGGGATCAATCTTGAAATGAAATTTACTCATGCATTTTAAATGTAAAGGTGTTCTGTTCTGGTATGCAAACATACAAAAACGAATCAGAAAATCAATCAACCTATGCCGAAACGCCTCCCGGATGAACGGATTGTTTCTTGAAAAAGAAAAGGGGCGATTTTGTTGTAAAACCGCCCAAATGAACCCTTAATAATTAACCCCTAAAAAACAGTGCTTTTATAATGTGGCTTGCAATTTTCGGATTTTCTTTCAACCGGCGGGTGGAGTAGTTAAACCACTGCTTCCCAAAAGGAACATAAACCCGCATTTTGTGACCAGCCGCCACAATCGAATTTCGTAATTCGGGAGTCACCCCGTAGAGCATTTGAAATTCATACATTGATTGGGGCACCTGGTGCTTTTCAATCAACTTGATAGCTTCTTCAACCAGGTATTTGTCGTGGGTGGCAATTCCTGCATGCATTTTATTTTTAAACATGAACTCCAGGTCTTCCATGAAATGATTGCGAACTTCCTGATAATCTTTGTAAGCAATCTGCTTGGGTTCAACATAAATGCCTTTGCACAAGCGGAAGTTGAGTGGGTGTCCGTTGGACGGAAAATTGCTAAAGTCAACCAAATCATCAAGCGTGCGCCGCAGGTAGGCTTGAATGACCAAACCAACGTGGCCACTGAATTCATATTTGAGTTTTTTGAAAATTTGAAGTTCAACATCCACGCACTGAGAATCTTCCATGTCGATGCGTACGAAGTTATTTTTTTCGGCTGCTTTGGCTACAATTTCATGTAAATGGCGGTAGCAAACTTCCTGATCAATCAGCAAGCCAAACATGGTTGGTTTTAATGAAAAATTCCCTCGGATATTTTCGCTGGTAAACCGTTCAATGATTTCGAGGTATTGCTTTTTATTGTCTTCAGCCTGGTCGAGGCTTGTAATAAACTCACCCAGCAAATCGATCGTCACCTCAATATTTTGCTCGTTCAGCTTACGGGAGGCTTCCAGTCCTTCCTCCATACCTTCTCCTGCAATGTAGCGCTTGCTAAACAGCCAAATCAGTTTTTTTGGCATGTAAGGGAGCAGATCTGCAATCATCTTGTTAAACATGGTTGTATTTTAGCTTTAAGTAATCTCGTTCTTCAGGATTTTAAAAATACGGATTCAGGCTGCTCAGTTTCAATGATGTTTATCAGCGGTTAGGTATGATTTTGCGCATGTTTTTTTTGTCCAATATCCCAAGTTGTGGTTCCAAAAAAATATTGAATTAAAGCTGTAATCCTAATTATAAATTTTTATTTTTGGCTCGGGTTAATTGAAACCTTAAGAAATCAGTATTGACAAGTCGTTTCACGAGGATTTTGAAATGGTCACCATTCAATTTCCAAAGGCAGGTACTTGTGCATTTATTCAAAAAAAACTAATTATTCAAAAATGAAAAATACTTCATTGATTCTGAACTTGGTTCTGGCCGTTGCAGTTGTTGTTATTTACGTGTTACATTTTAGTGGAAAGAGCGGAAATGAAATTGCTGGTGAAAATTCATCGCCGGCGACATCCAGTGGTGATTTGAAAATTGCTTACGTAAAAGTTGACTCCCTGATTATAAATTATCAATTAGCTGAAGAATTGCATGATTCGTTTACGAAAAATCAGGAAGCTTACACCAAAGAATATACCGACAAGCGTTCTGCCTTTGAAAAACGAGCGGCAGCTTTTCAGGAAAAAGTGCAGCGCGGTGGTTTCTTGAGTCAGGATCGGGCGATTCAGGAACGTGATCGGTTGGTCAGTGAAGAACAGGAGATTTTAACGCTGGATCAGGAACTTTCATCGAAGCTTTCAGAAATGCAATCGACCAACAATCAACAGCTGATTGACAGTTTGATGAATTACCTGAAAGAATACAATGCCAATAAAAAATACAGCTACATTTTCAACGCCGGCGACATCCTGATTGGAGACGAAGCGCACAACATTACCAAAGAAGTGTTGGATGCCATGAATGCCCGTTACAATGAAAAGAAATAAGAGATCATGATACAAGGTGATGAAATCCGGGCTTTGTCCGGATTTTTTTTTGACCTAACTTCCCTGCATGAATTTTGCCAGCCGCTATATCAAACGCAACATCAATTATCCGGCTTTTATTTCCGAACCACTCGCGGAGAATCTTGGGATCGTGGTGATCATCCCCTGTTATGACGAACCCGATATTTTGAGTACAATCAATTCGCTGGTTGCTTGTCAGGCGCCCGTTCAGGATGTTGAAGTACTGGTTGTGGTGAATCAGTCGGAGCTGAGTTCGCCCGAGCTTGAACGGCAAAACACGCTGACCATTCAGGCGCTGAAGGATTGGGGCAAGGAGAATAAGCAGGCGTTTTTCAAGCTGCATATCCTCGTTCCTCCACCGTTTCGGAAAAAGCATGCCGGTGCCGGATTGGCACGTAAAACGGGTATGGATGAAGCTGTACGCCGGTTTGCGGCACTTGACAGACCCCAAGGACTGCTTATTTCGCTGGATGCGGATACAACCGTTGATCCGAACTATTTTGTTGAAATTGAAAAGCATTTTCAGCAATCTGCAAATGATGTTGGTGCGACCATCCGGTTTCAGCACCGGATGGATGAACTTACGGATGAAGCACACCGGCAGGGCATGCAGCTGTACGAAACCTATTTGCATTATTACAAGCAGGCAATGGCGTTTACAGGCTTTCCGCAGCCCATTTATACCGTGGGATCGGCTTTTGCCGTTTGTGTGGATGCATACGTAAAACAGGGTGGCATGAACCGCAAACAAGCTGGCGAAGATTTTTATTTCCTGCACAAACTGGCGCAGTTGGGTTCAATTGGTGAAATTAACCAAACGTGTGTTTATCCATCGGCACGCATTTCACATCGGGTTCCGTTTGGCACCGGCCCTGTTCTGAGAAAATGGATGGAAGGTGATGAAAGACTGAGACTCACCTACAATTTTCAGGCTTTTCAGCACTTAAAACAGTTGTTTGACAAGCTCCCTGAAATTTATCAAAGTAGCGATTTGGAATTGATAGGTCTGATTCGGCAATTGCCTTTGTCGCTCATCTCATTTCTGAAAGCCGATGACTTTGAAAGTTCTTTGCAGGAAATCCGTTCCAATGCCTCTCGGCTGGATAGTTTCCAAAAGCGCTTTTATGGCTATTTCAACGCCTTTAAAATCCTTAAATTTCTGAATTTTGCACATCCTGCTTTTTATCCCTGGCAAGATTTACATGAAGCCAATCGGCAACTGAAGGTAGCTGAGCATTGAGCCGCAATTGACAAGCTGTCGCTATGGTCAGTTTCGGAATGCGCTTCGAATCACTTCTCATCGTTGTGATCACGAGCCAAAAGTGCAGCTGTTTCCTGCAACAAACTCCAGGCATTTTCTACATGGTGCCGTTTGGTTTGTGTTTGCCCAATGCTCATGCGTAGCCAAAACTGTCCGTTTAAAACGGTGTGAGTCAAAAAGATTTTTCCGCTTTTGTTGAGGCTGTCCATCAATTTCTTATTGAAAGCATCATCGTTCTTGTGTCGGAAACAAACCAGGTTAAAGGGGGGCTGGTTCAGTAATTCAAATTCGGTTGATTGATTCACCCAACCGGCAAATTCCTGTGCCAGCTGAATGTGTTCATTAATGTGGTATTGCAAGCCTTCAACGCCATAATGCCGGACAACGAACCAAAGTTTCAGCGCCCGGAACCGTCGGCCCAATTGAACATGCCAGTCGCGGTAATCAATGACGGCCCCTTTTTCGGTGGCTTCATTTTTCAGGTATTCGGGCAAAATGCTAAGTGTTTTAATAAGCACAGCTTTGTCTTTCACATAAAAACAATCACAATCGAAGTTGGTAAACAGCCATTTATGTGGGTTGAAGGCGTAGCTTTTGGCTAATTCAAGACCATCAAAATACGAGCGGTGCTCCGGGCAAACAGCAGCCGATCCTGACATGGCTGCATCTACATGCATCCAGATGTCGTAACGGCGGCAGATTTCGCCAATGGCCCGAACCGGATCAACGGCATTGGACGAAGTGGTACCAATGGTGGCACAGGCAAAAAACGGAATGTAGCCTTCGTCCAGATCGTTTTTAATCTGTTGCTCCATTTTTTCCGGGATCAGTGCGAAATTATCGTCCACATCGATTACCCGCAAGTTTCGTTTTCCAATACCAACGATTTTAATACCTTTTTCAACAGAAGAGTGCGTTTGCGACGAAACGTAGGCTACAATTTTGGGACAGCCGCCCAGCTTGTTGGTTTCGAAATTGGTTTTCATTTCGCGGGCG
>JAGXIR010000219.1 GCA_024635605.1 Sunxiuqinia sp.
AAGCACGCATAACCGTGTTTGGGTTCACTTCGAGCGATGCAGCAAACTCTCGAACCGAAGGGATGCGTTCATCGGCTTTCCATTTTTCTTCCATTATGCCATCGGCCAGCAAATCGGCAATTTGTAGAAAGATTGCTTTTTTTCCGTGAAACTCCATTATAGCTGCCTCTTGAAAAATAAACGGTATGAAATGACATATAAAATTAACGGGATCATGAGATACAGAATTTTGTACCGTAATACAATGGATGAAGTATCTATCGAGATTCCTGTAATTTGCAATAAGTTAATTCTCATGGCATATTGGGCAATGAGAAAGAATATCCCAGTCAAGAGTTGAAATGCAAAAAAGGTAGCAATAGCGTAAAGTATTTTTCGCTTTTTAAATACAATGGCAAGGAATGTGGAAATAGAGTGCGACCAGATGAATAGCTCAATAATTTTATAGCTTTTTAGGCCAAAAAGACTTCGGGTTAGTTGAGTTGAAGTGATAAAGTCGAAGCTAATCACGAAAATCAAATAAATTCCAGCTAGAGCCACAGGATAGATTATGAATGTAATAATTTGTTTGGAAAAGAATTTGACATTTCCTGAAACCGGAAGCAGATGGTAAAGCTCCATGGTTTGTCTGGAAGTAGATTCAGAATACGCGTGAATGGTAAAGATGCTGGATAGGAAAATTAAAATAGGCATTATTGTTCCTGCAAATATGATGCTATCGTTATCTGATTGAACTTTGATGAAGTAGGATATTAGTATTGCTAGAGAAACAGTTAGTATCAGTAGCCAAATTTTGGTATTTAGGTTGAATTCGTATTTTAGGATTTTGTATAGTGAATGATCCATGATGTGATTCATTTAGGAGTTGAATATTGGTGTTATTTTTTCGGTCTTTGAAATCGCTGCATTGAAGAGTAACTCAAGATCAACTTGGCTTGATTGGTTGCCGCGGTTGATCGAAACGCTTTCATTTGAAGCCATGTTTTCATTGATGTGAATTAGATCTTCAGGCTGAATATCGTTGGATTTCAACCCAAATACCAACTTCTCCGTGATACGTTCCGTTGTTTCGTTTAGGATGATTTTCCCTTGGTGCTCGATGATCACCCGATCCATTAAATTACCCAGATCGCGTACCTGATGAGTAGCAATCAGAATGGTCTGGTCTTCATTGGTATGAGCTGCAATCAGCCTTCTGAAAGTGGCTTTCGACGGGATATCCAATCCATTGGTCGGTTCGTCAAAAAGCAATAGTTTGCAACGTGTAGACAGCGCAAAACTTAGCATGACTTTTCGCTTTTCTCCCAACGATAATTGTTTCAATGATTGTTGGGGGGAAAGACTGAAATCGGCTAAACATTGACTCAGTAATTCAGCATCGAAATTTGGATAGAAGTCGGCGTAAAGGTTGCAGAATTTTTCAATCGTTGTGCTCGGATAATCACTGATGTCGGAAACCATAAATAAGTCCTGTAACATTGCAGGATTTCTTTTTGCGGATTGGTAACCAAATACTTCGCAGTTTCCATCTTTGGGGATCAAGAATCCGGCAATTAGATTCAGTAGCGTCGTTTTTCCGGCTCCGTTTAATCCCAGGATCGCAGAAATAGTACCTTCCTGAATTGTTAGATTCAAGTTATTGTACACCTTTCTTTTTCTGAAATAGTGATAATTTAGGTCTTTAATTTTAATCACAGTGGTAGTGTATTAGTTTAATAATACACCAAAACTAAACTATTTAAATATAAAAAACAATAGTGCAATAAAAAAAACCGCCTTTGCGTACAAAAGCGGTTTCCATATATATTGAGTAAGTTACCGATCTGCAGAGCAGTACTGCAACTTACGGGAGCGCCGCCAACAAGAGTTGGCAACGACTGTCTTTGTTCTTGTCAAGAGTCACCCTGAACTTGTTTCAGGGTCTGTCGGCTATTTGATGAAGATGCTGGAACAAGTTCAGCATGATGGGCTAAAAAGACTATCATCGCACCTCCGAACCGTTCTTTACTGCACTTTCCGGTGATATAAACTTCAGGCTTCCATCAGCATCCTCAGCCATTAAAATCATGCCTTGCGATTCGATACCACGAATTTTACGGGGTTCCAGATTCACCAAAATGGAAACTTGTTTGCCAACGATGTCTTCCGGCTTGTAATATTCGGCAATACCCGAAACCACGGTACGTTTGTCGATTCCGGTATCAATTTTCAATTGGAGCAGCTTTTTGGTTTTCGGAACAAGCTGCGCTTCCAAGATGGTTCCTGTTCGGATATCCATTTTCATGAAATCGTCGAATGTGCAGTTTTCTTTGGCCGGTTTTGCTACTACTTCAGCTGCCTCGTTGGCTTTTTTGGTGTCCAGCAGCTTTTGTACCTGTGCTTCAATCACGCTGTCTTCAATCTTTTCAAACAGCAGCTCCGGCTGGTTGGTTTGGTGTCCGGCAGGCAGTAAATCAGTTCTACCCAATTCGCTCCAGTCCAGCTTTTCAAAATTGATGAAGCCACGCAGCTTGTTCATGCTGAACGGCAGGAAAGGCTCCAGGATGATCGTCAGGTTGGCGGTAATTTGCAGGCAAATGTTCATCACCGTTTTCACACGTTCGGGATCGGTTTTAACTACTTTCCAGGGCTCTTCGTCAGCCAGGTATTTGTTACCCAGCCGGGCCAAATCCATCGCCAGTTTCAGCGCTTCGCGGAAACGGTAGGTGTCCAGGCTTTTTTCAACCTGAGCTTTCAGGTTTCCGATTTCGGACAGGGTGGCCTGATCCACTTCATTCAGTGCGCCCAAAGCAGGAACTTCACCAGCATAATATTTTTGTGTGAGCACCAGCGCGCGGTTCACAAAGTTGCCGAGTACAGCCACCAGTTCGTTGTTGTTGCGGGCCTGAAAATCTTTCCAGGTAAAATCGTTGTCCTTGGTTTCGGGGGCATTGGCGGTCAGCGCATATTTCAGCACATCTTCCTTGCCCGGAAATTCATCCAGGTACTCGTGTAGCCAGACCGCCCAGTTGCGCGAGGTTGATATTTTGTCACCTTCAAGGTTGAGGAATTCGTTGGCCGGCACATTTTCCGGTAACACGTAGCTGCCTTCAGCTTTCAGCATGCTGGGGAAAATGATGCAGTGAAACACGATATTGTCTTTTCCAATGAAATGTACCAGCTTGCTTTCCGGGTCTTTCCAATATTTTTCCCAATCGGGCGTCAGTTCCTTGGTGGCCGAAATGTAGCCAATCGGCGCGTCGAACCAAACGTATAGTACTTTGCCTTCAGCCCCTTCAACCGGAACGGGCACGCCCCAATTGAGGTCGCGGGTCACGGCGCGGGCATTCAATCCGCTGTCAATCCAGCTTTTGCATTGCCCGTATACGTTGGGTTTCCATTCCTTGTGGCCTTCCAAAATCCATTCTTTCAACCAGGGTTCGTACTGATCCAAAGGCAAGTACCAGTGTTTGGTTTCCTTCAGTACCGGCGTGTTTCCGCTGATCATCGATTTGGGGTTGATCAGTTCGGTTGGGCTGAGTGAGGTTCCGCAGCTTTCGCACTGGTCGCCATAAGCATTTTCGAAACTGCATTTTGGGCAGGTTCCCACAATGTATCGGTCGGCCAGAAACTGCTTGTTTTCTTCGTCGTAATATTGCTCGCTGGTTTGCTCCACGAACTTGCCGTCGTCGTATAACTTTTTGAAAAAGCCCGAAGCTGTTTCGTGATGAATGGGTGCGCTGGTGCGCGAATACACATCGAAGGAAATACCGAATCGCTCAAACGAATCCTTGATCATGCCGTGGTATTTGTCCACAATGTCCTGCGGAGTAACACCTTCGTTTTTGGCTTTCAGGGTAATAGGAACACCGTGTTCATCCGAGCCACCAATGAGCAAAACCTCTTCGTTTTTCAGTCGAAGGTAGCGGGCGTAGATATCAGCCGGAACATAAACACCAGCCAGGTGGCCAATGTGAAGGGGCCCGTTGGCATAAGGCAGGGCAGAGGTAATTAAGGTACGTTTGTATTGTGACATAGAACCGTGATTTTTAGAATCTGTGAAATTCGAATTTCGTTTAAGGGCTACAAAGATAAGTGTTTTTTTATGCTTTCAAGGCTGGGATTTCAGTTGGTTTTTCGTTGTCCCGTTTCGATACAGGTTCAGGCCTTGGTCCTCGGCAGTTTGGAAACAACTCCCTGGACTAAATGCAACAAAGAAGCGGTTGAATCACTCGAAAAAGTGTTTCAACTGCTCGGCTGAGCATACTGACCGCTCGAAATTGTATACCGACTTGCCGGGAAAGGTATTCAAAGGCTCCGGGACGACTTCGAGCTGACCATTTCTCCATTTCCTTCGAATTCGGTAACTTCGGCCCATAAAAAATTGAGAGACTATGTTTTCAGGAATTGTTGAAGAATACGGCGTGGTGAAAGCCATCGAGAAAGATCAGGAAAATTATCATTTTACCCTGACCTGTTCGTTTGTTGATGAGTTGAAAATTGATCAAAGCCTGTCGCACAACGGGGTGTGCCTCACGGTTGTGAAAATTGATAAGCAGGCTAAAACCTACACGGTGACCGCCATCAAGGAAACCCTTTCGAAAACCAACCTGGGCTATTGGGAAGTGGGATCGAAAGTGAACCTGGAGCGGAGCATGATGATGAACGGCCGTCTCGACGGACACATTGTTCAGGGCCATGTGGATCAAACCGCCACGTGCACCAAGGTGGAAGAAGCCGAAGGAAGCTGGTACTTTACCTTTGAGTACAAATTTGACAAAAGCAAGGCGCAGCAGGGGTACATGACCGTGGAAAAAGGGTCGGTAACAGTTAATGGGGTTAGCCTCACGGTGGTCAACTCAAAAGACAACTCGTTTCAGGTAGCCATTATTCCGTTTACCTACCAGGAAACTAACTTTCATACTTTTGAAGTGGGAATGGTGATCAATCTGGAGTTCGACATCATTGGGAAATACCTGAGCAAGCTGGCCACCTTCAAGTAAGCGAAAGGGGCTGTCCAAAAATACCCGAAAGATTTCCAACAACTTTTTACCCTTGAATCCCTAAAGGGAAGTTGTTGAAAATCAGCTTCCCTTTAGGGTTGGGGTGAAGCTGATTTTCATTGCACAGGCTATTGATGCTTACTTTTCGGACGACTTATTCCGTCTAGGCTATGCGTGGAACACCAGCAATGGTGTTTTCAGGTGAAATACCATTTTGCGTGCAATACTGGGATTGAAGAACCGGGTAATCATGTTTCGTTTGTGGGTGGTCAGCGATAAAATGTCGATGCCCTTTTCCTGGATGTATTTCTCCAGGTCAGTCAGCACATCTTCGCCGGTAACCATCTGGCAAGTCACTGAATCTTCCGGATAGCTTTTCTTCAGCACTTTGCTCATACTTTTCAGCCGGGCTTTGCTCAGCTCTTCGTTTTGGCGGTCGCCAATATGCAGGCAAGTCACTTCGGTATTAAACGGTTTCAGCAAGCCCAGCAGCTTGTCAATGGCCGTGAAGTCCTTTTCATCGAAATTGGTGGCGTAAACCACTTTCTTGATGGACGACAAATTCAGCAGCGGCGCTTTCTCCGGAATAACCAAAACCGGTACTTTTGCTTTATAAATCACGCCGGCTGTTGTGCTGCCCATCACCGCATCCAGGTCGTTCGACGGCCCTTTGATGCCCATCACAATCAAGCGTGGCGGATGCAGTTCGGTGTACGCCAAGATATCTTCTTCGGGGTAGCCCATCTTAACAATTTGTTCCATCCGGATGGTTTTCCATGCTTCTGGTCCAACCTGCTCCAGCAACTGTTTCTGAAAGCGTTCAAACTCTTTGTTGACAAACTCTTCGCGCTCTTTCAGGTGTTCATAGAGCCCGGCATCAAAAGCCATCACATCGGAATAGGGGATGGTAAAATAATCGGGCTGCGGAATCACGTGATAAAATACCAAGCTGGAATCTAGCTTCAGGGCTATTTCAAAAGCCATAGCCGCAGCTTTCAACGAATAGCTGGAGAAATCGACTGGAATCAGAATGAAATTCTCTGACTTTTGGTAACTCGTCTCCGCTTTGCCTAACAGCTTGTCCAACACGGGATAGGCTTTCTTGGCATCTTTGGCATTGATGCGCACTTTCACGCCTGAGCCTGCTGCACCCTGGATGAGGTTCACATTTTCGAGTGAGCAGGTGATTCCTTTGGCTTCGAGCGAAGACCGTAACACTTCTGCTTTATGATAAGGCAACAAGGCAATGGTTATAATTTTATCTTCCATGACAGGTCGTTTTAGTGAACATTAGTCTTGTTCTATTTTTCGGTTTTCTGCGGGTTTTAGTTTCAAAATCCGAAGGGAATCTTTGGAAAGCTATTTTTTAACATATCACAAATGAATGATTCAAATCGGTAACCGCATCCAAACAAATTCATCCATCTGCTGTTGTCACTTTTGACATAAAACGGTAAATTTAGGCATGCAAAAAACAGCTTTAATAACAGGCGCTTCAAAAAGGATCGGCAAAGTGATTGCCCAACATCTGGCATCGCGGGGGTGGAACATTGCCATCCATTACAATTCTTCGTCTGCTGAAGCCGAACAGCTTCAGAATGAGTTGAAACAGCGGTTTCCTCAGAATCAGTTTGCCATTTTTCAGGCCAACCTGATGAATGAAGCGGAAGTTCAGCAGTTGATCCCGGCTGTGTTGAAGCGATTCAAATCAGTGGATTTGCTCGTCAATAATGCTTCAGTATTTGAGCCATCGAGTCTGAAGGAAACTTCGCTGGAACTGCTTCAGCAGCAAATGACCGTCAACTTTCAATCGCCTTTTTTGCTTTGCCGCGACCTCGCTAACGTCTGCGATAAAAGCCTGATCATCAACTTTGTGGATACCCGGATCACCAACAACCGGTCGAACTATGCGGCTTATTCCATTTCGAAGAAAGCCCTGTGGGAACTGACAAAAATGGCGGCGCTTGAATTCGCCCCAAATATCCGGGTCAATGCCATTGCTCCCGGAGTAAGTTTGCCTCCGGAAGACAAGGATGAAACATACTTGTGGAATCTGGCGAAAGACATTCCGATGCAAAAGCCCGGCGGATTGGAACCCATCCTTCGGAGCCTGGATTTTATACTGGTAAACGATCACTTAACCGGGCAGCTGCTTTTTGCTGACGGCGGTGAAAATCTTGGAAAAAAGAGTTAATACATGGCACGAATACGCGTAAAGAACCTACTGCTGCGAACCTTTATCGGATTTAATCCGGATGAACTGGTGAATAAACAAGATGTGGTGATCAACCTCGAAATTGAAGTGAGCATACCAAACGATGCGCTGGAATCTGACGAACCTGATGGCATTTATGATTATAAGAAAATTACCAAACAGGTGATTTCGTATGTGCAGGACGGACGTTTCAAACTACTGGAAGTCTTGACTAAAAACCTGCTGGAAATGATTATGGAGGACGACCGGGTACGTTGGGCCAAAGTTGAAGTGGATAAACCACATGCACTGCGGTTCGCCGAGTCGGTTTCATTTGAAATGGAAGCGACTCGATGAACACCTGTATTGTTGGCATCGGATCAAATATCGAAGCAGAGAAATATATTCCTCGGGCCCTTGAACAGATTGGCCGGGTTTGCAGAATTCTGCAAACCTCTAATATGGTGAAGACCAAACCTATCGGATACACTGATCAGGATGATTTTACGAATGGTGCCGTAAAGATTGAAACAAATTGGAGCCAACGGGAGTTAAATAGGTACCTGAAAAAGATTGAAGACCAGCTCGGTCGTGATCGTACCCAAATTAAGTTTGGTCCCCGCACGATCGATTTGGACCTCATGATTTGGAATGGACAGGTTGTTGATAAAGATTATTACACCCGTGATTTTTTGCGTCAGTCTGCTGCTGAGCTTGGATTTAAGGCATCCGGTTAACGAATGGTTTATCGCTTGAATCTTGTTCGTATAGCGAGTGGTTGTTTTGAAATAAGTTCATTAATTGTTCTAGTATTCACCTGAAAATAAAACAATCCCAAACATGAAGTATCCATACAATCAATTTACATTCGTTCTTATAATCGCTTTTTTCGTTGTTTCCTGTGGTAAAAACGACGATCCAATTGTTGAAGAATCGCTGTTTACCTACCTCGAGTCCGAAAAACATGTCAGCACCATTCCTCAAGGCACTGCACAATTTTTGTTCTCCGCGCTGGCCACACAATACGATGATGATGGAACGATGGACAACGAAGTAAGTTCAGGGGCTATCGTTTACAAGCTGACCTATAAAACCACTTTCGAAGGCGAACCCCTAACCGTATCCGGCCTGGTTTCTGTTCCTGATCAGCCGGGCAATTATCCGGTTATCAGTTTTCAGAACGGAACGAATGTGGAGCACAGCCAGGCCCCAACGGCCAACCCAAACAACAACCTTTTCGTAGTTTTGGAAAGCTTTGCTTCACTCGGATTCATCGTGGTCATTCCTGACTATCCCGGTTTTGGAGAGTCGAAGCAAGTTTTTCATCCTTATCTTGAGAAGGATAATACCGTGCCCAGTCTGGTTGATCTTTTAAAGGCAACTCGTGAATTTGTGAGCCAGAATCACATTGTGGCAGCGCTTAATGAAGATTTATACCTGATGGGCTATTCTCTGGGAGGTTGGTCAACTTTACAGCTTCAACACGAAATCGAAACCAAAGGGTTGGAAGATTACCAACTGAAAGCCAGTTCCTGCGGTGCCGGTCCCTATAATCTGAATTTCCTGAACGAGCTGATTGTCGGTCAGGACAGCTATCCGATGCCTTATTTCCTGGCTTTTCTGATGCAGGCGTATTCTGTTCACGAAGAGTTTCCAAACCCGCTAAACACAATTTTTGCAGAGGAGTACGCGGCCAAAATTCCCGGCTTATTCAATGGAATCAATACTGGTGGTGAAATCAATGCTCAGCTCACAACCAGCGTCACGGACTTGTTTCATCCGGATTTCCAAGCTAGTTATGCGTCCAATACAACCTACCAACCCGTGCGGGACGCATTGAGCGATAACAGTGTTACTGCGTGGAATACCACCACGCCCACCCGTCTGTTTCATGGCGAAGATGACAGCTTTGTTCGCATGGAACTTTCCACTCGAATGAAACAGGATTTCAGCGATTTGGGTGTTAGCAACGACTTGGTGAAAATGATTGTGCTGCCTGGTGAGGATCACCAAAGTGGTATTTTACCATTTGGAATCGCGACCATCAATTGGTTTATTGACCTGAATAACAACTAGCTAAAACTGACATATTTTAGGCTTTTTCCGGCTGAAAGCCCTTACCTTTGCTTTATGGCAACGATGGAAGTACAAGCCGCAAAATACATTTTCAAAAACATCAAAAACCGCGATGCTTTTCATTTCTCTGGAGTTTAAACGGAGTGAGTAGTTCAACTTTGTAATTTAAAACGACATGAGAAATGGATTTACCTTTTGCAGAAAATTATAAAATTAAAATGGTAGAGGCTATCTACCGGAGTACCCGCGAAGAGCGGGAAAAATGGATTCATCAGGC
>JAGXIR010000220.1 GCA_024635605.1 Sunxiuqinia sp.
GTTGGCGCACCTTCAAACGCCTGCATGGAGCAAACCCGTACAAAAGGCTCTCCGGGAATGGATCCATGTCCATTGCTTGAACGTCATGGTGGCATCTGGAAATTCAAGGCTGATGAGCTGGAGCAGGATCAGATGAAGGATGGGGAGCGCTATGCAACCGGTATCCGGCATGCGGTAGCCATTGACTGGAACGGAGCCGAAAATACCTTGTATGCTTTGCAGCACGGGCGCGATCAGTTGAACCAGTTTTTTCCGGAGTTGTATGACCAAAAACAAAATGCAGAACTTCCTGCCGAAGAGTTTTTATTGGTTGAAGAAGGATCCGACTTCGGATGGCCATACTGCTACTACGATCCGATCAAACAGCAAAAAGTGTTGGGTCCTGAATATGGTGGCGACGGAAATGAAACCGGCCAGTGCAACACCAAAGATGACCCGATCCTGGCTTTCCCCGGACATTTGGCTCCAAATGATTTGCTGTTTTACACCAGTGATATGTTTCCTGAACGCTATCGAAATGGCGCATTTATCGCTTTTCACGGTTCCTGGAACCGGGCTCCTGAGGTTCAGGAAGGATATTATATTGTTTTTGTTCCATTTGAAGGGAAAATTCCATCCGGCGAATGGGAAATATTTGCTGATGGTTTTGCCGGAGTGGAGCAGATTAACAGTCCGAGCGATGCCAAATACCGCCCCTGTGGTTTGGCGCAAGGCCCTGATGGATCGTTGTTTGTAACCGACGATGTCAAAGGCCGTGTGTGGCGAATCATGTATAATGCAGATAGTTAATCCATCTTATAATCGAAAATTCGCAAGTTGTGAAGCAGTTTACTTTCTATTCAATCTTTATAATCGCACTCTTAAGCAGTTCCTGCAATGGAAATGATTCCTCCAATAACCATCAAAATGAACTTGAATCCTCTGAAAAATCTTCCAGTTTGAACGATGCCGAACCAGTGAGTCAATCGCACCCCGGAAAGGCAGTCTATCAAAAGTATTGTTTGACTTGCCATCAGGCCGATGGTTCGGGCGTTCCCGGCATGTTTCCTCCGCTTAGTCCGAATGACTGGACTGCCGACAAGGAGAAAATGATTGAACTGATGCTCAACGGACAAAGTGGTAAAATTACGGTGAACGGTGAGGTTTATAATAACCTGATGCCGGCGCATGATTTTTTATCTGATCAGGAAATTGCTGATGTAATATCGTATGTCCGCAGCAGTTTTGGAAATGATTTGGAGCCGGTCAGTAAAGAAGAAGTGGAAGCGGCGCGCTAAACCCTGATTTAATTCAGCTTAAGTAGTTTTCCAGCCTGCATTTTCCCTTTTGACTGCCATCGGATGACATAACGCCCTGTAGGTAGCGAGTGTAAATTAATTTGCTGGCTTGGCGGCATTTGTTGCTGCCACACCAGGTTTCCTTGAAAGGAATAAACCGAAATCCAGCTGGCGCTGTCAGCCGTTGAAAAGTTAACCAACCTGTCGGTTGGGTTGGGAAAGAAAAATGATTGCAGTTCGATCGTTTCGGGGATTTCGGTGTCGAAACTGACTTCGTACAACGTAACTTCATCAATGATGACCTTATTTTCCGAATCGCCTAAATCCAAAGTCAACCGGGCTTGTGTATCGGTGCTGTTTTGCATTTGAAAACAAATGGTGAATAGTTGCGGCTCGGGGTTCAGGTTTAGTGTAGAGTAGCCGCTGTATGAATTCCACGGATCGTGGTTCATGCCGGCATAAACAGAAATGGGGCGATTATTTTCTGCTTTGGCCAGCAGTTTGATTTCGTAGGTTTTTCCTTGTTCGAGAACCAAATTCGGATAGATCAACTGGATATACCAACTCCGTGCGCCCCCATTCTCAATGTCGATGGTCAATTGCCCCTGGCTGACCAATCCGGAAGAAGAGGCGTCATTGGAGTTATTTAGTATCCATCCTTGCCAATCGCCATCATCTTCAAAGTCAGTTTTAAACTGTTCCTCCAACTTGACTGGCGTTGGTTCCGGCATTTCGTTATGAAGCAGCGCATCAACCAATTCGGTGTGAAACGACTGGTTGGCCGGATCATATATTCCAAAGCCCGCGCTATATTCCCAATAAGCCCAACTGAAATTTTGTGACTCGAAATAGCGGGCCAAATAGGTTGTCCAGCGGACACGCGAATCCATGTCAGCTTTGCTATAAGCCCCAAATTCGCCGATGTGTACCGGAACTTGATGGGTTTCGCGGTACTGGATGGCCGCTGCAAAATCCGACTGAACTGCTTGTCGCTCGCGTTCCGTATCCATCCACTTGGTTCCCAGCCATTGCTCAGCTTCATCACCAGACCATTCTGCTCCCTGGTGCGTAAACGAAAAGGGGTTGTAGTAATGAATGGATAAAATCAGGCGGTTGTCATCCGGAAGCTGTAGTTTGAATAAACCACCAAGTCCGCCATATTCGGCAGTTCCGATTAGCAAAAAGCGGTTCGGATTGGTGGTGCGTATCGTATTCACTGCATCAGCTAGAAAAACGTTCCACTTGGCGGCTGTCAGGTTGTTGTGGGGTTCATTCAAAAGTTCAAAAATCAGGCTGTCCGGATAGTCGGAAAAATAATTGGCAATTTGATCCCACATGGCTAAAAAGCGGGCTTTTTGATCGTCCGGATGCTCAAACAACGCTTCGTGGTGGTGCATATTGATAATCACATGGAGCCGGCGCTCCAGTGCCAGATCAACCACATGTTGAATTCGCTCCAAAAATAGAGGCTCAATCGTGTAGGGCGCATCAGCCATGTTTCGGTTGGCTGTTTCCCACCGAATGGGAATGCGCACATGATCAAATCCCAAATCAGCGATTTGTTGCAGGTAGTTGTCTTTAAACGGATTACCCCAGGCCGCTTCGTCCGGAGCTTCAAACATATTTCCCAGATTAATTCCCCGGCCAAGCAAGGCGTTTTTTTCAAAGGCCGGAGATTGCGAAAAGGCTGATATGGAAAACACCAACAATAAAAAGAGGACCAGAGCTTTCATGGTTGACTTGGTTTATGGATCATAGGCAATTTTACGATAAAATTTCAAGAATGTCACACTAAAATAATCAGATTCTGGTAAGAATCTCACCCCTCAGTTGATTGCAAAGCGGGCGAAAACCTTGTAATTCAATTTGATTTTTTTAAACGAGATGGCCGGCTCTTCTGCTATCTCAAATTCATCATCCTGAAAGGAAGCCACGCCTCTGATCATCATTTTTTCAGCAAAAGGCTGGCTATAGTTTTCGCGTTCCTGAATGAATAATGCTGAACCAACTTGCTGGTCAACAGCTTCGAGTAAATAGGACGCTTTTTCTTTGGCATTTTTGATCGCTTTTATTTTCACTTCTTTTTTGAAATCATCCATCTGGCTGTGGTCAACTCGCTGAATGTACGCATTGGCCGCATCAATCTCATCCAGAATTTCCCAAACATCGGCCAGCTCGTTGGTGGTGCTCACTTCAAAAATATAATCTTTTGAAGCCAGCACATCCTTATTTTTCCTTTTGATGGTGACAAAATCGGCATCGGCGTCAGCCAAAGAAAGTTTTGTCAAATCGAATTGGTTGACTTTTAGGTGCTGTTTCATCTTCTTTTCCAGATCTTCGATGTTGATCTTTGTTTTCCCGTCGTACCGTTCTTTCAAGGTGAATCGGAGGTCTATTTGATCTGGAATGATTTCCATTTCGCCTTCGCCGGTTACTTCAATGTAGGGGGTCGAAAGCAGTGGGTTGGGGTCAATTTGGGCAAAACTACTCATCGATACCAGGATCAGAATGAAAAAGAGTTGACTTGTTTTCATAATTGATAATTTTATTGTTTCTAATGGATTCATTTTTATTGATTTGATTCGAAGGTTGAAAAATCTTTTCTGGTCGGCTAAAATTAAGTATTATCTTTAACAAAAATAATTTGGCATGACACCATTTTTAACACAAGTTGCCCGCTATTTATATTCGACTTACGGTTCTGAGCTGCACCGGATTTCACTAGTGTTTCCGAGCCGACGCGCCAGTGTATTCTTTCATGCTTACCTGAATGAACTGGTGAAATCGCCCATCATTGGACCCGAAGCAATTACAATCGATGAATTGGTTTCACGGATGTCGGGGATGCAAATATCAGACCAGATTAGTTTGATCCTGCATTTGCACCGAGTGTATGTTGCTGAAACGGGCCATGATGAAAGTCTGGATGATTTTTTCTTCTGGGGTGAAATTTTACTCAATGATTTTAACGATATCGACAAGTACCAGTTAGACGCCGGTGATTTGTTCCAAAATATCAAGGACATCAAAGAAGTTGAAACCCGTTTTGATTACCTCACAGCAGAGCAGAAAAAAGCGATCGAGGCATTCTGGGGAAATTTGGGACGTACCGAAGGTTCAGTCAATCGTGAGAAGTTTATGACCGTTTGGAATAAGCTCCCGGCTATTTATCAGCGTTTTAGGAACGAGTTGTTGGATAAGAATGCCGGCTACACGGGCTTGGTTTATCGCGAACTGATTGAGAAGAATGAACGCGAAAAGGTTGAACTGCCGGAGGGCGATCAGTTTGTTTTTATTGGTTTTAATGCTTTAAACCGTTGCGAAAATAAACTGTTCAAGCAATTTCAAACGGCTGGGAAAGCCCTGTTTTTTTGGGATTTCGATGAACAGTTTTTGAATGATCCTGCGCAGGAAGCGGGACTTTTTATCCGTCGAAATCGGATTGAATTTCCGGCGCCTGAAGACTTTATACTGGATGCAGGCGCGCAAAAAAAGCAAAAAATTAGCTTCGTTTCGGTTCCCGGGCAAGTGGCACAGGCACAGGTAATTCACTATCCGACCTTGTTTCAGGAAGAGATAAAAGCCGACCGGTTTGACGATACGGCCCTGGTTTTGTCGGACGAGAGTTTGCTGGTTCCGGTTATTTCCTCTGCCGGCTCGCGCTTTAAAAAAATCAACATCACCATGGGCTATGCCCTTCAAAATACACCTGGTTACAGCCTGATTTCGCTGCTGATTGATTTGCAGAAAAACAGTCGGAAACTGGATGGCGAGTCCGCTTTTTACCATCGCCCGGTGTTGGCTTTGCTGAAACACCAGCTGATTGCCAGCGATGAAACCAAAGGGATGGTTTCTGAAATCCGAAGTAAAAACAAAATTTATGTCCGGCAAAATGATTTGAGCCAAAACCAGTTGCTACAGTTGATTTTTTCAACTCAAACAAACTGGAAGGCCTGCGCTAACTATTTGATGGAAATTATCAGGAATCTGGGTTTGCGCTATTCCAGTGCCGAAGATGCCCCCGTGAAACTGGACGGGGAATATTTGTACCAGGCCTATTTGTCGATTCAGCGTCTGAAGGATACGCTGGATGAGTTGTCTGACCAAAAAATCTCGGTGACTCTGTTTTTTCGCTTGCTGATTCAGCATTTGCAGCGGGTGTCGATACCGTTTGAAGGTGAGCCACTAACGGGCTTACAGGTGATGGGATTTTTGGAAACACGCTTGCTGGACTTTAAAAAAGTAGTGCTTTTTTCAGTCAACGAAGGCAAAATGCCCAAGTCAACGCCGGTGCATTCGTTTATTCCCTATCATTTACGAAAAGCCTTTGGACTGCCGGCCTACGAAGAGCACGATGCTATGTA
>JAGXIR010000221.1 GCA_024635605.1 Sunxiuqinia sp.
AGGTGCCTTGCTGTTTTTAGGGCGGGTACAACGTGCGGATAGCAATTGCTTCAGAAGTCCGTACGCAGGAGTCATTTTTATTTCTAACTTAATGGCTCTTAAGCTATGGAGGTGATGAAAAGAGAATATAGCCAAGTCTGGAGTCGATTGAGCCAAGTTTGCGTTGATATTCAGGTTGATCCAGTTCGTTCTCAGCGTGTCACAAGAATAGAAAGAGGATAAAAGCAGTTGCAATGACCAAAGGAAAAATATTAGTGATCGATGACGAACACCAGCTTCGAAAAGCCCTTTCAAGAATCATTGAGCTGGAAGGATACGAAGTTGTACAGAGTGACAATGGAGCCAAGGGACTAAAGATCCTGGAAAAGAATCCGGATATCCTGTTGGTCGTGTGCGACGTTCGTTTGCCCGACAGCAATGGGCTGGAGCTTCTGGGAGGCATGAAGCAGAAGTATCCCCCTGTCGAAGTCATTTTGCTGACTGCTTATGGCACAATTCACGATGGAGTTTTGGCGATGAAACGCGGGGCTTTTGACTACATTACCAAAGGCGATGGCGATGAGCAAATTATTGTAACCGTTGAAAAGGCGGTGGAGAAAGCGAAGCTGCAACGCCGGATTTTTGAGCTGGAAAACAAGCTGGAAAGCCGCTACAGTTTCGACCGGATTATTGGCTCTTCGAAAAACATCAACCAAATGATCGAGCTGGCTCGAAGAGTTGCACCGACTGATTCAACCGTGCTGCTTGAGGGAGAAACCGGCACAGGCAAGGAACTTTTTGCCCAGTCGATTCACATGGAAAGCCTTCGGAAGAATAAACCGTTTGTGGCTGTGAATTGCAGTGCTTTTCCCAAAGATTTGCTCGAATCGGAAATCTTTGGACATAAAAAAGGCTCCTTTACCGGGGCGATGTTCGATAAAAAAGGTTTGTTTGAAGAAGCCAACGAGGGGACCCTTTTCCTGGATGAAGTTGGTGAAATGCACCCCGATCTTCAGGCTAAGCTTTTGCGAGTGCTCGAAGACCAGACGTTTACGAAAATAGGCGATACCAAAATGACCCGGGTCAATGTGCGGATTATAGCCGCAACCAACCGGGATTTGATGAGTGAAGTTGCCCGCGAAAACTTCCGCCATGACCTGTATTACCGGCTTTCGGTCTTTAAAATACCAATTCCGGCCCTTCGCGACCGAAAAGATGATATCCCCAAACTCGTCGCGCATTTTATCCAGATGTATGCGACCAAAACCAAGAAGAAGATTGCGGGAGCATCGCCTGAATTTCTGAGTAAACTGAAAGCCTTTGACTGGCCGGGAAACACACGTGAGTTGAAGAATGTGATTGAGCGGGCTGTGATCTTGGCCGATAGGCCAGTGCTCAGCCCTGATCTGCTGCCCTCCGAGATTCAGTACCCTGATCTGAAACGATCCGGCCACGACCCATTGGGCACCCTGGAAGACATGGAGCGCATCCATATCCTAAAGATGCTTCAACATACCGGTGGAAATAAGACCAAGGCAGCCGAAAAATTAGGCATTTCGCCTCCAACACTTTACCGAAAGCTGGAGCAGTATGGGATTGCGGTCTCCTAAGATAATATTAGAGTAACCCTTTCAAAATGTTATAGTACATTCGCGGCCTGAATTTCGGTCGAATGATTTATGTTGGATCAACTAACTAATTAGTAATTGATTTCACCTGATCGCTGTTGTGGATTTGGCTATGTGGCATGAATTTAGCCTGCTACTACATTCGGAATTACAGGTACATCAGAACGAATTCCTTACGATTATGATGCGTGTTAGTTTGAAAAACAGGCTTTCGATTGGATTTGGATTGTTGTTGTTGCTGGTTCTCCTTTTGTGGTTGACGGGAGCCTACTTCATTTATAATCTATCCAACCGTTCTTCGGCCATGCTGAAGGAAAATTATCAAACCGTAGAATCGACCAAGTTTTTGATTCAGGCGATTGATGATATTGAAAACAAGCATTCGTATGAGCTGTTTGGTGAAGGCTATCATCTCAACGACAGTTTGTATCAATTCAACCTGGAAGTGTTTAACGACAATCTCGAGGCCGTAAAAAATAACATTACCGAAGTGGGCGAGGCTGATCTGATCCAGGAGCTAGATGCGAGCTTTCAAGCTTACATGGACGTTTATCATTCCCTGGAGAAAATGGATACGGTTACGACCACCGGCTTTCATCAGCTTGTTGCCGCGTACATGCTCACCCGCAACAATATTGTGGCGCTTTGGGATCTGAATATGGAGGCCATCAGTCATAAAAACAGCCAGGTGAAAAATACCGCCCACCAAGCTTTTCTGATGATATCGCTGATTGGCACGATTTGTTTTTTAATCGCGGCCTTGTTCTTTTTTCAATATCCACGCTACATCTCCAAGCCGATTACTCAGCTAACCAAAGGGATTCGGGAAATTGCCAACCGAAACTATGAGCAACGGCTTCAGTTTAAGTCGCACGACGAGTTGGGCGAGCTGGCCCAGGCATTTAACCTGATGGCTGCCCGGTTGCATGAGTACGAACACAGCAACCTGTCGCAATTGCTTTTTGAAAAAAAGCGGATCGATACCATCATCAACAATATGAAGGATGGTATTATTGGGCTGGACAACGCCAACCACATCATTTTTTCGAATACGATTGCCTGTGAAATTCTGCGAACGGATGCCGCTCAACTGATCGGGCAACAAGCTGTTGAACTTGAGCGAAAGAATGACCTTTTCAGCCTGATATTTAAGAATGCCTGTGAAAAAATAACGCCAGCGGAAAAGGAATTTCATCCGATTAAACTTCAGCTTGATGGAAAGCCGGTGTACTACAACCAGGAGATTATTGACGTGGTGCTGACCAAAACCGGTGAAGAATTGCCAGTCAATGTTGGTCGTGTCATTATCATGAAAAACATCACCCACTTTTTGGAGCAGGACGAAGCAAAAACCAATTTCATTGCCACCATCTCACACGAACTGAAAACGCCGATTTCTTCGCTTCGGCTAAATCTTAAATTGCTGGATGATTCCCGGATTGGATCGATGAATGAAGAACAAAAAGAGCTGATTCAGGCATTAAAGGAGGAAACGCACAAAATGTCGAGCATCACCTCCGAATTACTGGATTTGGCCCAGGTAGAGACGGGCAATATTTCGCTGGAGCTGCAAGCCGTTGCTCCGTCCGAAATTATCCGGTATGTGACCAACCCGGCGACCAATCATGCCAAGGACAAACACATTCAAATCAGGTTCAAGCTGGCCGAGCCGCTGTCGGAGATTTACTGCGACTCCGAGAAAACAGCCTGGGTATTGCTGAATCTGATCAACAACGCCATTCAATATTCGCCCGAACAATCGCAGGTGCAAGTTGAAGTAAAGCAGGTGAACAACTCGGTGCAGTTTATGGTGCGCGATTTTGGAACCGGCATTGAAGAAAAATACCAGCGACAGATCTTCGAAAAATTCTTCCGTGTACCAGGTTCAGGTCAAAAAGGTACCGGCCTGGGGTTGGCTATTTCAAAAGAATTTATCACTAAACAGTTTGGTGATATTTGGGTGGAAAGTGTCGCGGGAGAAGGAAGCAGCTTCTTTTTTTACTTGCCTTTGTACAAAAAGCGAATCGGGAACCAGTATAAAGTATAGCGGGATGAAGAAAATGAAAGCCAGATTGTGGATTGGATTGAGCTTGATATTTGTTTCAGTATACGCTATTTTAATCGTAAACATGGCTTCAAACCAGCGGATTGTTTTTCAAGTCAATCAGGGTTTGTCGCTGACTTATCCCTCATTGCGGCATTTGTTGGAAATGCAAGACTATCTGGGCAAGTTCAAAGGTGTATATAGAAAAGGCCACTTGTTTGCTGGTTCAGTCCAAGACTCAACCAAGAACTGGCAGGAAATCCATCGTTTAGACAGTTCTTTTGTGCATTCGCTGGAAAGCAACCGAGCACTGGCCAACACTGAGCTTGATATGAAATTACTCGAGCTATTAAAGAGATCGTATGATGAATATATTGGTTTCGTAAAACTTTATGTCGACTCGGCGAATGTGGAAAAAGGAAGATATGATAGTTTACTCCACCAACTGGAAACAATGCTCGTCGAGATTCAGACGATCAACGTGGACCGGATGAAGCAGCAAAGTGAATCTACAGAGAGAACAGCAATTAATAGTCTGAACTTACAACGGAATGTAGGTATTGCCGGCCTGACTATTCTATCTGTCTTCATTATATTATTCCCCTTCGTTTTGGTAGCTCCCATCAATCGATTGCTCAACCGTGTGCAGTTATTTTATAAGATCGAATTAGGGAAAGAGATCGAAATGAAAACCGAAGACGAGTTAGAAAAACTGGAAGAATTATTCAAGTTGCTTATCGATGAAGTCTCAAAGAAACAAAGGGATGATGAAAAATTATAATTATAGGGGAAAGTAAAATCATGGATCTTCGACCTGTCCTCCATATTTTAATGCGAATTCTTCTGATTGCCGGTACAGCACTTTTAACTTGTATTCCGGTAGCGCTGATTTATCAGGAACCAGTTTTGCCTTTTGTTTATACGGCGGCTATTGTCTTTGTCATGGCTGCTTGTGTATATGGAATTAGAGGCAACGCGGAGTTGAGTGCTTTTCATCGTCGCGAAGCCTACCTCTCCGTAACCCTTTCGTGGTTAGTGGTTTCGCTGATTGGGGCGCTGCCCTATCTTTTTAGTGGCGCCATTCCTTCCTTTGTCAACGCGTTTTTCGAATCCGTTTCAGGCTTTACAACAACAGGGTCGTCTATCTTAACGGATATCGAAAGCTTGCCAAAATCGGTCCTGTTTTGGCGAAGTATGACCCACTGGATTGGCGGCCTGGGAATTATTGTTTTGGTGATCATTATCATGCCTTCGCTGAATATTGGTGGCTACAACCTATTTACGCTCGAATCGTCTTTTCAGGAAAAAATTCATCCCAAGATCAAATCGGTCGGCAGACGATTGCTGTACATTTATTTAACGCTAACATTGGTCGAAACCATCCTTTTGCTGGCTGGTGAAATGAACGTGTTTGAGAGTCTCTGCCACGCCTTTGGCACCGTAGCCACCGGCGGCTTCTCCCCCAAAAATACGAGTATTGGTGGCTATTCGCCCTACATTCAATATGTCGTTACAATTTTCATGGTGCTCTCAGGAGTTAATTTTGTCATTCATTACTACCTCGTTAAGCGGCAATTTCATAAGATCAAGCAAAATGAGGAGCTGAAATTTTACCTGTTTGTGATTCTTTTTTCCGGGTTTGTGATTACCGGTATTTTATTTTTTCAAACCGACCGGTCTTTCGAACTGGCATTCCGAGAGTCTTTTTTCCAGGTTGCCTCAATCATTACCTGTACGGGTTACGCCACTTCCGATTATTTGCTGTGGCCAGTTGTGGGCTGGTACATCATCTTCTTTCTCATGTTTTTTGGCGGCAGCACTGGATCAACAGCGGGAGGCATTAAAATGGCCCGTCATTTGGTTGCGCTGAAGAATGTTAGGCACACCTTCCGGATTATGAATGCTCCCAACGCGATTATTCCCTTACGGATTAACCATCGTCCAATTAGTTCCCAGGACAACAACGGGATCCTGACCTTTATTATTTGGTACTTAATATTGTTCCTTGCCGGAGGCCTGTTGATGATGTTTCTGGGTTCCGATGTAGCCACTGCTTTCAGTTCGGTAGCCACTGCTATGGGTGGAATTGGCCCGGGATTGGGCACCGTTGGGCCAGCCAGCAACTTCGCACATCTGTCTGAAGCATCCAAAATTACCCTTTCAGCCTTAATGATTCTGGGACGATTGGAAATATATACCGTGGTGATGTTGTTTACTCCCTGGTTTTGGAAGAATTAGATTTCTTCATTTGGCATATCGAAGGCAAGAATGTTTTAGTTTTTCAGGCTCGCCGGGCGATAATAATAAAAGGCCCGAGTTCGGGCCTTTATTAATCCATGCATGGAACGATTTTTCAAGGCATTCCTATTTTGTATACGATATTCTACGCGAAGCTTTTCGCAAGAGAATGTTGATTAAATCTTCGGTGCTACTTCCCACCGAGCCGCCGACTCCTTTGTTGTAGTTGATCAATAACTGTCCGTCGGAAGCATTGTGAATAAACATATTAAGTACAGCTTTGTTGGTACTTCCCCAAAAACCAACTAAGGCTCCCAGAGCCAGCGATGCCCCTTCGGACATGGGTTTACTAGTTTCAAACTTGCCGGACACAATGGCATCGACCTCCAACAGTCTGGCCAGTTCCTTCGGCGTAAATTCAGTCAGATTTCCATAGGTGATGCCGTTCTTTTTCAGCAGGGCATTCGTTTTATTGACATCCTGCACTTTTACCGTTAGCTCCTCCCTTTTTTCTCTTTTCAAAAACCAGGAATACATAGCCATCTGCACACTTTCACCTTCGGATTGCTCCATTCGCTGCAGCTGCTCGGGCGAGATGTCTTTCATCTGTTTAGGGCGTAAAGAAACGGTGGCGTCAAATGGGACAACAGCAATAATTTGATGTTCTTCTGCGATTTTATCAAACGCCGGATTTTCATACAAATGAGTTTGCGCCAATACTGAAAAAGTTAGGAAACTGGTTAGCAAGCTTAGAAGGAGTTTTGTCATAATTATTTTTTTAGGGTTTTAGAAATCGAAATAAAGATAAATCTATTTTCACTGATGATTTCAGTTTGGCTCTGATTTTATGAAACAATTTTGTTTGAAATGAACTCTTTTGAGGAAATCCTAAAAAGAAAAACCTCTGCAGCGTCTGCTGCAGAGGTTTTTCTCTTTAATATGAATGAACATTCTTTTGTTTATCTCTCAATGGTAAAACAGATCATTCAACTGTCGTTCAGTTGATTTGAAACGATGAATGACAGTACCATGACCGCCACGATTGGACAAATAAATAAGCGGACAATCATTCGAAAACTGCCGCATGGTTCTGGCCCTGAATACCCGGCTTAAGCTTCATAAAAGACCAGTCCGGGCCGCAGCACCCATTGATTATCGGGCTGCACAATCAGGTTGGATGAAATGATTTTCCCTTTGGTGAAAACAGAGCTGAAAGCATTGGGATCTTTCAGGGTTTCCTTGGCTTTTTCAATGCCTTTATCATCCTGGATAGCTGATTTGATCGCCCCTTTCTGATAATAGTAGCGGGTAACGATTTCATCGGTCAGCATTTCTTTTAGCTCGTCTTTAAACGATTCGAAATCCTGGTCAAGTTCATGTCCGATTTTTACTTTCAACTGTTCAAATTCTTTTTCGGCCACATCGAAGTATTTTTCCTCTTTAGCCGTTTCCATCAGTTCTTTATAGGCTTTTTCGGTTTCCGACTGGTAGGAGAACTGGCGCTCTTTGACAAACGCTTTGAAGTCGTTGAATATTTCATCGTTCAATTTGAATTCTTCGGCGGAAGCTATCGATTCGTGCTCGTTGGCAAATTTAGTAGCGAAATCGAAGAACAGATATTTACGGGCGAGATTGATGCTGAAGCTGCTCAACCGATCCAGGTCAATTTTAATATCCGGAACAATGCCGCCGCCATCGTAAACCTTGCGCCCTTTTTTGGTTGTAAATTCACTGATCAGCGAGTCGGGTACATTACCAACGCTGCCGTCTTCGTTCCGGTGTGAATAGTCTAAAGCCTGAATACAACGTCCGCTGGGGATGTAATATTTGGCCGTGGTTACTTTTAACTTGGTGTTATAGCTCAGGTCGCGTGTGGTTTGCACCAAACCTTTTCCAAAGGTACGTGTACCAACGATGACGGCCCGGTCAAGATCCTGCAAAGCGCCGGCAACAATTTCGGAAGCGGATGCTGACCCCTGGTTGACCAAAACAGCCATCGGCATCACGGTGTCAATCGGGTTTTGGGTGGCGGTGTAGGCTTTGTCCCATTGTTTTACCTTGCCTTTGGTACTCACCACGTTCGAACCTTTTGGAACAAATAGGTTTACGATTTCAACCGACTCCATTAAAAGGCCGCCGGGGTTGGATCGTAAATCCAAAACCAGGTTTTTTGCCTTGTGCTGTTCTTTCAGTTCGATAAAAGCCTTTTTTACCTCGCTGGCACAATTGTGGGTGAAGTTCGACAGGCGGATATAACCGGTTTCGTCGTCCAGCATGCCATAGTAGGGCACGGCATCGATCTGTATTTTCTCGCGGACAATGGCAATCTCGAGGTTTTTCTTTTGGCCTGGACGTTCGATTTTGACATCAACAACTTTGTTGGCCGGCCCTTTTAGCAAGTTGCTCACATCTTCCACCGACATGCTTTGGGTTGATTTTCCCGCCACTTCCAGTAAAATATCACCCGCTTTTAAACCCGACTTTTGTGCCGGAAATCCTTCGTATGGTTCAGAAATAACAACCTTGTCGCCATGTTTGGTGATCATAGCTCCAATCCCGGCATATTCACCCGTGGTCATGAACTTGAAATCTTCCATGTCCGATTCGGGAATATAAGTGGTGTAAGGATCGAGTGATTCGAGCATCTCATCGATGCTGGTCTTAACAAGGTCGGTCGGGTTAATGTCGTCAACATAAAAGAGGTTGAGTTCCCGTACCAGGGTGTAGTAAATATCCAGATTCTTGTCGACAAGAAATAATTTCTCATCACGGTTGAATCCTGTGAATATCAATAGTACAACCAGTAATCCGGCAACTATTGAAAATCCTGTTTTCTGTTTTCTATTGTATTTCATTTTGAATTGTTTTAATGACAAACGACAAAAATAATAAAGCTTTGTTTAAAAATGGCTGTCATTTTCAAGTAATTAGTTAAATATTCTTAATTGGCCAGCCCTTCAAAGACTTCGACCACCTGAAACTCCGGCCCGGTTGAATCACTTTCGATAGCGGGAGGATCTTCTGCCTGCTACGCGATGAGAATTATGGATTTGACTACCGAAATAAAAAAAGGACGCAGAGGTATGAAATATGTGTCAGATTCATTAATTTAGTTCGTGGATAAAATGAGGGTGAGTGGGTTAAGTATCCGGAGATGATGCTCATGGTGAGTTTCGTCCGGCTGCCTGCTGGTTTGGCAAGCATCCATGTTGAAACACTTAAAATCAGTTAGCTATGAAGAATATGTTTGTCCCTTGTGTTTTCGTTGTTTTTTTCTCTTCGTTTCACTGTCCGGGTTTTTAGCGGCGCAAGAGTCGGTTATTTCCTCAGAATCAACGGAATCCAGAATGTCGGATGTCAATCTTGAACAGCGGGTCGATCAACTTGAAGCAGCGCTGACTGAAGAGGGTTATACCCGGATTCCGAATGAGGATTTTGAGAATATCATGGATGGTAAAATACAAAAGTCGCTTCGTGAAATCCTGAATTGGTGGCTTTTTGTGATAGCTGCACTCATTTTCTTGTTGGGCTTTTTGGGCAATAAATATGCCCGAAGCTATCTTCAAACAACCATTGAAGGGAAGGTTAATCAGTTGAAATCAGAAAATGAAGAGACGATCAGGAGCATCAGCAACCAATATTTTTCAAGCGTGATCGGGAGTTTGCTCGATTTTAAAATTGAGACCATCAATAAAAGCAAACACCGGGTGGAAGAAGCGGTGGTGGACGATTTAAAGAATTACCTGTATGACGAAAGTATTACCATTCCGGAGCACAAGAAAGTAGCGGTGATTGATACCATTATGCGTTGTTATTATTTCAGTAAATATCCACAGCGGATTGAGAAGATGATTAATTTGATCAAAGAGTTTGAAGCCAAGTTTCTTTTACTGTCTACAACTTATGCCAATGCGGCCATCGCTTTTAATGATATGTATGACCGCTATGGAGCCAAGCAGTATTTGAACGATGCTATTGAGAATTGCAATAAATCCATCAAAATTCTGCCGGATTATGGCTTGGCGTTCGCGCGAAAGCTCGAGCTGAATATGATGGCTATTACCAAAGCTTTTGATGAGGAGGAAAGGAAAGTTTATGAGCAGGAACTTCTGAAAGTTTTCGAGGATATCGATAATAATAGCAGCACCTATTTATGTAAGGAATTAATTAAGCGGTTTGAAGTGGATAAAGCCACATACATGGAGCCTTACCTGACGCGGCTATTCAAAGATTATCCTGACGAACTGGCCCGGATTGAAGCGCGGGCAAAAGAAGCTGGTATTTAATTTGGTCAGCCGGCAGCATTGCTTCGATGGTTTCAGCAAAATTTTTATCTTCGAGACATGAATCCCATCAGGAAAAGACTTCCGGCTAACTTTTTTTGTCGCGACACACCCACCGTTGCCCGGGAGCTGCTGGGCAAAACCCTGGTTCGGGTGTTTGATTCGGGCGAAACCCGTTGCTACCGGATTACGGAAACTGAAGCATACTGCGGTCAGGAAGATTTGGCCTGCCATGCCAGTAAAGGACTGACCAAACGAACGCAGGTCATGTTCGGCCCCGGCGGTCGGATTTACGTGTACCTGATTTATGGCCAATATTGGCTCCTGAATTTTGTGACTGGGCAGGCTGGCGATGGATCGGCAGTTTTAATCCGTGGGTTGCGGGGCTTCGACGGACCAGGGAGGGTAGGCCGCGAGCTACAGCTCAACCGCTCGTTTTATGGCGAAGATCTTGCCCTGTCGTCCCGGCTTTGGCTCGAAGACGCTGCCCCGGTTCTTGACCTTAAGGCTTCGCCACGCGTAGGAATTCATTATGCCGGTGAACCTTGGGTGAGCAAGCCCTGGCGGTTCACGCTGCCCTGAACGTAGCAGATGAAAAGACAAACGTTGGACGAGAGATACGGTTTTTTTGAAGACCAGATCCCTGATGCTTTCCATCCTCTGGCTTCTGCCTTGAAAATCTTTGATTTAATTTTATTTTCGGCGGGCATTTCTGTTTGGATTTTAAGAAAAAAGAAATACTTTTGCAGTCCCGATTATTGTCCGTACTTGCAGTTCTTATAAATAATTGATAATGTTGCTGGTAGAAAGCTTATGAACATACCCGGTGTTGATAAGTTGAAAACCTCCCAACCAATTGAAATGTAAGTTTTTGCAACTTTTAGTGTTAATTTTAAAAATTAAAGGCAAGTGGATACTTTATCTTACAAGACCGTTTCGGCCAACAGCGCCACGGCAAATAAGGAATGGGTTGTTATTGATGCAACGGATATGATACTTGGTCGTTTGGCCAGTGCTGTTGCTAAAATCCTGAGAGGAAAGAACAAACCCAACTTTACACCTCACGCAGATTGTGGGGATAATGTAATAGTGATCAATGCGGAAAAAGTGCGTTTAACAGGTAACAAAATCAGTGATAAGGTTTACCTGAGCCATACCGGTTATCCGGGCGGACAACGCAAGCAATCACCTGCGGATATTTTAGCGAAGTATCCTGAGCGTTTGGTTGAGAAAGCTGTAAAAGGCATGCTCCCTAAAAATCGCTTGGGTCGCAAGGTTTATGGAAACATGAAAGTGTATGTTGGAGCGGAGCACAAACAAGAAGCTCAGAATCCAAAAGTAATTGATTTAAACACGATTAAATTATAACAATGGAAGTAGTAAATACCCTAGGACGTAGAAAATCTGCTGTGGCTCGTATTTATCTTAGCGAGGGCAAAGGAAATGTGACCATCAACAAAAGGGATTTGAAAGAATATTTCCCCAATGGTACGCTACAGTATATTGTTATGCAACCATTGAACTTGATTGGTGTCGCTGATCAATATGACATTAAAGTGAATCTTGATGGGGGTGGTATTAAAGGACAGGCTGAAGCACTGCGTTTGGCCATTACAAGAGCCTTGATGGAAATTGACCCGGAGTCAAGAACGATATTGAAACAAGCCGGCTTTGTGACCCGTGACCCACGCGAAGTGGAACGTAAAAAGCCAGGTCAGCCAAAAGCACGGAAGCGTTTCCAATTCTCAAAACGTTAACAGTATTATTAAATCTAAATATGACTGTGGATCTGAAACTGCTGAGACTTCCTGTAAACAAGGAGCTACTCAGGGGTTGCTTTTCAACAAATTATTTATAAAAGTAAAAAGATGCCAAGAACAAATTTTCAAGAATTACTGGATGCAGGTGTTCATTTTGGTCACCTGAAGAGAAAGTGGAATCCGAACATGGCTCCATACATTTTCATGGAGAAAAACGGAATCCACATCATCGACTTGCAAAAAACAGTTGTCAAAATCGATGAGGCAGCTGCCGCCTTGAAACAAATCGCCAAATCGGGTCGCAAAATTCTATTCGTAGCAACGAAAAAGCAAGCTAAAGATATCGTTGCCGATGCCGTAGGGAGTGTAAATATGCCTTACGTAGTTGAGCGTTGGCCAGGTGGTATGCTAACAAACTTTCCAACGATCCGCAAAGCGGTGAAAAAAATGATTTCCATCGACAAGATGGAAAAGGAAGATAGTTGGACAAACTTGTCAAAACGCGAAAAGTTGCAAATTACACGTCAACGTGCCAAGTTGGAAAAAATCCTTGGCAGTATTGCTGACCTGACCCGCCTTCCGGCAGCGCTGTTTATCGTTGATGTCATGAAAGAAAAAATCGCTGTGCGTGAAGCTCAAAAATTGGGTATTCCTGTATTTGCGATGGTGGATACCAATTCAAATCCTGAAGGTCTTGACTTCATCATTCCGTCCAACGACGATGCATCTCAATCGGTACGTCTAGTTGTTCGCCTGATGTGCGATGCAGTTAGCGAAGGCTTGAATGAGCGCAAAGTTGAGCGTGATAACGAAGGAGATGAAGAAAAACCCAAAAAAACCAAGAGCAAAAGATCAGCTGCTAAGGCTGAAAAGGTTGAAGTAGACGAAGCCAACAAAGAAGAATAATTGCTCTTTTAATAAAATAAAAATAAACAATTATGGCAATTACTGCTGCAGATGTAATGAAGTTGCGTAAAGCAACTGGCGCCGGCATGATGGACTGTAAAAATGCCCTTACCGATGCAAATGGCGACTTTGATGCCGCTATTCAAATAATCCGCGAAAAAGGCAAACTGGTTGCAAGCAAACGATCGGATCGTGAAGCTTCAGAGGGCGTTGTCCTGGCTGGTGTTAGTGAAAATAATCAATACGGAGCAATTGTCGTTTTAAACTGCGAAACAGATTTCGTGGCTAAAAACGAAGACTTTGTGAAAATAACCAATAAGTTTCTGGAGGCTGCCATTGCAAACAAACCAGCCGATCTGGATGCCCTGAAAGCATTGGAAGTTGATGGTCGTACAATCGAATCACACGTCACCGAGCAAACTGGTGTTATTGGTGAAAAGATTGAATTATCGTACTTCGCTAAAGTTGAGGCAGAAGCTGTGATTCCTTACATTCACCCGGGAAATAAGCTGGCTACTTTGGTTGGTTTCAACCAAGCTGGTGTTGACACACAGGTGATGAAAGATGTGGCCATGCAAGTGGCTGCCATGAGTCCTGTTGCTGTTGATAAAGACAATGTTTCTCCTGAAATGGTTGCCAAGGAATTGGAGATTGCCAAGGAAAAATTCCGTCAGGAAGGAAAGCCGGAAGCCATGCTCGATAAAATTGCCCAAGGTGCCTTGAACAAATTCTTCAAAGACAGTACTTTGCTGAACCAGGCCTTTGTAAAAGACAACAAACAAACCGTGAAAGAATACTTGCAATCAACCGATAAAGGGTTGACTGTTACTGAGTTTGTTCGTTTTGCCTTGTCTGAATAATGACATTCAAAATACACAATAACGTTGAAAAGGAGTCTCTGTTGAGGCTCCTTTTTTTTTGTTAAATCATTGGGATATTCCTCGATTTTTGCCGGCTGAGGGAATCATATTTGACAGTGACGTGCGAGTTTTTTTTACCGCTTTTTTTTGATATTTCCAGTGAATTATATTTGGAGTTCCATCAAGCGTAAATGTTGTTTTCTTGCAAGCGCTAAGTGAAATCTGAAAGGTTGATAGGTAGTCGGTCGGTTTTGGATTTTAGCTCTATTTTGCCTTGTATTTGAAGTTGGATGTGTCGCTGCAGTTGATTCTGGCTTAGGCTTGCAGGTGTAATCTCATGCGATAAGCATTCATGGCAAAGGTGCCCAAGCGGTTAGTCAGTTTGTAGTTGACTACAGCGCCCACTCCCGCGCCGATTCCTGGAATTAATTGGAGCAATTTTGCCAGGTCGAGATGATCGCGGTACTCTTCCCAGTAAGCTCTCCAATCCAATTGATTGATATCCTCTGGCAATTTGTGTTTATAATCGTTCCACTCGGCTATGATATGATAGACCTTATTGCGGTGCTCCTGGCTCGAAAAGGCGAGCTGGAAAACATACAAAATAAAGATCCGCTCCCGGTAGTCCTGAGTGTCGAAACCATAGTTTGCAGCTAATTCAAACAGCATCTTCATCTTGATTGACATCCAGAGAGGGAGGTCGGCAAAACCCCATAAGATTCCGCCAAAGCCGGTTGCTGCTCCTTCGGCAGCTGCGGTTGAGCAGTAAAATTTAATCCGTTCCCTGATTTTGGCTTCCCGCATTTCGAGGGGAGCATCGGACAAGATGAGGCGTGGCGTGATCAGCCCCGAGCCGGTCATGGTGGCTCGTGTCATTTGTTTGATGGCGTGGGTGATGGCCTGATGTGCTTTTTCAGGGATAATGCGGTTTGCCTTGGTCTGTAGTTTTTTGGTGGCTGCATTCAACGCCGATGGTTTACGTTGCATCTTTTGTTGCCAGATGTACAGCTCATTCAAAACCTGCCTTTTATAGGCATCGGATCCGGAAGTATTCATGCTCATAACTATCCTGATTTTACAAGAATGACAAATTCCTGTCGGTATTTGTTTGCGCCAGGTATCACCTCAAATCAAAGGGGAGCAAGAAGTCAGGGGAGGAATCGTGCGAAACTAGCCATTCAGCGCTTCGGATCCGTTGGTCACTTCCAGAATTTCATTGGTAATGGCTGCCTGACGTGCTTTATTAAAGGTCAGGGTTAAGTCTTTAATCAGATCGGTGGCATTGTCTGTTGCCTTGTGCATAGCGGTCATGCGCGCGCCTTGTTCTGCAGCATTGGAGTCGAGCAGGGCTCTGTATATCTGGATTTTCAGCGATCGTGGGATTAATTCCTCTACAATTTGCTCTTTGGTTGGTTCGTAAATGAAGTCGAGACTCGCAGCAGCCTCCTCTTGGTCGGCCAAAATTTCAACCGGTAAAAACTGTTCGGCAGTACAGATCTGCACTGCTGCATTTTTAAATTGATTATAAACCAGCTCAATACGGTCGTATTTTTGCTCTATGAAATCAGCCATTAGGTTCGATGCCAGCTTTGAAGTATGCTCAAAGGTCAGGGGATCAAAAATATCGTTGGCATGTCCCACAATGGGCATTTTTTTCAGCTTCAGGTATTTTTCACCTTGTTTACCAACGATCAGAAACCCGAGTTGTCCCGTTTTCAGTTGCTTGTTGTATTTGGTTAGTGCCAATTCGTACGCTGTTTTGGCGATGTTGGTGTTAAAAGCGCCACAAAGCCCACGGTTCGAACTGATCAGGATTAAAAGCACCTTTTCCGGTTCGCGTTGCTGGGTATAAACCGATTCATCGCTGTTCTCCAGGCTGGATCCAATTGAACTGAGTATTTCGTGAAGCTTATCGGCATAAGGCCTGATTTGAAGGATGGCATCCTGGGCCTTTTTGAGCTTGGCAGCTGAAACCATTTTCATGGCACTAGTCACCTGTCGGGTGGTTTTTACCGATGAAATTCGTGTGCGTATTTCTTTTAAACTGGCCATCTTCTATGAGTGATTGAATGATCGTAAATGATCGAAACCCACAGCTCCGATCATTTAATCATTTCATTATTTAAATCGTTCTGCTACTTCTTTTGCTACTTTTTCCAGAACTCCGGTAATATCATCGTTAAGGATTCCTTTTCTCAATTGATCCAGAGTAGGGCGATATTCCATTTCCAGCATGTCGATGAAATCTTTTTCAAAAGCTTTCACCTTTTCCACGGGGATGGGGCGCAGCAGTTCTTTAGTCCCGCAGTATATAATCGCGATTTGATGCTCGATTTTGACCGGAGCATACTGACCCTGCTTCAAAATCTCCACATTCTTGCGTCCTTTGTCGAGTACGCGCATGGTCGCTGCATCCAGGTCAGATCCAAATTTCGAGAACGCTTCCAGTTCACGGAACTGAGCCTGGTCAAGCTTCAGGGTGCCCGAAATCTTTTTCATGGCTTTTACCTGTGCGTTACCACCCACACGCGAAACCGAGATTCCTACGTTGATTGCCGGCCGTACTCCGGAGTTAAACAAGTTTGATTCCAGAAAGATCTGCCCATCGGTAATCGAAATCACGTTGGTTGGGATGTAGGCAGACACGTCGCTGGCCTGGGTTTCAATAATGGGCAAAGCGGTGAGTGAGCCGCCACCTTTCACTTTTCCTTGCAAGCACTCGGGCAGGTCGTTCATTTTTGCAGCAATTTCGTCGGAGTCGATGATTTTGGCGGCGCGCTCCAGCAGTCTGGAGTGCAGGTAGAACACGTCACCCGGATAAGCTTCACGGCCCGGTGGACGGCGAAGCAGCAAAGAAACTTCGCGATACGAAACAGCTTGTTTTGACAGATCATCAAAAACAATTAAGGCATCGCGCCCGGTATCGCGGAAGTACTCGCCAATGGAAGCTCCGGCATAAGGGGCATAATATTGAAGGGCAGCTGGATCGGCAGCCGTTGCCGACACAATCACCGTATAATCCATGGCGCCATATTTCTCGAGGGTTGCCGCGATGTTAGCTACGGTTGATCCCTTTTGTCCAACCGCCACATAAATACAGTAAACCGGCGTTCCGGCTTCGTAGTTATCGCGTTGATTGATGATGGTGTCAATGGCCACAGCCGTTTTTCCGGTCTGGCGGTCGCCGATAATCAGCTCACGTTGACCACGTCCAATCGGGATCATGGCGTCAATGGCTTTAATACCGGTTTGTAAAGGCTGGGTAACGGGCTGGCGGAAAATAACGCCCGGAGCTTTACGCTCCAGGGGCATTTCAAATGTTTCACCCTGAATGGCTCCCTTTCCATCAATCGGCTCGCCAATGGTGTTGATCACCCGTCCTAAAACACCTTCGCCCACTTCAATGGAGGCGATGCGTTGCAGCCGCTTGACTGTGTCGCCTTCTTTGACACTTTCTGAAGGCCCTAAAAGCACGGCTCCAACATTGTCTTCTTCAAGGTTTAAAACAATTCCCTTCATGCCATCTTCGAACTCAAGCATTTCGTTTGCTTCAACATTTGAAAGCCCGTAGATACGGGCAATACCATCACCAACCTGGAGTACTGTTCCTACTTCCTCCAATTCGGTTTGCGATTTAAAGCCTTCCAGTTGCTGTTTTAGTATTGCGGTTACTTCGGCGGGTTTTATATCAGCCATTGTTATGTAGTTTTTTACTTGTTGATTTCAGTTTGCAAAAATGTTTCCTTGACCTTACGCAGGTTAGAGGCCATGCTGGCATCAACCTGGCGGTCGTCGACACGTAGCACAAATCCTCCGATCAGGTCTGTGTTTACCCGTTGGCTTAATTCAACTTTGGTTTTGAAATCGCTTTCGAGTTGTTGTTGTATTTGGGTGACCAATTCTTTTTGTAATGGAATCGCAGTGGTAATGACAGCCGATTTAACACCCTTGTCTTTTCGATACAGAGCCGCGAAATTGTGGCAGATTCCGGGAGTGAAAATCTCCCGTTTGTTTTCCGCTACCATGACTAAAAAGTCAACCGTCAGTTTGTTTACTTTTCCTTCAAAAATCGTTTTTAGGAGCTTGATTTTTTGCGATGTTTTAACGACCGGACTCTCCAAGAGCAACACCAAATCAGTGCTTTCTTTGATCAGCTCCCCAATCATTTCCATGTCTTTCTTCACCTCATCCAGCAATTGTTTTTCTTTTGCCAGGCTGAAAAGAGCTTTCGCGTAACGGACGGTCACTTTACTTTGATCCATGAAGCTATTGTAATTTAATATCTTTTAGGAGGTCTTCAACCAGGTTTTCCTGAGAGGCCTTGTCTTTTAACTCTTTTTGGATGACTTTTTCGGCTACCAAAACGGACAATTCAGCGATTTGGTTTCTCATTTCGCTGATGGCAGCTTGTTTCTCAGCCTGAATTTGCTGACGCGCTGCTTCAACAATTTTTTGTCCTTCGCTGGATGCCTGGGTTTTTGCTTCAACCAGCAGTTTATCTTTTAAATCCCGGGCTTCTTTGATGATAATATCCTTTTCCCTCTTGGCCTGGGCAATGATTTTCTCGTGGTCTGCTTTCAGGTCTTTTACTTCTTCGCGGGCTTTGTCAGCCGACGAAAGCGCATTGGCAATCGATGTCTCCCGGTCTTTGAGAGCCGTTAAAATAGGTTTCCAGGCAAACTTCTTCAGGATAACAAGCAGGATCCCAAAGATAATAGTCATCCAAAAAAGGGTTCCGAAATCCGGAGTAACAAATCCCATAATTCGTGTTTTTTTAGTTGTTGTCGTCCAGCCTCCCGGCAATCCCGGGAGCGGACGACTAATCAATACATTCCTTTAAACAAAAAGGACTAAAGCACAGGTGATAACAGCAAAGAACGCAACACCTTCAATCAAGGCAGCCGATACGATCATACTTGACCGAATGTCGCCGCTTGCTTCGGGTTGGCGCGCAATTGCTTCCATGGCTGCGGCACCGATTTTGCCGATACCCATACCAGCACCAATGGCTGCAAAACTTGCTCCAAGAGCTGCACCTAATTTTGCAAAACCTTCAAAAGTGGCTGCTGCTGCTTCCGCATCCAGCACATCTGTTACTTGCAATAGAACTGTTAAAATAGCTGATAGCATAAATGTAAATTTATTGTGTTAAAAACTAGTGATGTTCTGCTTTGGCCATCCCAAAATACAGGGCTGACAGTAGTGTAAAAACATAAGCCTGAATAAATGAAACCAACAGATCAAGCATCAGGATAAAAAGAGAAAATACGATGGATACCGGACTGATTGCCAAACCAGCAGTGGGGCCCATTAGCTTTCCGAAAATAAAAATCAGGCTGATGAATACGGTCACAATCATGTGTCCGGCCATCATGTTGGCAAAGAGACGAACCATCAATACGAAAGGTTTGGTAATCAGACCCGACAGTTCGATGATAGGCATTAGCGGAAGTGGAAATTTCAGCCACATGGGAACATCGGGGTTGAAAATTTCCTTCCAGTAATGTTTGTTGCCATTCAGGTTGGTGACCGCAAAGGTAAATAAGGCCAACGACATGGTCACGGCAATATTTCCGGTAACATTTGCTCCGAATGGGAAAATAGGGATCAGCCCCATCAGGTTATTCAGCAAAATAAAAAAGAACATGGTTAAGAGAAAGGGCATGAACTTTTCGTATTTTTTGTCGCCAATGGCGGGTTTGGCAATTTCGTCGCGAACAAAGAGGATGATTGGCTCAACGGTATTTTGAATGCCTCTGGGTGCTTGTCCAGCTCTGCGCTTAGCCGATTTGGCTGCCGAAACAAAGATCAATAGAAGTAGAACCACGCTGAAAAGTGCTCCGGCAACGACCTTGGTGATGGATAAGTTTAAAGGCAGTCCGATGACTTCGCCCTGTTGGTTGACTTCCTCAATTTTTCCGGAGTTCTCACCCTGGTGTGCAATGCGAAAATTTTTGTAGGTCGTTTTACCATGATCAAATTTCGAAGACATGAAAATGTGCCAGCCGTTGGTTTTACTGTAAAGGATAATTGGGAGTGGAACAGTAATGTGGGTTTCTCCGATGGTTGCCAGGTGCCATTCAAAGGCATCAGCCACGTGATGCATAATGTAGTCTCCGGGAACAAATTCGGTGGAGTGTCCATCATGGCTGTCCGCTTCAGCATAAACCGACGTTGATGTGAGGCTAAATATTAAAAGAAAAAATAGAATAAAAGCGGTATATCTTTGGCTTTTTGTTGCTTTCATAAAGTCTTAATCTGTCTGAATGTCACTTTTAAAAAAGTACCCCCAAATTACTAAAAAAATCAATTGTTTCAAGTTAATTCTTCAATTTTACGACGTAGCTGATTTCAGCAACTTCCAGTATTGTGAAGCAAACATAGGCGATTAAATAATTGATTAAGAATAATTTTGCCTGTTCACTTTTTGCCATAAAAAACACAATGGCTACAAGCAGGTAAAATAATAATTTTAGCGTGCTTAAAACCATGTACCGGGCAGTGAACTTCGGCATGTTACTTTCGGCAATTCTTAACAAATAAAAGTGGACAAGGTTTGTTGTGACAAAGAAAAAAACAGGAATAAATGGCCAAGGTTCAAAGAGGTGTTGCGGAATGACCTGAGTATAAAGTATCCAGCCTAAAGCAAGGAGTGTAACGAATAGAATTACAGACCGGCTTAGGAATCGCTTCATGAGTGCATTCATTTCAGAAATTTTTTAATGGCATGATAAACGGCGGCAATAACAGATATAATCATAGATGCCAGGGTGAAAGCAGGAAAAGATAACTCGAGCCATTGGTCGATCTTGAACCCGGCAAAGACACTAAGACCCATGATGGCAATCATTTCAAAAGCCAGATTGGAATAGCGTATAAAATCGTCAAACTTCTTTTTATGCTTTTTTAAGTTCTTTGGCTTCATCTTGTTTGATTTGTTCGCCCATTTTGCACGAACCGGAGAATAATGCGCCGGGTTCAATGCTCAACTTTCCCGTGCTAATTTCTCCATAAACCTTAGATGAAGATTTCAGGCTTAAATGTTGTTCAATTTGAAGTTTTCCTTTTTGGTAGCCTGATATTTCAGAATCTTTGCACCGAATTTCTCCGGTAACTTTTCCCGTGTCTCCAACGACTACCCGCCCGGAGCAGTTTAAATTTCCGTTCAATTCTCCGTCTATCCTGATGTCGCCATCTGAAGCAACATCTCCGGTGATGCGGGTTCCTTTCCCGATTAAATTAATTCCTTGAGAATCAATTTCATTATTTGTTTTTGCCATGCTGTGTGTGTTTTTGAAGAGCATCAAATATACTAAGTCGGTTACCTAATACAAACGATTGGATCCAAAATTTATTCTGTCGGGCAAAAAAGGTCAATTGTTGAAATGATACAGGAAGGTGATTGTTCCATCGAAAGCTGGTTTTTTGCTTCCTTCAATTTCCATCTGAACCCGGAGTTTAATCCGGCTAATTCCCCGAAGGTTGGTGCATTCCTGCAGCCACACGTGAGTGCGTACGTTGCTGTTTACCAGAACCGGAGCGCTAAATTTAAACTGTTCGATGCCGTAGTTGACAAGCATTTTGAAGTTTTTCACTTCCACTACTTGTTCCCACATGTATGGTAGCAGCGAAAGGGTCAAGTAACCATGGGCAATGGTGCTTCCAAACGCCCCTTCGGTTTTTGCCTTCTCGGGGTTGGTATGAATCCATTGGTGATCCAGAGTCGCTTCAGCAAATTTGTTGATTTGTTCTTGGGTCACCGTATGGTAGTCCGAAACTCCCAATTTTTCACCCAGGTAGTTTTCGAATTCCTGGTGGCTTTGAATTAACAGTCTACTCATGAGGGAGATCTTTAAATTTTCTGGTTGAGATTATTTGTCTGTGTCATAGGCCCATTTCAAATACATGGATCCCCAGGTGAACCCGGCACCAAAAGCGGCTAAGATAATGTTGTCGCCCTTCTTCATCTGACTTTCATAATCGTACAAACACAGTGGAATGGTCGCTGCGGTTGTGTTGCCATATTTTTGAATGTTGATCATAACTTGTTTCGGGCTGACTTTCATGCGGCGGGCAACAGCATCAATGATGCGCATATTTGCCTGGTGTGGTACCAGCCATGCCAGATTTTCGGGAGTGACGTTATTTTTATCCATGATTTCAACTGCTACATCGGCCATGCGCGATACAGCATATTTGAAAACGGTCTGCCCGTCCTGATGAACGTAGTGCATCCGTTCTTGCACCGTTTCAATTGAAGCCGGAAACTTGGAGCCACCGGCTTTCATGTGCAGGTAGTGGCGTCCTTTGCCATCGGTGTGATTGATATGGTCGATAATACCTACATCCTCGGTTGTGGGCTCAAGCAAAACAGCTGCAGCTCCATCGCCAAACAACGGACAGGTTGTCCGGTCGGTATAGTCGGTTATCGACGACATCATATCGGCGCCAACAATAATTACTTTCTTGTACCGTCCACTTTCTACAAATTGAACCCCGGTAGTTAACGCAAATACAAAACCTGAACAGGCTGCGTTGATGTCGAAGCTCCAGGCATTGGTCAGCCTTGCTTTTCGGCTGATCACGTTAGCCGCTGCCGGCAATGGCCTGTCGGGGGTTATGGTGGCACAAATCAGTAGATCAATTTCGTCGGGATGGGTGTTTGTTTTTTTTAGCAGTTCGTTCACCGCTTCGGTTCCCATGTCTGAAGTCGCTTTTCCAGTCTCTTTCAGGATGCGTCTTTCTTTAATGCCGATGCGTTGCATGATCCATTCATCGTTGGTGTCAACCATAGTGCTTAATTCTTCATTGGTGAGCCTGTATTCAGGTAAATAGGCACCAATGCCTGTGATAGCAGCACGAATATCTCGCATAGTTTATACTTTATTCAATCCAATAATGCAGTCATTTCCTGAATGAACGCTTGTTGGCAGTTGATTAACAAAATTCAGTTAAAAATAATTGCGAAAGATAGGGTGAAAAATTTGAACAGCAAAAAAAAACAGGGCAAAAGAACACCTGTAAGTCGTTTTAAAACAATTAATTGAACTGTTCGAAAAGTTTATTGAAGGGGTAAAAAAAGATCAGAAGAGCCTGTCTTCTGATCGTGTTATGAAGGTTAAACAGTAACGTCTTTTTCGATTGCGAGCTTACCGCGGTAATACCCACATTCCGGGCAAACAGTATGGTATTTTACTGTGGTGCCACAGTTAGAACACGTTGCCAGCGTTGATGGTGTTGCTTTGTAGTGTGTTCTTCTCTTATCCCTTCTGGATTTTGATGTTTTGTGTTTTGGATGTGCCATTTTAAAAAGTCTTTATTTGTTATCTAATAATTTTTTCAATTCATCCCACCTGGAGTCTGTCTCGGCGCTTTCTTCTTCCGGTTCCACCTCTACCGACAACAGGTTTAGTCTTTTTAGCATTTCCGGGTTGCACAGGCTTTTGCCGTGGGCATCGTCCGGATGAACATGCTTAATTGGAATCGATAAAATGATGAAGTCGTAAATGAGTTTGGCAATTGAAATGTGGGTTTCGCCCGGGCTAACCCAGATGACATCGTCACCTTCCTCAAATTTTTCTTCTCCATACTTTACGAAAACCTTGCTTTCACTTTCAACCGGCTGGTCAAACAAGTCTAAGCAGCGATCGCACTGTATGTTTACCGTTCCTTTTACATGAAACCAAAGTACCATTAATGCACTTCGTTTTTCCAGTTCCAGCTTTACTTCAACACGCCCATCTCCGGCGATTCCTCCGTCGAAATACTCAAAGAATTGCTTTCCGATCTGATAATCAAAATCATGCTTGCCAATTGCAAGTCCTTTGAGTGCAATGTTGTATACTTTCAAATTTGCCATTGCTTGGAAAAAAGTGTTGCAAAAGTATAAAAAATATACAAACGGAGAAAATTATCTGATTTTTTTAACATCGAATCCATTCTTTTCTGCAAAATTCTTTCGTTCAAGGAATTATCAAAGTCGAAAATGTTGAAAAATCAATGGTTTCGCAGAATAATGCGGAAGGTAGTCCCATGTCCAATTTCCGAATGTTTAATGAATATTTTGCCTTGATGGTAATTTTCGATAATCCTTTTGGCCAGAGAGAGTCCAAGGCCCCAACCTCTTTTTTTTGTGGTGTATCCGGGTTCAAAAATGGTTTTAAACTGTGATTTTGGGATTCCCTTTCCGTTGTCGGAAATATCAAGCATCAATTGGTTATTGTTTTGGGCTAATTTCAGCTTAATGATGCCATCCGATTCGATCGCATCAATGGCATTTTTGCAGATATTTTCAATAACCCAGCTAAATAAGGCTGCATTGTGAGGAACATCATAATGGGAATTTTCATCCAGCTCAAGTTCGAAGCGAACCTTTTTCGACGAGCGTTTTTCAAGGTAACTGATGGTTGATCGCAGAACCTGCTTCAGGTCGTTGGTGATGAGCTCGGGGGCCGAACCGATTTTGGAAAAGCGTTCGGTGATTTTTTCGAGACGGGAAACATCTTTTTGAATTTCTTCAATCATGTTTTCATCCATGTTTTTCATTTTCAGGATCTCCACCCAGGCCATGAGCGATGATATGGGCGTTCCAAGTTGATGCGCGGTTTCTTTCGACATGCCTACCCAAACTTGATTCTGCTCTGCTTTTCGCGACGCACTAAAGGCAAAGTAGGAGACAGAGATGAAGAGCATAATCACGCCGAATTGTGCCAACGGAAAGTATCGCAGGTTTTGCAACAAGTTGGAATCGCGGTAATATAAATATTGGGAAACATCTTCTGAAAGAACAATTTCAATGGGTGCTTTTTGGCTTTCCATTTTCTTAAGCTCATGCTGTAAAACAACAGCCCTCCGCTTGTCAGTGTAGCGAATGTTCCGATCGCCTAAAATAGTGCCGTCTTCATCAGTATATATGATAGGGATTTTGGTGTTGTTTCCCATGATGGTTTGATAAAACGTCAGATCCTGGTTTCCGCCATCCTCCGTGTCAAGCAACCGTTTCATGGCTTTGGCCCATAGTTCTACGTTTTTACGTTCCTGAATCGACATTTGACCGATCAACCAGTTGGTGTAAAGCAGGGAGCCGGCTCCGATGAGCACTGCTGCAAACAGAAGCAGAATTTTCCAGCGTCGTTTTTTAAAATAGAGTTCCAATCTAGTGTTGTTTAGTTCATTTTGCTAAACGAATCATCCCGATATAAAGTATTTGGGCGAGTTGAAATTACAATTATCCCTGAAGTAATTCAATACATGCGTGGTAAATTCCTTTTTGGTCGAAGCCGCAATCGCGCTGCAATTCTTCCGGCGTCCCATGCTCAACAAACTCATCGGGTACCCCAAGGCGGACCAATTTGGCGTGGTAATCGTTTAGGGCCATAAACTCCAATACTGCAGAGCCAAAGCCCCCCTGAATTACGCCATCTTCCACGGTAATTATTTTTTTGAATTGCTTGAACACCTGGTGCAGGAGTGCTTCATCGATTGGTTTTACAAAGCGCAGGTCGTAATGAGCGACCGAAATGTCTTTATTTTTAAGTGATTTGACGGCCCGTGATGCGGCAATTCCTGCTGTTCCAATCGTTAGAATGGCCAGGTCTTCACCTTCCGTTAGGATTCGGCCTGTCCCAACTTCGATGGGCTCAAATTCCTGTCGCCAGTCAACTTTACATCCGCAGCCTCGCGGATAGCGGATGGAGAACGGGCCCATGTTCTCCTGCTGGGCTGTGTACATCAGGTTACGTAGTTCAATCTCGTCCATGGGGGCCGACACGATCATGTTGGGAATGTTGCGCATGTAGGCCAGGTCGAACACACCGTGGTGGGTTGCCCCGTCGGCGCCAACCAGTCCTCCGCGGTCGAGGCAAAACACTACGTTTAGCTTTTGGATGGCCACATCGTGAATAATCTGGTCGTAAGCCCGCTGCATAAAGCTGGAATAAATATTGCAAAAAGGCACCAGTCCCTGAATCGCCATTCCGGCCGACAAGGTGACTGCATGGGGTTCGGCAATGCCCACATCAAAGGCTCGATCGGGCATTTTTTCCATCATGATGTTGAGCGAACTACCGGTGGGCATGGCAGGAGTGACCCCTGCGATTTTAGGATTCATTTCGGCCAGTTCGACAAGCGTATTCCCAAAGACATTCTGAAACTTGGGTGGTTTGTTCAATTCGCATTCGCAACCGATGATCTCACCGGTTTCTTTATCGAATTTTCCCGGGGCGTGGTATACGGTTTGGTTCATTTCGGCCAGCTTAAAGCCTTTGCCTTTTTTGGTGAGCACATGAAGCAATTTCGGGCCTTTTATGGCACGCAGGTCGCGCAGAACGTTGGTCAGGTATTCCACATCGTGCCCGTCAACCGGCCCAAAATAGCGGATGCCCAAGCTTTCGAAAAGGTTGGATTCCTTTAACAGGTAGGATTTCAGCGCCCCTTCTGTTTTTTGAACCAGCCGCCTGGCTTTTGGCCCAAAGCCGTTGAGTTTCCCCAGTCCTTCCCAAATCTCATTCTTAAGTTTATTGTAAGTGCTTGATTTAGAGATATTCAGTAAATAGTTGCTCACACCACCCACATTGGGGTCGATCGCCATATTGTTATCATTCAGAATGATGAGGACGTCGGAATTGTTCGACGCGGCATTGTTCAATCCTTCAAAGGCCATGCCTCCCGTCATCGAGCCATCGCCGATTACGGCGACAATTTTCCGGTCTTTTTCCTTTTTAATGTTTGCCGCCAGAGCCATGCCGAGTGCTGCTGAAATGGAGGTGCTGGCATGTCCGACGCCGAAAGCATCGTATTCGCTTTCGGATGGTTTGGGAAACCCGCTGATTCCGTTGTATTTTCGATTGGTGTGAAATTCGGCCCGGCGACCGGTTAGAATTTTATGGCCATAGGCCTGATGTCCAACATCCCAGATCAGCTGGTCGTAAGGCGTGTTGTAGACATAGTGAAGGGCTACAGTAAGTTCAACCACGCCAAGGCTTGCTCCCAGGTGTCCGGGATTAGTTGATACTTCATCAATAATAAACTGCCGGAGTTCATCACAGAGTGAAGTCAATTCTTCCGCTTTTAACAGACGTAAGTCAGATGGTGTGTTAATCTTTTCCAGTATACTTCCCACAGGTTCTTCCATGAAAAAAAATTAGGCCTCAAAGATACAATTTCTATTAGTTACAGCCTGAACTAAAAGTTGATTTATATTTAACAACCTATGTTCTGCAAGAGCTTTTGATTTGGCTTATTTAGATTCGGGTCATTTTTCGCTCACGGTTTTCGAAGGTCACAATTTCTTCAAAGCCGATTTCTTTCATCAGGTTGATGGCGGTTTTATAGTGACGGGCAATTTGGCTCGTGCTGTGGGCATCCGAAGAGATGGTCATCGGAATGTGGTGATGGTAGCAGCGTTCGACAAGTTCCGGGCTGGGCGTTAGTTCGGCGCAGGGGCGGTCCAGTCCGCCGGTGTTCAGCTCCACCACCACGTTGTTTTCCTTGATCACTTTTAGGGTATCTTCAATGAGTTGGGTCTGGTCACTCTCGGGATAAACACGAAATTTCTTAATGATATCCAGGTGCCCGATCGTATCAAATAAACCTGATCGGGCCGTTTGCTGGATTAATTCGTAGTACATGTTGTACAGCTTGTCGTTCGACCATTTCCCGTAAAGCGATCGGTCGGTGTCAAAATTCCAATCACCAATAAAATGAACCGAACCGATGATATAATCGAGCGGTAAACTGTTGATGATTTTCAGGATTTCTTTTTCTTTTCCGGGAAAGTAGTCCATCTCAATCCCATAGCAAACTTTAATCTGAGAGCGATATTTTTCGCGCAGTTCCAGGATTTGCTCAGTCATCACCGGGATGTCGATGGGCATGACAGCCCAATCGACCGTCTTCAGACAAACATGATCACTGAACCCGACTTCCTCCAGTCCGATGTCAATGGCTTTTTTGATCATCTCTTCGTAGGTGTTCTTCCCATCCGAAAGAAGACTGTGCATGTGATAATCAACCAATCCTACCATAGCTTATGCTTTATTTTTTAATTGAATGCCCGGGAGTTGATGCTTCCCGACCTGTTTTTTGGCTTCCTAAAATTAATGAAAGCAAGCGAATATAAAAACGGGATGACAGGTTGAACGAACGGGTTTTGGCTGAAGCTGTTTACGGCGGTTTTTTTTGAGGGGAACAGCTTTTGTGGATGGATTGTTTGTGTGTCGGGTTGAAATTCAGGCAAAAAAAATGAGGCAGCTTCAACAAGCTGCCTCAAAGCCATGAAAACAATTAAACAATGTTCAGAAAACAGAAAACTAGAAACAATTATATCGTTAAAATCTCTTGATTTTTATCCTCCAATAAGCTGTCGACCTTTTTACCGAAGTTATCGGTCATCTCTTGCACCTCTGCTCCGGCAATTTTTTCCTGGTCTTCAGACAAGCCATCTTTTAAAAGCTTTTTCAAGCCTTCGTTGGCTTCTTTTCGTGCGCCGCGAATACTGATCCGGGCTTTCTCGCCTTCCTGACTCACTTGTTTGGTCAGGTTTTTCCGGCGTTCTTCGGTCAATGGCGGAACATTAATCCGAATGGTTTCACCATTATTTTCAGGATTGAAACCCAGGTTGGCATTCATAATTGCTTTTTCAATGGGCGAAATCATCGACTTTTCCCAAGGTTGAACAGCAATGCTACGTGCGTCTGGTGTACTAATGTTGGAAACTTGATTTAAAGGAGTCATACTTCCGTAGTAGTCAACGACTATTCCGTCTAACATCCTGGTTGAAGCTTTGCCGGCACGAATATGAACCAATTCATTTTCTAAATGGTCAATGGCAGCTTCCATCTTTTCTCTGCAAAGGTCAAGTATTAATTCTAATTCTTCTTCCATATCCAAATAAATGGTCCGTTTTTTTGTGCTGTGAGCAAATATAGAAAAAATTAAAGAATTCTGGAATTTCTTAACTTTTTTAATCAAAAATTGGCCTTAAAAGCGTTTTAAACGTGGACAAGCGTTCCGATATCCTCGCCAGACAATACTTTCAGCAGGTTTCCTTTTTTGTCCATATTGAAAACTACAACGGGTAAATTGTTTTCCTTACACATGGTTGTTGCGGTCAGATCCATCACTTTTAATCCCTGGTGGTAGATTTCATCGAACGAAATCCGGTCAAACTTGGTGGCTGTCGGGTCTTTCTCCGGATCGGCAGTATAGATACCATCTACCCGTGTTCCTTTCAGCATGGCATCGGCTTCAATCTCAATTCCGCGTAGCGATGAACCGGTGTCGGTAGTAAAATAAGGGTTGCCGGTTCCGGCTGAAAAGATGGCGACTTCACCTCGTTCCAGGGTTTCAATGGCCTTGTCTTTCGAGTAAAACTCACCAACAGGCTCCATCCGGATCGCGGTGAGAACTCTGGACTTGACACCATTGGCTGTGAGCGCCGAATTCAGCGCCAGGCTGTTGATCACCGTGGCCAGCATACCCATTTGGTCGCCTTTTACGCGGTCAAATCCTTTGGCCGCTCCACTCAATCCGCGAAAAATATTTCCGCCGCCAATCACAATGCCAATCTGAACCCCCAAGGCTACGGCTTCCTTGATTTGAACGGCGTAATCATTCAGTCGTTCCTGGTCAATACCGTACGCTTGGTCTCCCATGAGCGATTCGCCGCTCAGTTTTAACAGCACCCGTTTGTATGTTGTCATTTTTTGTTTCGTTTCCTGCAAAGGTAAAAATATTCTAAAATGGTGTTAACCCAATCGGGCGTCAATCGGATTTATTGAAGGAATGAATTTCGGTTTCATAATTAATTACTAATTTTACGCCCGCTGATTTTCAAGAGATATGGAACAATTAAATGTGATTTTATTTTTGGTTGGTTTTTTCAGAACCTTATTTGTCATCGTGGTCATTTACTACCTGATCAAGATTCTTACAAAATATGTTCTGCCGCTGTTTATTAACCAGCCAAAACAACAGCGCGATTTTCGGGATCCCCGGAATTCCAAACCTGAAGGAGAAGTGACCATCGAGAAAGATCGCTATAACAGTGGTCGAATTCCGAAGGATGAAGGCGAGTATGTTGACTTTGAAGAAGTCGATTAATTGGGTAGAGGGCATAGATGTAGTATCTGATATTTTTTCAGCTATCATCAAGTATCCAGCATCAAGTATCAATAATCAAGTATCAATATTTAATCATCAATAACATATGGCTCAGGAAGATATTTTTAAGAAGCTGATCGCGCATTGTAAAGAGTATGGATTTGTATTTCAATCGAGCGAAATTTACGATGGGCTGGGTGCAGTGTACGATTACGGACAAAATGGAGTAGAACTTAAAAATAACATCAAAAAATATTGGTGGGACAGCATGGTCATGTTGCACGAAAATGTCGTCGGACTGGATTCGGCTATTTTCATGCACCCAACCATTTGGAAGGCTTCGGGCCACGTTGATGCGTTTAATGATCCGTTGATTGACAACAAGGATTCGAAAAAACGCTACCGCGCCGATGTGTTGATTGAAGAGCAACTGGCCAAGTTCGAGGAAAAAATGGATAAGGAAGTGGCGAAGGCGCAAAAACGCTTTGGCGATGCCTTCGATGAAAAACAGTTCCGCGAAACCAATCCACGAGTGCTGGCCAACCAGCAAAAATGGGATGAATTGCATGCCCGTTTTTCGAAAGCCTTAAATGATAATGACCTGGCCGAATTGAAACAAATCATTGTGGATCAGGAAATCGTTTGCCCGTTGAGTGGGACGCGCAACTGGACCGATGTGCGCCAGTTTAACCTGATGTTTGGCACCGAAATGGGCTCGACAGCTGACGGCGCGTTGAAAGTTTATCTTCGTCCGGAAACGGCGCAGGGAATTTTCGTCAACTACCTGAACGTACAAAAAACCGGACGCATGAAAATTCCGTTTGGTATTGCCCAAATTGGGAAAGCCTTCCGGAATGAGATTGTAGCCCGCCAGTTTATTTTCCGTATGCGCGAATTCGAACAAATGGAAATGCAGTTTTTCGTTCGTCCCGGATCGGAGCTCGAATGGTTCGACAAGTGGAAGGAAACCCGTATGAAATGGCATCAGGCGCTTGGTTTTGGCGAGGAGAACTACCGCTTTCACGAGCACGAAAAACTCGCCCACTACGCTAACGCCGCCGTTGATGTGGAATACAAATTCCCCTTCGGTTTCAAGGAAGTGGAAGGCATTCACTCGCGTACTGACTTTGACTTGTCGCAGCACCAGGAATTCTCCGGAAAGAAAATTCAGTATTACGATCCGGAGTTGGAAAAATCGTATGTCCCCTTTGTGGTGGAAACCTCCATTGGGGTCGACCGCATGTTCCTGCAAATCATGTCGGCTTCGTATTATGAAGAAGAACTGGAAGCGGCCAGCGGCAAAAAAGATACCCGTGTGATGCTGAAGTTGCCGGCGCCATTGGCTCCGATCAAACTGGCGGTGATGCCTTTGATTAAAAAAGACGGTTTGCCGGAAAAAGCACGCGAGATTATCGACGACCTGAAATTCGATTTCAACTGTCAGTATGACGAGAAAGACTCGATTGGTAAGCGCTACCGTCGCCAGGATGCCATTGGAACGCCTTTCTGCGCCACTGTGGATCATCAAACACTGGAGGATGCAACAGTAACCATTCGCTACCGCGACACCATGCTGCAAGAGCGTGTGGCCATTGCCGACCTGAAAGGAATCATCGCCTCGCAGGTGAATTTCAAGGCGCTGTTTGCTAAATTGAAGTAAGTTATAACCCAATATCGCAATTTGAGAGAGGCTGTCCCAAAAAGGACGGTCTCTTTTTTTAGCGGCGGATTGACACAGGTTGATCAGCTTCTTGATTTTTGGTTGGTCTTGTTTGAACACGATGCCGAAAAGATTTTGACAAAGCCAGCGCGGAGTTTGGGTGCGGCAGATTCCGATCTGCGGAAAATGAATTGCAGACGGAATGTCGCGATGACGAGTGGGAGAAATCACGGATCGGAATCCGCGACACCCGGTACAATTCCACGCCCAACAAAAAAAGCCCCATGAAACCATGGAGCTTTTGATATGATTTTGGTGAAATTCCCTTAGATGATGAATTTCACTATAAATAGCAGGGCCAACACATACATGACAATCGACACATCTTTGTGTTTTCCGGTCAGCAATTTCAGAATGACGTAAGCCAACATACCGAAAACGATTCCTTCGGCAATGCTGTAGGCCAGTGGCATCATGACAATGGTGAAAAAGGCAGGAATCGACTCGGTGAAGTCTTCCATATCAATTTTCAGGATTGGTGTAAGCATGAATAAACCAACAATAATCAGCGCTGGTGCTGTTGCTGCTCCCGGAATCATGATAAACAGCGGAGCAAAAAACAAGGCGACTAGGAACAGACCCGCTACCGTCAGCGAAGTCAAACCGGTGCGTCCACCTTCAGCAACACCCGAAGCACTTTCCACATAAGTGGTTACCGTACTGGTTCCCAAAATAGAACCAACTGTTGTACCAATGGCATCGGCAAACAGGGCTTGCTTGGCGCGTGGCACTTTGCCATCTTCTGTCAGCATATCGGCTTTCGACGAAACACCAACCAGGGTTCCAACCGTGTCAAACATATCGACAAACAGGAAGGTGAACAATACAACCAGCATGTCGATGGTGAAAATCTGGTGGAAATCGAATTTGAAGAAAATAGGTTCAATCGATGGCGGCAATGAAACCAGGTTTCCTTCGGGCATTTGGGTAACTCCGAATGGAATTCCGGCGATGGTCGCTGCAAAAATACCGATCAACAAGGCGCCTTTGACTTTTAGAGCCAGCAGAATACCAATCAGCAACACGCCAAACAAGGCGATCAAAACGCTTGGCGAGCCCATGTCTCCCAGTCCAACCAATACGGCATCGTTGTTGACGATGACACCGGCGCCTTGCAAGCCAATAAAGGCGATAAACAGCCCGATACCAGCCGATACCGCATGCTTCATCGACATGGGGATGGCATTGATAATGAGTTCGCGAATGTTGAAAGCCGTCAGCAGAAGGAAAATAATTCCTTCCAGGAACACGGCAGTCAAGGCAAATTGCCAGCTGTAGCCCATGCCCAGCACCACGGTGAACGCGAAAAAGGCGTTCAATCCCATTCCAGGGGCCAGTGCGAAAGGCAGGCGTGCAACCAGGGCCATAACCAAGGTAGCCACCAGCGCCGAAAGAGCAGTCGCTGTAAAGAGTGCGTTTTTATCCATTCCGGTGGCACTTAAAATACTGGGGTTAACCGCCAGAATATAAGCCATCGTCATGAAGGTCGTGATTCCCGCTAAAACTTCCGTTTTTACGGTCGTGTTGTTTTCATCGAGTTTGAAAAAACGTTTCATGTTTGTGGAAGTTTTAGATTAAAAGGTCCACTTGGCTGCCAAGGTTGGATTCACCTGAAAACCGTCTGTAGCAAAATTATTACTCAACTCAATCTCGGTACCGAATGAAAAATTCGGGCAGAAGTTGTACCACAGTTGTGGTTCAGTCAAAAAGCGGTAGTCGGTTCCCCAGAACATTTCTTCTTTCCAGAAATCGGCAAAACCAGTAAAAGTCAGTTTATTTTGCAGCATTTGAACAACCCAAACAGCAGTCAGCTGGAACGAAGCATCTTCTTTGTCTTTAATGTTTTTGTAGTTGGCTTGCAAGGTCAGGATTTTCGAGAAATCGGCTGATGCCCAGGTGCGCTCGACTCCAGCCAGCCAGCAGTTTTCAATCGGGATGAATGGATTGCCTGCTCCATCAAGCTTAAATACCCCGGCGTTAAATTCCACGCGTGGCATAAACTTTTGATTTTCCGTCCACTTAAACGCCCGTGCAATTTCCCAATACGCCAGCGATGCTCCGGTATTTACGTCGCGAACATCAGAACCATAATCCATGTCGATAAAAAAGAAGGTCGAACCGTACTTGTCGGGACGGAACATTTCAACTGTTGTTGTGATCAATTTTCGGGTTTCCCCAAAATCATAATGCAACTGAACGTTCTGGGCCGAAGCGCCCAACGCAACAATGCTCACAAAAAGAGCCAGTAAAAGTTTCTTCATTTTGGTTTTAAATTAAAGTTTTCGAATTAAAGAAAGAAAGCGCTAAAATAGTAAAAAACAGCTACGACGAACCGTTTAAACTTCTTAACAAGCAGGATTTTGCATGCTCATTCAATCGTTGTATATTAAGGACAATTTCGTCTGATTTGATAGTGTTTTGAAATTCAGTCGTTTTAAGATGCAATCCTTAAATGTACTTGTAAAATGAAAAAGATTAATCGTCGTGAATTTGTTCGAAAAGGAATAGTCGGGATGTCAGCCGTTTCGGCCGGTTTTGTTTTGTCAGGATTTGATGCTCCGGCCTATGGATCAGTTAACCAGGTGAAGCTTGGAGCAACGGGCTTGAATGTGTCGCAGCTGGCTTTTGGCTGCGGAACCAATGGGTGGGCACACGAGTCGGTGCTGACGCGCGGAGGCATGGAAGCCTTTAAAAAGGTGTCGCGCCATGCTTACGACCGTGGAGTGACCTTTATTGATACGGCCGATTCGTATGGTACCCATACCTTTGTTGGTGAGCTGTTTAAAGAAGTACCGCGCGACAATTTTCAGTTGATGACCAAGATCTGGACCGAAGATAACAGCTGGAACAAGGTGGTGCCGGTGCAGCAAACCCTGGATCGCTTTAAAAAAGAGTTGGGCACCGAATATTTTGATATTGTTTTGCTGCACTGCCTGATGAATGGGAATTGGGTGACGGAGAAAGCCTCGTTTCGCGACCAGCTTTCCGAAGCCAAACAAAAAGGAGAGGTGAAGCTGGTGGGTGTTTCGTGCCATAACATCGATGCCATGAAAGCGGCGGTGGTCGATCCATGGGTTGACGTGATTCTCGCCCGCATTAATCCTGGTCAGGTTCGAATGGACGGGACGCCCGAAGAGATTATGAAAATTCTCAAAACAGCCAAAGATAGCGGCAAAGGGGTGATTGGAATGAAGATCTTTGGCGGGGGCGATTTGACCCAGGAGGAAGTTCGTGAAAAATCGCTTAAATTTGCCTGGAAGAGTAGAAACGTGCACACGATGACCATTGGCATGGAACAGACGGCTTATGTTGACGATGCGGTGGAGCGGATTGTGCGTATAACGAAAAATAATTCCGGCTGAAGGAATAATTGAGAGGAAAATTTATGAACCAGACATTAGCTCCTCAAAGCCTGATCGGGCTTTATAAGGACTCGCTGCTGCAAAATTGGGATCTGCCGATGTTTTCGGACTATGGGGGTTCCACGTATCACTACGGGGAAGTGGCGCAAAAAATTCATCAAATCCATTTGTTTTTCAGGGAAAGTGGGATTCAAAAAGGAGACAAAGTCGCCCTGTTGGGCCGTAATTCGGCTAACTGGGCCATTTCTTTTTTAGCCACCATTGGCTATGGCGCTGTTGCGGTGCCGGTACTTCCCGATTTTAACCCGACCGATGTGCATCACATTGTGGAACACTCCGGATCGAAGTTGTTGTTTGCCAGCGATCAGTTGTTTGAGAAGCTGGATGCCGAAGCCATGCCGCAACTTCAGGCGGTGGTGAGCTTAACGGCTTTCAACCTGCTTTTCGATCAGGATGGCGCCTGTTTCCCGGCCTGGGAACAGAACTTAAAGGCCGGAGTGGTCGACCTTATTTTACCCGAAAACTTTGGGATGGAAGAAGTTTCGGAAAACGATTTGTGTGTTATTTCTTACACCAGTGGAACTTCAGGCTTTACCAAAGGGGTAATGCTTTCGGCGCGGAACTTGTTGTCGAACATCATTTACGCTCGTGAGAACATGCCTTTGATAACCGCCAATAAAATCGTGTCGTTCCTGCCCATGGCACATGTGTTTGGTTTGTTGTTCGAATTTTTGTTCCCTGCCACCCGTGGTTGTCACATTACCTTTTTAAGCAAAACACCCACCCCGCAAGTCATTCTTAAAGCCTTTGGTGAAATTCAGCCTCATCTGATTTTATCTGTGCCCTTAGTGATTGAAAAAATATATAAGAAACGGATTCTTCCAAGCCTGGAAAAACCCATCATGAAATTATTGATGAAGGTTCCCGGGATTTCAGGCTTTCTGCATAAAAAAGTGAAAGAAAAGCTGGTTGGAACCTTTGGTGGTCGCTTTCATGAAATTGTGATTGGGGGTGCGCCCCTCAGCCAGGAAGTTGAGGAGTTCTTCCGGAAAATCAATTTCCCGTTTACCATTGGTTACGGCATGACCGAATGTGGTCCGCTCATTTCGTATGATGCGTGGCATACCACCCAACCCATGTCGGCCGGTAAACTGGTCGACCGCATGCAGGTGCGTATCGATTCCAGCGATCCGTACCGGGAAGTAGGCGAAATTCAGGTGAAAGGAGCCAACGTCATGCAAGGGTATTATAAAAATGAGGAGGCAACTCAGCAGGCCTTTACCGCTGATGGTTGGTTGAAAACCGGTGATCTGGGGCTGATCGATTCGCAAAACTACATCTACATTAAAGGGCGGAGCAAAAATATGCTGTTGGGACCATCCGGTCAAAACATTTATCCCGAAGCGATTGAAGCCAAGCTGTCGAACTTACCCGGGATATTGGAGAACGTGGTGGTTGAGCGCGAAGGAAAGCTGGTCGCCCTGGTTTTTCCCGATCAGGAAGTCATCGGCGCACAGAAACTCGATGAGGCTCATGTGGACAAATTGATGGAAGAAAACAGGCTGCATGCCAACCGCGAACTGCCCAAATACAGTCAGCTGGCCCGAATAGAGCTGGTGAGTCAGGAGTTCGAGAAAACACCCAAGCGGAATATTAAGCGATACTTATACACCAAATAAAAAATAAAGCCGGAACGAAAGTCCGGCTTTATTTTTAAAATGGGTAGATTGGGAAGAAACTATTCTGGTAACTATTCTATAGGTTTATTCACCTTAGCGCAAATAGGTAACCCCCTTTTTCAAAAAAAACCATGAACTGATCATTTTGGGGCCTAAAACACGCTATAACTCCAACGAACGATTAGATATTGTTTACTACTATTTGTCCAATGCGTCGTTCAAAAAGCGATTGGCCTTTGAAAGTTGCTGAAAAGCATCGACTGCGAGACCCACAAAATCGTCACTTAAAACAGTTTTATCATCCACCTGAAAACCGAAAGCATACGATTTGTAGCGCAGCAAATCCACCTGCTCAAAATCTTTAGGAAAGCCTTTGGGGGCCGTTTTTAACTTTTCCCCTTCAATGCCGGCATAGTATTTTTTGAAATTTTCATCGTCCAGCACCTCGTTCAATCCTTCGGGATGATCGAAGATTTCGGTACGAATGGCTTTGAGCGGAGCCGGCTCAGGATGCCAAACGCCGCCTCCCAAAAATGAGTTGCCCGGCTCCAGGTGAATGTAATAGCCGGCCCGGTCGCTCTTGCGGCCTCCTTTGGCGATAAAACTACCGAAGTGGGTTTTGTAAGGCGATTTGTCGTGCGAAAAGCGGACGTCCCTGAAAATCCGGAACAGGCAATCTTTGGGATCAATCATCGGAACATCCGCATCAAACTTGTGGATTTCCTGGATCATCAACTCGGTAAAAAAGAGCATCTGGCCTTTGCTTTCTTCGTAGCGGCGCTTGTTTTCGTTAAACCATTCGCGGGTATTGTTTTCGCGCAGTTCTTTCAGAAAATCGAATAGTACGTTCATGAGCTGTCTTATTTTATGCTGGTTTATTTTCAATTTTATAGCGAAGATAAATCGATTGTTTTGCCGAATCAACAGGAATTAAAAAAGGGAATGTTATTTTTGCTTCCTGACGTCATGCGCTGGCTGTTGTTGCTGATTGTTTTGCAATCATCCATCCAGCCTGGTTCATGACCTAAACATGCTGATGGATGAAAAAGTTTGCTTTAATTGTTGCCGGGGGAGTGGGTTCAAGAATGGGAGCCGGAGTTCCCAAGCAGTTTATTGAGCTGGCCGGAAAACCTATTCTGGTTTGGACCATCCAGCGTTTTCTGGATTTTGATCCCGAAATGGAGCTGGTGCTTGTTCTGCCCCCATCGCAATTTGAACGCTGGCAGCAAATCAGCGAGCAGTTTCAGCTTGCCGGGAACATCCGGTTGGTTGGTGGCGGGGAAACCCGCTTTCAGTCGGTGAAAAACGGATTGGATGCCATCAGCGACAGCGGAATCGTCTTTATTCACGATGGTGTACGGCCCCTGGTGTCGTCTGAAACTCTGCAACATTGTTTTCAAACGGCGCTCGAAAAAGGAAATGCGCTGCCGGTTTCGCCCGTGGTGGAGTCGCTGCGGAAGCTGAGCGGTCAGGAAAGCCGGCATGTCGACCGGAGCCGGTTTCGGTTGGTGCAAACCCCGCAAACCTTCCAAACAGAACTGATCAAAAAAGCCTACCAGCAGCCTGAAAACGATTTTTTTACCGATGATGCCTCTGTTTGTGAGGCGGCAGGAATACACATTCACCTGGTGGACGGCAACCCCGAGAACATCAAAATTACCAACCCCATGGATCTCCGCGTGGCTGAAGCGCTTTTAAAAACTTCAAGACATTAAAAGTCAGTAAAATACCTTTCGCCTGCTATCGAATTGACCTTAAAACCTCGACAGCAATCCGCAAACCGATTATCTCCATTCCTCGACTTATTTCTGTGTTCACCGATTCTTATCCGGGAAACTTTGAGTAATAAAATAGTTTTGTGTCCGAAATCGGAAACAATCCTGATGGAGCTATGTTAATTCTTCGTAAACTAAGGAAACTTTTAGCGTGGTTATAGTTTCCATCAAAAGAAGGATTCTACTTTTGCAAGGATTATGGAAGAAAAGAAGGCACAAATACTGGAGCAGGTGGGGCAGTTGTATCTGCGGCATGGCATACGAAGTGTGACGATGGACGACGTGGCTGCCGAATTGGGGATTTCAAAAAAGACCCTCTATCAGTATTTTAAAGATAAGGCGGATTTAGTGGGAGCGGTGGTCGATGCGTTTTTAATGAAAGATGAAGCGTTTCATTGTCAGGAAGGCAAATCGCAGAACGCCATTGATAAGATTTTATGGATTCGCAGGCACATCAGCGAAATGCTGAAGATCGTCCACAATAACATGGAGTACGATCTCCGGAAAAGTTATCCGGAAGTGTATCGCAAAATAACCGATTATAAGCGGAAGCGGATCTACCTGGATAATCTGGCTATTATGGACCAGGGAAAAACGGAAGGCTTGTTCCGGGATGAAGTAGACAGTGACGTGATGGCGCGCCTTGTAGTTGGACGCTTTTTGTTTGTCTTCAATCCCGATAATGAAATTTTTTCGGAAGAAGAAGTGCGGGATATGCGCTTATTCGACCAATTGCTGGATTACCACTTTCATGGCGTTTGTACAGAAGAAGGCTTGAAATACTATAAACAACAATTAAACAATGTTCAGAATGAAAACTAAGACGAAACAGCTCACGACCTTGCTCATTTTTTTCTTGCTGGCAAGCGGTTTAAAAGCTCAGGACGATCTTAAGTTTACTTTGGCCGAAGCCCAGGAGCACGCGCTAAAGCACTCTTATGTCATCCAAAACAGCGGGCTTGATGTTTCTGCTGCTCAAAAGAAAGTGTGGGAAACCATAGCCATGGGTTTGCCGCAAATTTCGGGAAGCGCCAATTACACCAAGTTTTTAAATTTGCCGGTATCACTTATTCCCGGAGAGTTTTTTGGCGAAGAAGCCGGAACTTACATCCCCGTAAAGTTTGGGCAAGATTATAACTCCGACTTTGGATTCACAGTCGACCAGTTGATTTTTGATGGTTCCTACATTGTGGGGATCGGATCAGCCAAAATTTACCTGCAGATGGCTTCGCAGACCCAAGAGAAAACAGAAATTGAGATTAAGCATGCCGTGGCTCAATCTTACTTTATGGTACTGGCTGCCGAAGAAAACCTGAAGGTGATGAAAGAAAACCTACAGAACTCGCAAAAGCTGGAGCATGACACCCGCGCCATGTATGAAAATGGCTTTTCCGAAGAGCAGGATGTGGACCAGATGCGCCTGTTGGTTCAGAAAGCCGAAAACGAAATCCTGAAAGCCGAGCGTGAAATCCGCGTGGCCCGCATGGTGTTGAAATATACCATGGGCGTTGATGTGGAAGAAACGATTGAATTAACCGAAAGCCTGGATGAATTCCTTGATCCCCTGTTGCAAGAGGACGAGTCGGTTGGTGGATTCGACTTCGCGTCGCACATCGACTTCCGGATGCTGGATACGCAGCGGCAACTCACGATGAAGGAATTTAAGTTGTCCCGGTCGGCCTATCTACCCAAGCTCAGCGGATTTTACAACTGGTCGAAAACCGCCTACGGCAACAGTGCGAACTTGTTTAAGAGCAGTGTGCCCTGGTTTAAATCATCGATGGTGGGCTTCAACCTTACGGTTCCCATTTTCACTTCGGGCCAGCAACGGGCCATTGTAAAACAAGCGGAGTTTGCCTACCAGCAAGCGGAAAACGATCAGAAGCTGGCCGAGCAAACCTTGCAGAAAGACTACCTGACGGCGGTGGCCGATATTGAAAGTTCGGTGGATCAACTTAAAAACGATGTGGACAACAAGCAGCTTGCCCGCAAGATTTACGACAAAACAACCATCAAGTACAACAACGGAATCAGCAGCAGTGTGGAGCTTTCGCAAACCGAAACCCAATACATTCAGGCGCAGACAGCATGGGTGGCTTCCGTCATTCAGCTCCTGAACTCAAAAATTACCTTAGACAAAGCAATTGGAAAACTTTAAATAACAAACAAGATGAACGGAATCAGTAGAAACAAAAAATTAATTCATCAGCTTGCAAGCCTTATGTTGGTTGTCCTTCTGGCTTCCTGCTCTTCGGGTAATGCCGGTAATGAGAGCCAGGAGAAACAAGCCCAACTGGTGGAATACAAGCAGCAACTGCATGAGCTGGAGGTGAAAATAGCCGAGCTGGAAAAAGAGCTGAAAGCGACCACCGAACAAGAGAAAGTCGAAGTGGTACTCACCGAACTTCAGCCACAAAAGTTTGAGCACTTTATTGAAGTGAGCGGCAGTGTGGAGGCCGACCAGGAATTGAATATCAGCCCCGAAGGATCGGGACAGATTTTGGACATTAAGGTCAGGGAAGGGCAGCGTGTTTCCAAAGGAACGGTATTGGCAACGCTGAACTCAGAGCCGATTGAGCGGACCATTGATGAAGTGGAAATCAACCTGGAGATGGCCCGAACCACCTACGAACGTCAGAAAAATTTGTGGGATCAAAACATTGGTTCCGAGTTGCAATACCTGCAAGCCAAATCAACCATGAACTCGCTGGAACAGCAGCTGAAAGGACTGAAAGCCCAAAAGAGCATGTCAACCATTACCGCTCCTGTGAATGGGGTGATCGATGTGATTTACCAGAAGCAAGGCCAGATCGCGAGTCCCCAGGTGCCGTTTGCCAAGCTGGTCAACATTGAGAAAATAAAAGTGTATGCCGATGTGGCTGAATCATACCTGCGGAAAATTGAGCAGGGCGATGAGGTGCAGGTTTATTTCCCGGCCATTGGTGAAACGCATACCACCAAAATCCAGATGATTGGTAATTTCATCGATCCCAACAACCGGACTTTCCGCATTCGCCTGGATCTTCAAAATAAGGACAACCTGATCAAACCCAACCTCGACGCGGTGGTGAAGCTTCGTGATTATGAGGCTGAAGGAGCCATTGTGATTCCTTCCATTCTGATTAAGGAAGATTTTAAAGGGAAGTACACCTATGTGGTGGAGGCCGACGGTGGCAGCCAGGTAGCCCGGAAAGTCTATGTACAAACAGGCGTATCTGACAACAACCGAACCGAAGTGACGGAAGGGCTGGAAGTTGGCATGAAGGTGGTTTCCGAAGGATTTAGTCAAGTGATTGACGGAACCGTGGTGCATGTCAATTCATGATCAGAATGGATAGCTGTAAAAACAAACAAGCATGAAGAAAGAAAAAGTACACGATAACTCGCAACACATAAAGCGGAAGTTTAAACCGGCCTACCTGGCGCTCAACAATAAGATCACAATCTATATCCTCACCGGTATGCTGGTGGTGTTCGGATTGTTTTCCTACAACCAGATGCCGAGAGAATCGTTTCCGGAAATTGCCGTTCCCTACATCTTTGTTCAAACAGTTTATCCCGGCAACTCGCCGGTGGATATTGAAAACCTGATTACCCGTCCCATCGAACAAGAGCTGAAAGGGATGGACGGTGTTAAGAAAGTGTCCTCGGCTTCGTACCAGGATGTGAGTACCATTGTAGTGGAGTTCAATACCGATGTGGAGATCAAACAGGCTTTGCAGGATACCAAGGACAATGTGGACAAGGCGCGTTCCGACCTGCCCGGCGACCTGGAAGACGATCCGATGGTAATGGACCTCGACTTTTCGGAGTTTCCCATTCTGAATGTCAATATCTCCGGCGATTTCAGCATGCGCGAGTTGAAGGAATATGCCGAGATTCTTCAGGATGAATTTGAAAGCCTGGCCGAAATTTCCGAAGCTAACATTCGGGGAATCGACGACCGCGAGATCCAGGTCAATGTCGATCCGTACAAGTTGGAAGCCCGCGGCATGACCTACAACGACATTGCCTTGGCGCTGCAAATGGAAAATGTGACCATTGGCGCCGGCGAATTTACCGCCGACCAAACCCGCCGCGTGGTGCGTACCGAATCCGATTACACCAACATGGATCAGATCCGCAACACCATCATCAAACTGAATGAAGGCAAGCCGGTGTATGTGCGCGATGTGGCCGAGGTGGTGGATGGCTACAAGGAAAAGTCAACCATCTCGCGACTCGACAACAAGCCCGTAGTTACCCTGGCCGTGGTAAAAAAGAGCGGTGCCAACATCCTGGATGCCACCGCCAAAATCCGTCATATTTTGGATGAACAGGTGGAGCTGGGCTATCTGCCCAAAAACCTGGAGATCATCGTCACCGACGACATGTCAACCTACATTAAGAACGATATTGCCACCCTCGAAAACAGCATCATCATGGGTATGATCCTGGTGATTTTTGTGCTGTTCCTCTTCCTGGGCTTCCGCAACGCTTTGTTCTCGGGACTTGCTATTCCGATGTCCATGTTCATCTCTTTTGTGGTGCTCGATCAAATGGGCATCACGCTCAACTCCATGGTGCTTTATGGGCTGATTCTGGCCTTGGGAATGTTGGTCGACAATGCCATTGTGGTGGTTGAAAACGTGTACCGCCTGCATGGGCTGGGCTACTCACAATTGAGCGCCACCAAAAAAGGAGTGAGCGAAATCGCCTTCCCGATCATCAGCTCCACCTTGACGACCCTGGCGGCTTTTGTGCCGCTGATGTTTTGGGAAGGCATTGTGGGAGAGTTTATGGGCATTCTGCCACAAACCTTGATTGTGGTGCTGGCTTCCTCACTCTTTGTTGCCTTGGTGCTCAATCCGCCGTTCATCGCCCGATTCATGAAGATTGATGACATCCGCGAGAAAATGGACTGGAAAAAGGTCGTGAAGGGGGCGGGAATCCTCACCGTGATTGCCGTGGTGTTTTACCTGGCTAAAATCTATCTGTTGGGTAACCTCATCATGACTGTGGCCCTGTTGATGGTGCTCAATGTGCTCGTGTTTCGTCCCTGGGCGCGCTGGTTTCAAACCCGCTTTTTGGTGTCGCTCGAAAATTTCTACGAAAATCAGCTTCGCAGCGCCCTCACCGGATGGAAACCCATCGTCTATTTTGCCGGCACCTTTCTGTTGCTCATTTTATCCATCAAGTTTTATGAGTATCGTCAGCCCAGCGTGGTCTTTTTCCCTGATACCGACCCGCAAACCATCTATGTGACCATGGAGCTGCCTTTGGGAACTTCGATCGACCGCACCGATGAGGTGTCGCGCCGGGTGGAAGAGATTATCAACAATACCATCGAACCCTACCAGGACATTGTTAAGTCAGTCACCACTTCGGTGGGTAACGGCAAAGGGGGCATGTTCGAGAACGACCAGAGCCCAAACAAATCGCTCACCTCCATTTCGTTTGTGGAGTTCAAGCTGCGCGATGGCATCAACACCTCTGAGATTATGCGTGAGCTGTCGACTAACGTGTCGGGCTTTGTAGGGGCGAAAATCTTTGTTGAGAAAGAAGAAAACGGACCGCCTGTAGGTGCCGATGTGAACATTGAGGTGAGCGGCGATGATTTTGAACAACTCATTAAGATTACCGACGATTTCATGAACCGGATCAACAGGGACAACATTCCCGGATTGGAAGTGTTGAAGCTGGACATCAATGTGAACCAGCCCGAAATGCTGATTCATGTGGACCGCGACAAGGCACGACGCTACGAGCTGTCAACCCAGGAAATCGCCATGGCTCTTCGCAACTCGCTGTATGGCTATGATGTGGGCGACTACAAAGACGGGGAGGACGAGTACGATATTTTCATTCGTCTGAAAGAAGAATACCGCAACGATGTGTCGACCCTGATGAACCAAAAGCTGATGGTGGAAGGCAACAGGATACCCATCTCGGCAGTGGCCGATTTTGAGTATTCCTCCACCTACGACAAGGTGAACCGAATCAACCACAAGCGGGTGCTGACCATCAGCTCCAACGTCACGGAAGGCTTTAACGCCAATGAGGTGAACGCCCGGATCCGGCAGGTACTGGACAATTACGAGATGCCCGCCGGATACGACTATGCTTATACCGGCGAGCAGCAGGAACAGGATGAAAGCAGCGAATTCCTCATCTTTGCCTTGCTGATCGCTATCGCTCTCATTGGCTTGATCATGGTCACCCAGTTTAACTCGTTCATCCGCCCCATGATCATCATGATCACCGTGCTGTTTAGTACCATTGGCGTATTTTTGGGCTTGGCCATCTTCAAAATGGAGTTTGTCGTCATCATGACCGGGATCGGAATCATCTCCCTGGCTGGTATTGTGGTCAACAACGGCATTGTGCTGATCGACTACATCGACCTGATGCGGAAGAAACGACGCGATGAGCTGGGCTACAACGAAGGGGCTTTCATGCCGGTAAAAGAAGAAATTGAATGTTTGGTCATTGCCGGAAAAACCAGGCTGCGGCCTGTGTTGCTCACCGCCATCACCACCGTGCTCGGACTGGTTCCGCTGGCTGTGGGGTTCAACTTCGATTTCATTACCCTGTACACCCACTTCGACCCCGACTTTTCGCTGGGCGGTGAAAGTGTCGCCTTCTGGGGGCCCATGTCGTGGACAGTCATCTTCGGATTGAGCTTTGCGACCTTCCTCACCCTGCTGATTGCTCCGGTGATGTACATGCTCACCATCCGCATCAACTACCGGATCAAAAAGATGATGAACATGTTGCCCGAAGACAACCAGCCACATCCTGAAGTTGGTGAAGCAAAAAGGTAAGCCAGTTAACGGACAATCTAAAAAAATTGAGCGTCTCACTCCGAGTGAGACGCTCAATTTTTTTAGATTGAATACTGCGGATTGTTTTTTTTTTTAACACAAAGCCACCAAGGTTAACGAAGAAAGATGAAAACCTTGGTAGCTCAACCGGCAAAAGGGTTTCACCTTAAATCAACGCAGTAATAACCCAACCACCTGAAACTAAAATAAAAAATATATCCAACCACCTCCCTCCCGGAATTTCGGAGCTAAAAGCATGCGTGATGCCACTGCCGCAAAGTCTCCTCTTTTTAAAGAGCCTGTCCCGAACTCGCTTCGGGAAGGAGTACCCGAGCGCAGCGAGGGGGAGGTGGTTCTTGACCCTTCCGGGTTCCGATCAATCGAAACCACCTTCCATTAAAAAAAAGGGAAAGAAAACCAACCACCTGTTATTGCACGACCTTCCGAGCTCTTTTGGTCCACTTCAATTTTCCCCTGTTCGGGGGGTAAAGTTGATCCCAATCTTACTTTACACCTGGCAACCTTATTTTTCTTTTCATCGTATGATTGAGCAAAAATCAGGGCTTTATGAAAAGCACTCACCTTTGTGGAATCCTCGCCATCTTGTTGCTGTTGGCCTCCGGGTGTGCACAGACCGTTTTGAACAGAAGCGTTTATCGGTTGTCTGATAACGAACTCAACAGTCCGGATGCAAAAGCCAAAATCCTGAAAGTGCATATGAATGACGGGACGCTTTATGTGTTGAATGAATGGTCGTTTAGCGGAGAAGCAGAAATCGTTATGGGCCATGGTGACTACTACAATTTCAATCGACGGTTGCTTTCCTCGAATAAAAAGGAAAAGGATTCCCCGGCTTATGAAATCCCCTATTCCGAAGTAAGCTTGATTGAAACCAACAAACTTGAACGCGATGGGCGTAACCTCCTGGGAATCTCCATTGCTGGTGTTTCTTCTGCTATTTATTCCATCTATTGTATTACCGACCCAAAAGCTTGTTTTGGCTCCTGTCCAACGTTTTATGCCATGAAAGAGGGCAACTGGCACATGATTTCCGAAGGCTTTTCATCCAGCATATCTTCTTCGTTTGAAAAAAGCGATGTGGATATGCTTTACGGAATCGATCAACCAACCGACGGCTTCTCCTTGAAGTTGACCAATGAAGCCCTGGAGACCCACGTGATTCGCTACGTCGATCTGCTGGCTTTTCCACAGGAATTGGGCGAACAGGTTTTTGCGACTGAAGAAGGCGTATTTTACCGCACCTCCGCCCTTCAAGCTCCTCAAACCTGCCTGGCGGAGGAAGGAGATTTGCGGGCACAGGTCCAGGCGTTTGACGGCAATGAGCGGTTCAGCCTGACCGATGAGAACAACCTTGCCGGGAAAGAAGAAATTATGCTGACATTTGCCAACCCGGGAGCGGTGGAATCCGGCTTATTGATTGGCTCCAGACAAAGCCTGCTCACAACCTTCTTGTTTTACCAGCTGATGGCCTACTCGGGAAATCACTATGGCCATTTTGTTGCGCGGGTAGAAAACGGCGATCCACACCTTTTGAAACGAATCGAGAAGATGTGGGGCAAGCTGGGAGGAATTGAAGTGTTCCTTCAAACAGCTGATAAAAAATGGCAAAAGGTGGATGAAATTGAGGAGATGGGGCCCATCGCGGCCGACATTCACCTGGTGAAGCTCCCGCCAACAGAGCAGGAAAGCATCACCTTAAAGCTTCGGCTAACCAAGGGGCTTTGGCGGATCGATTATTTAGCCCTTGCCGAAATCATGGGAGAGGAAACACCCCTGCGTATCGAACCCCGGCTGGTTACCGCTAACGACACCATTTGCCGGGAGGCCTTGCAGTTGCTGAACGATAAGCAGAAACCCCTGGTCCCTTTCCCGGGCGACCAGTATACCCTCCACTACACTGTGCCAGATGATTGCAGTTACCAGTTTTTCCTGGAAACCAAGGGCTATTACCTCGAGTGGATGCGCGACGAGTGGATCAAGGAAGAAGATCTAAAAAAGGCCGCGTTGGCGCTGTATTTCCCCGGCCTGTTTATGCGTAAAGCAGCTCCGGCATTTAAACGGGCCGAGCCACAGATGGAGAAACTATTTTGGGAGAGCCGGTATGTTAAGTAATAAGCAAATAAGCAATTGGATGGTCTCGCTGGTGGTGGTCCTTTCGATTTCGTGCCAAACCTATACGATACCAGCCGCCTACGACACGCCTTACTCGGAAATCAGGGAAAACCCCTACGGCTGTTGGTCCGAATTTGAGTTGCGGAATTCAGCCTCCAAGGTGTCGGGCGAACTGATCTGTATGGAGCATGATACGGTTTATGTGCTGGTGCTTGATCATCATGTGCAGGCGATCGAAGCAGCCCAGATTGCCGGTTACAAAATATACACCCACAAAAGCCAGTCGGGGAGGTATGGGAAATTTAGCTTATTGTACCTCATCCCCAGTGTGGTGGGGGCTTTAGTCCAAAGTGATTATGCCGGGGGGTTCTTGTCTTTGGGAGTGCCGGTGGCGGTGGTTGGCCTCACCCATATCATTATTGAAGGATCGAATAAAAAGAATGTGATCACCGAAAACAACACCATCCGGTTGTACGAAATCGCGAAATACGCCCGTTACCCGGGTGGAAAACCCATGGGCGTGGACCTGAATCAACTCGTCTGGAAAGAGGAAAGCTGATGGTCCGGATCCCGGTTTTGAAGCCCTATGTCTTCCCAAAGGCTTTGGACCGGGACAGAGATAACCCAGCAATTGCCCTTCCCCAACCTGAAAAATGAGAATCCAACCACCTCCCTCCCGGTAAACCGGGAGTACTCCTCCTTGGGAAAGTAGGAGAATTTACGACAGTGACAACACGCTTGCTTCAAGTTCCAAACTTCCGGGAGGTGGCCCTTTCTCCTCCTTACCAAGGAGGAGTACCCGAGCGAAGCGAGGGGGAGGTGGTTTTCCTTTTCAAGAGCCTGTCCCGAACTCGCTTCGGGAAGGAGTACCCGAGCGTAGCGCAGGGGGAGGTGGTTTTTATTTAGTCGGAATGGCGTGATTCAAAGATGAGATTTGCTGTTTTTGGCAAATTGCCCGAACTTGAAAAGAAAAATGGTCAAACTAAACAACCGGACTTACCTGAAAGACGTCCGCAAGAGGTTGCGAAACCATTCCACAGCAGCCGAAGCAACACTCTGGAAGACATTTAAAGAAGAAACAGGTCGAAGGGTTGAAATTCCGTCGGCAGCATGCTGTTGGTAACTATATTCTGGATTTTTATTGTCCGGAAATACAACTGGGAATAGAACTGGATGGCGAATTCCATAGCGGTCCTGTAGCCGAAGAAAAAGACCGCGAACGTGATTCCTATTTTAACTCATTGGATATTGAGATCCTGCACTTTGAAAACCGGTGGGTATTTGAATATCCCAAAGACATGATTGAGGCTATTTTGGAAGTAAAGGCCAAACGAAAACGGCAATAGCTCCGAGTCAAACCAAAATAGAAACAGGTTCTAACCACCTCCCTCCCGGTAAACCGGGAGTACTCCTCCTTTGTAAGGAGGAGAAATGCTCAACTCCCAGGTTTTTAGAGTTATAGCTAGCAAAATGCCACTGGCCAAAATTCTCCTCCTTTTTTCAAGAGCCTGTCCCGAACTCGCTTCGGGAAGGAGTACCCGAGCAACGCGAGGGGGAGGTGGTTTGTCCTTTTCAAGTGCCTGTCCGGCTTCTGACGGAAGGAGTACCCGAGCGTAGCGAAGGGGGAGGTGGTTTGTTTCAGGATCTGCCCGCGACTTGCAGCTAAAGGCGACTGTAAACTGCCCACTTCTTGCTATTGACTCTTCCGACCCGATCATCAGAATTGTAATGGGGCTTTGCCCCAAACCCCGTCAGCTTGCAGCTTTTTTTTAACGCGAAGCCATCAAGTTGATGAAGAAGATGAACACCCTGGAAGCTCAACCTGCAAAGGGGTTTCACCTGAAATCATTGGATTCATTCCAAACGGGTTTCCTCCTTTTGAACTTTCGCTGTCATTGATGGTTTAAGCTACTAACGGACTGAAATTCAAGTTCGACTGATTTTAAAAATAAGCAGGATGCTACACGTTGCAACTTTTGTTTTACTCATGTTAACAACGAATCCCATGGTACTGGTTGACTTTTCGAAAAATAGCGATTTACAAGCTTGGTTTGTGGTAAACGACGATGTAATGGGTGG
>JAGXIR010000222.1 GCA_024635605.1 Sunxiuqinia sp.
GACGTCTGGATAAACAGAACAGCTGGGAGTCAGGCCATTCTATAGTAAATCAACTGGTTTTCATTACAAGCTGAAGATATAGCCCACGGAAAAACGAAAAAACGAGCTTTCGTCATAGCTCGCCCCATCGCCCATGGTTTGCGGAAGATTGTAAATCCAAGCCGCTTCAAAATCAAAATTCTTATACTTGATATTCAAAGGCAATTGCAACTGCACGTTCATCAAACCAAAAGCATCATCATAATAATAGTCGTACCCGATGTTGGTCACCGGATCAATGATCACTTCGTTTAACTGGTATTCAACCAGTTCCGAACCAAAATAAAGAGACACTTCAGGCTCCAGCCTGATTTTATCATAGGTGCCCAACCGAATCAAATCCAGGTATGCAAAAGCATCCCACGAAAGGGTGGTGCCCACATCATCACCCAGCAAAAAGTAAGCGTCGAAACGAGTGCCCAGGCTTTTGCTTTTCAGCGTTATTCCGGCATTTACCCCACTGGTATACAGCGGATCAAATTCAGGTTCGTCGTTGTTGAAGAAGAAATAATCATACGAAAGGCGGTACCTTAAAAAATCCATTTTTTTCAGGCTTTTGCTGTAGCCGCCCGTCAAGATCGTGGTGCGGTAGCCAGGTTCAAGCTGGCTGTACCAGGCGCCCGAAATTCCGGCATAAAACCCTTTGGAATGCAGGTAATACAACTGGCCCGACAGGTTGTGCTGCTGTGTGCCAATTTCACGTCCGGCAAAAAAAGTCCGCGAATCAAAGCTGCTTCGCCAGTATAAAAACTGAAAATTCTTTTTCAATCCAAACAAATAGCTCAGGTCATCATCATCAAAAACCACTTCATTCAATAACGAATCAAGTCTTGCTTCCCGCAAATCGTCGATCATATTGGGTTGCTGTGCTTTCAGGCTTTGACTAAACAAAAGCATTAAAACAAATCCGGTGGTAAGCAGTTTTCTCATGACAATGGCTGTTTTTCGGGATTCGATATGAACCCGGTCTAATTCAATAAAAATAAAGCCCGCGGCAACTGGTGTTGCCAGCGAGCTATACCTGCTCATTGGGTATCTGAGCTAGTTTCCCCCTTTACCGTTTCCTTTTCGTCCTCCCTGCTGACCCTGCTGTTGAGCTTGTTCCTTCATTTGCTCTTCCATTTGAGCTTGGGTTGACCGATGTACCTGATTCCGGATGCGTTGTTGGGCACCTTCACCCAGTCCATCCGAATTCCCATGATGCTGCTGCAGCCGTTTCCGGACTTGCTGCATCTGCCCTTCGCCCATATGGGCTTGCATCTGCTCCCGTTGTTCCAGTCGAAGTTGCTGATGGGCTTCCATCATTTCCTGTTGCTCGGCCGAGAACGATGCATGCAAAGCTGCCCGTTTTTCCTCGCGGGTCATTTCGGTGTTTTCCAAAATGGCCAGTTGTTCTTCGGAGAAAGTAGCCCGAAAAGCATCTCTAAACTCCTTACCATTGGCGCGTGCCTGATTCAATATGGCCTGTTGCTCACCGGTAAGCTTCAGCGTTTGATCTTGCAAACGGAGACGATCCCGGTCTTGATCTTTGTCTTGGTCACCATCGGAATCCTGATGGATCCGATCACGAATTTGGTCACCATTTCCCTGAGCCCATAATGTGGTTGTTGTCATCCCTACAATCAGGGCCAGTGCTGCGAATGTTCTAATAATTGTTTTCATAACGTAGTTTTTTTTGATGATTCCATTTGAATGTCTTTCACCTGCAAACCGCATAAGACTGATTTTACCCTACCCTGTTGTACGAATATTTTCTGAAATGATGTTCTTTTATCGTCTTGATTTTGGAAAACACGAATTCCACCAACCGAATCACGCCGATCCGATTCGCTCTTAAAAGAAAACGTTGAGAAAAACCGTTGGGGTAAAAGGAATTGCTTCGGCATGGAGGTTTAACGAAACATCCTGTTCCTCCGGCAACACAATGAAGTTGGCATATTTCAGGTTGGCATGATTCAGCACATTCAAAATTGAAATTCCCGCTTCAAGCGTAAATGTTCGGGCATCCCACTGGTAAGTAGCTGCCACATCCAGGCGATGATAATCTCGCTCAAACTCGCCATCGGCCAGCAGATGAGGATCCGGAAAGCCGGAACCAAAAACATAACTGGAAGAAAGATGAACCGGATTGAAATTTAGAAGAAGGGCTCCCTTCAGCTCGTGCCGCTGATCGTGCAAGGCCCGCTGAAAAACAGGCTGACGGAAATAAGCAAACTTCTCCAAGGTTTCGCTGAGCGTATAAGTCATCCACACAGAATGCCCCTTATATTCTTGCTTTACAAAAAAATCGAGCCCCCGGGTTTTACTTTCTCCGGTGTACGAATTCGGCACTTCAAACCGGTCGATATAACGGGTTAGCCCGTCGGTTTTCTTCGCAAATCCCTCCACGCTCAGGGTAAAGCTGTTCTGATGGTAGGTCAGGCCAGCCACAGCGTGAGTCGCTTCCAAAACGGGCAGAGAACGGTCATCGCAAACCGACCACAAATAATGGTAATTACCAACGTCATCGACCAACGAACTACGCGTGATAAACTGATTGTGTCGCCCCGCGGCCAGGTTCACTTTCCAACCGCCACCCACGGCCAAGCTGGCCGAAGCCCGCGGCTGCCAATACCATTTGTTCAGGTTCAGCGAATAATTGGCTCGCAACCCCAGCTTGAGTTCGAGACCGGAACTGACCGAAAACGCATCCTGGACATAGAAATTCAGGCGCGAAGCTTCAAACCGCTGATCAACGAAATTGACCTGAAAAGAGTCTTCCAGGAATTCAATGGGGTTGACCACCCAGCCGGTGCCCAGCTCCAGTTGATGCTGTTCAGCCAAAGCCAGCTGATGAGTCAGGCTGATGCTTCCTTCTGCCACCGTATTCCAAAGCGTCTGATCTTCATTAAGGACATTCTCGGAACCTCCTGGCCCCTGCCCCGGACCTCGGCCCTGGCCGCCCTGCCCCGACTGCTGTCGACCAATGACTCGCAAGTTACGAACCTCCTTGTCGAGGCTGGAGTAAGCGGCCGACAAGCGACTTCGGCTTCCATCAGTCCATCGCTTCTGAAAAAATCCTGACACCGCATATTGCTTGTTGTCCTCATGATCTTGGTAGTCAAATCGTGACTGCTCGCTCTCCACATCCAGCAAATAGGAGAAACGGTCTTCGCTAAACAAGGCGCTGATGCCATAAGAATCACCGTTCTCATTCCTTCCCGAGTATTTCAAATTCAAATCCCGAAAGTTGTAATCCGGATAAATTGTCCGTTCGCTGGTGTTGGGCGAATTGCCAGAACGACCGCTGCGAAAGGAAAGTTGTTTGGAATCGTACAATTCGTAATAGGTTTGCCGAAAAGCAACGGTGAGTGCCGATTGTTGAGCTACCGGCACGCTAAACAGCCCATTCAAGGTCATGTTGTTCAAGCTTAGTTTCAGATGGGGACGCTGTACATCGCCATCCAGCCCCGTAATATTCACCAAGCCGCCAACCCGTCCACCCTGGTCTGCACCATAAGCGCCTTTCAGCACCTGAATATCTTTCGCCATTAATGGGTTAACCGCACTGATGTTATCGTTGAAGTTCTTCATACCAAACAAGGTGAAGCCATCAAACAGCACCTGGCTTTGGCCTTCGTAACTACCCCAAATCACCAGGTCGTTCGATTGTTCACCGGCAGCCAGAACGCCGGGCTGCAGACGCAGCAGGTTGAAAATGGAATTGTCGCCATTACCCGGCAGAAATTGTGCAATTTGATGATTCAGGCGCAACACCCCCGGCTTGTTTCCAACCTGTAATGAGCGGACAACTTTCAAGCCTTTCACCTCAACCTCACGAATGCTATAATTGGATGGGCTTAGCAAAAACTGATGCTGGCTTCCAGAGGCAACCAGGGTGTCGAGCAAAAAATACCCCAAGTAAGAGGCTTGCAAATGTACTTGATCGCTCGCTCCAACGAAGGAAAAACTTCCTTCCTGATCACTAATCAGGCCTGTTCCGTCAATCATGACATGCGTATAGGGTAAAGATTCCGAGGTGAATTTGTCAGCGAAGCGGCCACTCAAGGAGTAGCTCTTTTGAACGGGAACCGGCTGATCTTGATAAAACAGGTACACGGCACCTACTTTTTTATAGGCCGCCGGAAGATCCTGCAACAAATAATCAAACGCTTTTTCGGGTGAAGTAAACTGTCGTGAGACCGTCCTTGTGAAGCTTGAGAAATAGCGATCATCCAGCGAATACTGCAGTTCGTAGCGTTCGCAAAGGTCAATAAGAATACTGCTCAGACTTTGTTCCTGATAATCCGTTTCAACTTGCTGCGCTACCGTCAGCAAAGTTGAAAAGAGCAGACCGAGCAGTAGGGCTTTCTTTTTCAAGTTGACTTATTCATTTCGACGAATCCGGTATTCGTTCGGATTGACCTTTTCAAATTTAAGATTATAAATGGTACAAATCATATCCAGGATGGATTCCGTGTTCAGTTCAGATCGAACCAAACGTCCGGAGATGGAGGCATCGTAAGTTCCATCATTCAACAAATTCTTACCCTGAATTCGTACACCATACTGCCGTTCAACCTCTTCCAGCACTTCCTCCAGTGGTTTGTTCTTAAAATCAAACTCATCGTTGAACCAGGCAGCTTCGGCTTCAAAATTAATTCCCCGTTCTACTTCGAAGCCATTCCCAGCTTTCAACTCGGCCTTTTCATTGGCTGTCAGAATGACTTCCGCCCCACTTCGCTGTCCCACAACTTTTACTTTTCCGGTTTGGCAGGCCACCCGGTACGATTCGCCGCGCGCATAAATATTGAAACTGGTACCCAACACGGAGGTTTTGGCTATGGCAGACTTGACCGTAAACCGACGGCCTGGTTCCACTTCAAAAAAAGCTTCACCCTCCAAAGTGAGTTCACGTGCAGACCACCACCAGTATGGGTGGTAACTCATGGTTGAAACGGCACTCATATGCACGGTTGAGCCATCTGGCAAATCAACCACAAGTTGCTGTCCGGGATTGGTGGCCACATCAACAGCATAAAAGCGCATCACCCCGATTAAGCCAACCACCAGCAACACAGAAGCAGCCATGGCCAAACGAAATGCCTGCCGATGAACCAGCTTAACGGTTTTTACCGGAGCCTTCGTTTCCAATTGCGCTTCCACAACCTTCCACACATCCGCTTTTGGCCGGGAGTACGGAATCTCCAGCCGGTCATTCAGCCGATCCAGGCTCGCCAGAATATCGTTTGTTTGTTTGCTATCGTTCGTCCCGTTCTTCATTTCATTAGATTTTTAATTTTCAAAGGCATTCGATGGAACTCGCCATCGGCCAGCTGATCCTCCTGTGCACAAAGACTTTTACATGCTCGTTTCATTTTACTTTGAATTTCGATTTTAAATCGTCAAGGGCATTTTTCATTCGCTTTTCAACGGCTTTTACACTAATGTTTAAACGATCTGCAATTTCATGGTACTTCAGCCCATCCATCCGGCTCATTAAAAAAACCACCCGTTGTTTCTCCGATAATCCAGCCAGTGCTTTCTCATAGTGCTGCTGCAATTCTTTGTATTCCAGTTCTTCTTCCGGCGAAACGCCCTCCAGCGTAAATGCCAACGAATCTTTGTAGTTCAACTCCAGCTTTTGCCGGCGATATTGGGAGACAAATTCATCACCTGCCATTTTGTAGAGCAGGCCGACCGTGGCTTTGGGATGGTAATCCGGCTGTTTTTCCCAAAGGCGCAGAAACACATCCTGAGCCAAATCTGTTGCCAAATCTGTATCGCCCGACCGGTAATAGATGTAATTTCGAATCGCATCAAAATGCTGGTCAAACAACGTTTTAAACTCGTATTTTGTCAAGGTCAAATCATCTTGGTTTTGAAACTCTTCTCTTCAGCCTTGCGGCTTTTCGCCCCGAAAAGTTAAGCATTAATTGCTGCTTTTCACTCCTTAACCGTTTAAAAAGGCGCTTACCCTACCTTGCGATCGAACTTTATTTTTGTAATTTCATCACCAAATCCATGAGCCATGATAAAAACCACCTTGATAAGCTATTGCATTTTCTTGTTTCTCGCCTGCCAAACAGCCCAACCAAAGCAAACCGGCCAACCCGAGATCCTTTGTCAACGGGCCGACAGCGCCAAATTTCAATCGGTCATGACGCAACTTGCGGATGAGGCCGATCAACCCATGGGAAAGTTGGTTGCTGATGTGGGCAAACAATTTTTGGGCGTAGCTTACGAAGAGCAGACCCTTGAGCATGGCAAAGACGAACCACTGACGGTTGAGTTGGAAGGACTGGACTGCACCACCTTTGCTGAAACCGCACTGGCCATTGCACGGACGATCAAGAGCGGGAAAGCTGACTTTGCAACATTTACCCGCGAACTTGAAAACCTCCGATACCGCCAGGGAAAACGCGACGGCTACCTCTCGCGGCTGCACTATTTCAGCGACTGGATTTACGACAATGAGCAAAAAGGCCTGATCAACCAACCCGCCAAAACCTTTGGCCAGCCTCTGGATTTGGAGGTTGATTTCATGTCGACCCATCCGGAAAGCTACCCGGTATTGAAAGAAAACCTCGCACTGGTCAACACCCTGGCCGAACAGGAAAAAGTAATCTCGGCACGCCGTTATTTTTTTGTGCCCAAAGACGAAGTAGAAACCAACGAATCGAATTTAAAGGAAGGCGATCTGGTGGGGTTGACAACCAGCATCAAAGGGCTGGATGTGACCCATGTTGGAATTGTGGTCGATTCAGGCGGTCGCAAGCATTTAATGCATGCCTCAACCGCCAGCAACCAAGTGGTAATCTCGGACGAACCACTGGCTGATTTTCTTCAAAATAAAAAAAGCTATACCGGTATTCTGGTTGCCCGGCCCCTCGACTGAATCGTACCTGCCAGATTAAGCCACCGCAGCATTCTCTTTTGCCCGAAAAGAGCTCTGCAAAAACACAAACGCTGAAATTAAGTCCGTTCAATAGAAACAATTTAACAGAAAGCGGAGTAAACGTTCTTACTGCAAAAAAACATCGATTATGCCAAAAATCCGCAAAAGCAATCCCATTGTCAACCTCAATTTAAATGTGCGTGGCTTAAGTCAATCAGCCACACTCCAAATTAACGAACGAAGTAATGAACTGATCAAGCAGGGGAAAACTGTTTACAAACTGGGATTGGGTCAATCGCCCTTTCCCGTTCCCGAGATTGTACAGGAAGCGCTCAGGCAAAA
>JAGXIR010000024.1 GCA_024635605.1 Sunxiuqinia sp.
ACGTTTTGTCCGTTGAAACCCAGTTTGTCATCCAGCACGGTATAAGGCGCCGAAAATCCAAACGATTCCATTCCGAAAACGGTTCCATCAGCTCCAACCAAACCTTCGAGTGTAACCGGCAGGCCGGCAGTCATCCCGAACTTCGTAATTCCGTCAGGTAAAACTTTCTGTTGGTAGTCTTTGCTTTGCGAGCGGAACAATCCTTCGGAAGGAACTGAGACAATGCGACACTGAATGTTGTCTTTGGCCAACAATTCAGCTCCGGCAACCAGGGTGGCAACTTCCGACCCACTAGCCAGCAAAATCACATCCGGTGTTCCTTCTGTGTCCGTCACTATGTAGGCTCCTTTTTCTGATTTCAGGGCTTCGGCGTAACGGTCTTTTCCGGGAAGGTTCGGAATGTTCTGGCGCGATAAGATCAACGCTGTTGGCGTTTTGATATTTTCCAATGCCAGTTTCCAGGCTACGGTTGTTTCTTCTGAATCAGCCGGGCGCAATACCAACGTTGAATTTTCACCTTTGTGGTTCTTTAGCTTTTCCAGCAAGCGGATTTGTGCTTCCTGCTCAACGGGTTGGTGCGTTGGGCCATCTTCGCCAACACGGAATGCATCGTGGGTCCAAACAAATTTTACTGGCAACTCCATCAAGGCAGCCAAACGAACGGCTGGCTTTTGGTAATCGCTAAATACAAAGAAGGTACCACAAACCGGGATCACGCCGCCATGCAAAGCCATTCCATTCATGATGGCGGCCATGGTCAGCTCGCAAACACCAGCTTGAAGGAAGGCACCAGAGAAATCACCTTTTGTAAAAGCAGTGGTTTTTTTCAGAAAGCCGTCGGTTTTGTCCGAGTTGGAAAGATCGGCGGAGGCAACAATCATGTTTTCAACATCGTCGGCAAAAGCTGCCAACACTGTTGATGACGCTGCACGTGATGCCACACCGGGTTTTTGTTGGATTTTGGTGAAATCAAATTCAGGGATTTCTTTCGAAAAGAATTGATTCAGTTTTTTTGCCAGTTCCGGGTTGCCTTTTTCCCATTCGGCTTGTTCTGCTTTTTTTACTGCAGTGGCTGCTGCCAGTTCTTTGTTTCTTTTCGTGAAGAAATCTTCCACTTCAGGAAACACCTGGAATGGATTTTCCGGATCGCCGCCCAGGTTGGCAACCGTTTTGGACAGGTTGCCACCAGCTTCGCCCAGCGGCATGCCGTGGGTTGAAACTTTGCGTTCAAAGTTTTCGCCAGCATCGGTCAGCGCACCTTTACCCATAATGGTTTTTCCAATAATCAGGCTTGGTTTTTCTGTTTCCAGATTGGCCGATTTTAACGCTTCGCGAATAGCATTCTGGTTGTTACCTTCAATGGTGATGACTTTCCATCCCCAGGCTTCGTATTTTTTGGCTGTATCTTCAGTCGATACTTTATCCGTTTCGGTCGACAATTGAATGTCGTTCGAATCGTAAAACATCACCAGGTTGTTCAATCCAAGGAATCCGGCAATTCGGCCAGCACCTTGCGAAATTTCTTCCTGCACACCGCCATCTGAGATGAAGGTGTAGGTTTTGTGAGCCATCCATTCGCCAAAGCGGGCGACCATAAAACGTTCCACGATGGCTGCACCAACAGCCATGGTATGTCCTTGTCCGAGCGGGCCGGAGGTGTTTTCCACGCCCCGTTCAACATCCAGTTCCGGATGTCCCGGAGTGACGCTTTCCCACTGGCGGAAGTTTTTCAGATCTTCCATGTTGAATTTCCCGGTCAGGGATAAAATAGAATACAACATGGGCGACATGTGCCCCGGATCTAAAAAGAAGCGGTCGCGGTTAGGCCAACTCATGTCGGTCGGGTCGTAATTTAGAAATTCAGAATAAAGTACACTTACAAAATCGGCTCCGCCCATGGCACCACCAGGATGGCCGGATTTTGCTTTTTCAACCATTGCGGCAGAAAGGATACGGACATTATCCGCAGCTTTTTCAATCAATTTGTTACTCATGATTTAATTTTTTGCCAGAATTTAATTATCAAGTTTTATTGTGTTTTTCACAACGTATGCAAAAATAAAATTATTTGCCAAGCAGCACGAATAAAAACAAAGATACCGGACGGAGAAAGCAAAAAGCTTAACATCGTCCGGTATCGGTCAATCAACAAGGCAAGAGCTTATTGAATGATTCGTACCATAATGACCCCATCAATGGTTGCTATTTTATCAGCAAGTGCCGGGTCAGCCCCTTTGCGGTCAACGTCAATAATGTTGTAGGCGATTTCAGCTTTGTTACGGTTGAGCATGTTGGCAATGTTGTAGCCTTCGGTGGCCAGCAAAGTCGAAATTTGGCTTACCATGTTGGGGACGTTTTTGTTGGCGATAATTATTCGTGCACCTCCGGTGTGTTCCATTTCGGCTGCCGGAAAATTCACCGAGTTGATGATATTTCCGTTTTCCAGGAATTCTTTCATTTGGTCAACAGCCATAATCGCGCAGTTGGTTTCTGATTCAGCAGTTGAAGCGCCCAGGTGAGGAATTGAAATGACCTTGTCCATTTTGAGGGTTTCTTCATCGGGGAAATCGGTGATGTATCGGGCCACTTTGCCCGATTCAATAGCCGCTGCCAAGTCTTTATTATTTACCAGGCCTCCGCGTGCAAAGTTCAGCAGACGAACACCGTTTTTCATCATCTTGAATTTGTCTTTATTGATAAACCCTTTGGTTTCCTCTGTCAGTGGAATTTGCAAAGTCACATAATCCGCATGAGCCAGCAACGATTCCATCCCTTCAGCATGTTTTACATTTCTGCTCAGCTTCCAGGCGTGTTTTACTGAGATAAAGGGATCGTAGCCCAACACATTCATGCCGAGCGCCTGTGCCGCGTTGGCAACCAAAACGCCGATTGCTCCAAGTCCGATTACGGCCAGCGTTTTTCCACGAATTTCCTGTCCGCCAAAGTTGTTTTTGCCAGCTTCAATTAAAGCAGGAACCTGATCGCCTTTTCCGATCAAGGTTTTTGCCCACTCAATGGCGCCTGTCACGTCGCGCGATGCCAGCAATAATCCGGCAATGGTGAGTTCTTTCACTGCATGGGCATTGGCTCCCGGTGTGTTAAAAACAACAACACCACGGTCGGTACACTTGTCAATAGGAATATTGTTAACACCAGCGCCGGCACGGGCAATGGCTTTCAGGTTCGAAGGCAATTCCATGTCATGCATTTTCATGCTACGAACAATAATTCCGTCGGGGTTTGAAAACTCACTGGCAATTTCATATTGATCCAAAGGAAAGTATTTTAGGCCTTCGGGATCAATCTTATTTAAGGTCTGAATCTTAAACATATATATTTATTTTTGGTGAATTGATTTTTGCCTTTAATGAGAGGATAAAAGTCTGACAAAGATCAGAATTTTATTTAAGAATTGATATTTTTCGGTTTGCTTTTTTTATGAATTCGAACCAATGAACCCGTATTTGTGTGAAATACTTTGAATTCTGGAAACAAGGAATGAAAACTGATTATTTTCCCTTTCGCCAACGGAGGTTTGGCTTGAAATAACTGGATGCTGCCCGGCTGATGGATTTTACCTCTTCGATGGAGTAAAAAGCGTTTGGATTGTAGGTACGCATGATTTCCAGCACTTTGTTGACTTCATTCCGTTTGATGATGGTGTAAATGACCGCTACTTTTTCGTTGGCACCCTGCGCTTCGTGGTGGGTAATGCCATAGCCGCCGGCTTTGAGTTTGGCAATTAAGTTTTGGGCGCTTTTACGGGTGATAATCTGGAGTTGAACGATGCCAACCGCCAGCTTTTCTTCAATGATCAGCCCAATATAGTTTCCGGTGGCAAATCCTGCCCCATAAGCTACGTAAGCCACCCAATTGTCAATATTCTGGATGATTTTGCTCATGGTGACCAGCCAGATAATCACTTCAAAAAAACCGAGCAAGGGAGCAATGAGTTTCTGCCCTTTTGAAACCATCACAATCCGCATGGTGCCGATAGTCACATCGCTGATGCGCGCGAAAAAGATGAGCAAGGGCAACAAAACATATGAAAAAAGGTCGCCATGATAGAATACTTCCATTGTAAAAGAGTTTTTGCGAATATAGGGAAAAGCAAGAAGTTTTAGACTGATTTATTGATTGGCTATCGAGCTTGCTCGTTATCATTCATTGATTGTTAATATTTCACCGCAAAGGCGCAGAGACGCGAAGTTTTTCTTTTTCTTCTTTTTCCTTTTCGCACTTTCGTGCCTCTACTGTAGGCATTCTCATTCAAAACGAAATAAAAATGGAGGGGGAAGGGGCGGACATGGCTGTTTCGTCCCCCTATGGTATTCCCCGTCAGGGGATCAACAGAAAGCCAAAGGTTGGCTATTAATCCCCGCTGGGGAATACCCTCATATCAAAGGTATTTTTTCTATTGATATGGATTCCCGATGGGAAATTATCATTCTGCCAATCCACCGATCATTCTTCTCTGCGCCTTTGCGCCTCTGCGGTTTGCCCTAAAACTCGCTGGTAAAGTGAAACTTAATGTCTTTAAACTCATCTTGGGCCATTTGTAGAATAAAGCTGGAATCGGCCATAAAAACATCGCGGCCACGTTTGTCTACGGCCATCTTCTGGTGTTTTCGTTTTCTAAATTCATTCAGCAATTTTGGGTCATTACATTCAATCCAACAGGCTTTGTGCATTGGCAAGTTTTCGAAACGGCACTTGGCGCCATATTCGTGCAGCAAGCGGTATTCAATAACCTCAAACTGAAGCTGGCCAACAGTTCCAATAATTTTGCGACCATTAAACTGGTTGGTGAAAAGCTGGGCTACACCTTCGTCCATCAGCTGGTCAACTCCTTTAGCCAATTGCTTCGATTTCATGGGGTCCGCATTTTCGATGTACCGAAACAGCTCGGGTGAAAAACTGGGCAAGCCTTTGAAGTGAATTTCTTCGCCCGAAGTAATGGAATCGCCAATCACCAGGTTCCCCGAATCGGGAACACCAATGATATCGCCGGGATAAGCCTCGTCGATAATTTCGCGTTGGGAGGCCATAAACGCCGTTGGACTTGAGATCCGAAGCGGCTTGCCGCTGCGAATGTGTTTGTATGGTTTGTTGCGCTCAAACTTTCCAGAGCAAATTTTTACAAAAGCAATCCGGCTGCGGTGATTGGGATCGATGTTGGCATGAATTTTAAAAATAAAACCTGTGAACTCGTTTTCCTCGGGTTTTATTTCTCGTTCTTCGGTGATGCTTGGCCGGGGTGAGGGGGCAATCTCCACAAAAGCGTCCAACAGTTCCTGCACCCCAAAGTTGTATAACGCGCTGCCAAAAAACACAGGGGCCAAATTTCCTTCCTGATATTCCTGGATGTCAAATTCAGGATAGACGCCTTCAACCAATTCAAGCTCTTCACGCAAAACTTCAGCATCTTCTCCAATGTATTCTTCCAGCTCCGGGCTGCTCAAATCTTCAAAATCAATGCCTTCATTGATTTCCTGCACATTGGCTTCAAAAAGTCGCAAGCTTTTGTTGTAAATATTGTAAACGCCCTTGAAATCGGGGCCATTGTTGATTGGCCAGCTTAAAGGGCGTGTCTTAATTTGCAGTTGGTTTTCAATTTCATCCAGCAGCTCAAACGGATCTTGTGTTGGGCGATCCATTTTGTTGATGAAAACAATGACCGGTGTTTTTCGCATCCGGCAAACATTCATTAGCTTTTCTGTTTGGGCTTCCACACCTTTGGCAGCATCAATAACGATAATGACACTATCGACTGCGGTTAGTGTACGGAACGTGTCTTCCTGGAAATCCTGGTGGCCGGGAGTATCAAGGATGTTGATTTTATAGTTGCGGTATTCAAAACCCATGACCGAGGTGGCTACGGAGATTCCCCTTTGGCGCTCAATTTCCATAAAGTCGGACGTGGCTCCCTTCTTAATTTTATTGCTTTTCACGGCTCCGGCAACCCGGATCGCACCTCCAAAAAGCAGGAGTTTTTCCGTCAGTGTGGTTTTTCCGGCATCCGGGTGACTCACGATACCAAAAGTTCTTCTTCGTTTAATCTCTTCTAAAAAGCCCATACAATTTATTTGAGCTGCAAAAATAGAATTTTTTAGAGAATAAACAGGTTCCGGGCTATTGAATGGATTTTGAAATGTACCGCCACAACCGTTTGTGAAATTTCGCTCCTTCCGGACCAATTCGGTCGAAATATGTTCGCGGCTGATCAGAAGGCGAGAAAATCAAGGCATCGCCCGGTTCAAACAAAGTCGGTACTTCGGGGTGAAACTGAACGGCAAAGACATTGGAATAGTTTTTATGCCGGATGCCTTCAATGACCTTTTTGTCCATGGACCAGGCGGTGATTTCCCAACAGTCGTTCAAATTCTCGATCGACTGATGATGTGAGCTTAGCACCGGGGGCGACACCGTTGGACGCCATTTGACTTCGTTCCTGAAAAAGCCATTTTCAGCCAATTGTAAAGGGTGAAAATTAGAAGTCATCAATTGATCGTTTTCAAAAATTTCCTGCCAGTAATTATGATGAATTTTGTCGTTATCAAGCTGGACAATCTCTGCCGGATCATCGATATCATAAATTTCGGATGGAATATCTTGAATGAGGCTTCCTCCGGTGGCAACATTCATACTTTGCATGCCCAGACAAAATCCGGCAATAAAATATTTTGGATTGCTTTCGAGCAGGGGAACATAATCGGGATTTTGCGGTCCACCCAGCAGATGGAACAGCAGGGAAAGTTCGAATAAGTGCCGGTAAGGATCGGTAACTATTGCGTATTGATTTTCTTCGCCGTATAGTTCAGGTTGAATGTCGGGGCCTCCCATAAAGAAGATCCCCAGCGTTTGCTGAAACAGAATTTCAAAATTGCCGGAGAAGTCATTTTCTGAAAAAATATTGTCTGGCCGCAGCATGCCTGTAAGGTGTTGCAGGTGAAACCGGTTGAGCTCATTGTCCCGGATATAATCGATGGATTGGTTGTAGTTGTAGTTCTCAAAGCTGTAATAAATACCCACAATTTCGGTTTCTCCAACAAATAGAATATTGTTGTCGACCAGGTATTTCATCGTTTTGATGTTTTCAATCGTGGGGTGAGCTAATAGTAAATAGGTTTTTCCGGCCTCACCACCATTCTTGAAATAGTCTTGAGCTGTAGCCGGTAAGCAAACAAATAAGCTTACAATAAGCAGAAGAAATCGCATGTGTTTATTTATTTTCATAAGAACAGGATTGTCAAAGTTTTCGAGTTGAAATTAATATTTTTCCGACAGAAGCTGAAAAATGTTATCAACTAAGTTTTTTATTGCTATTTTTAAATCGAATAAACCCGAAGAAAAACGCTTAAAATGTCTCTAAAACTGTTTCTACTAAATGCCTTTGGCGGTATTAAAGCCACTTCAAAAATCGAGTCTGAAAAAGAATCCCTTTGGAACGATTACCAAGTATTTTCTCAAGTTGAACAGTCTGCTGAATTGAAGGAATTTTTGATTCTGGAGGAGCAGGTCAGTACCGAATCTTTTAAAAAGCACAAGGCCGAATTGAAGGCGTTGAAGTTTAAGGGAAGCCCCGAAGATCGCCAACTCAAGCAGTTTGAGAAGCTCAAACGAAACAAAAAATTGCAGCGATATTATCAAACTGCCGGCTCGGCAGATTTGAAACGTTACGAAAGACTCAAGGAAGGAACCGAGCTGGATCGTTATTTTGAGTTGGAGAAATTGGTTCAGGAAGGATTGAATAAATCAGATGAAAAAGCAAAAGAATTGCAAGCCGAATACAAACGGTTAAAATCGGCTGAGCCTGTTCTGTTTTTTCATCGATACCCAAAATCAGCTGCTTTTAAAAATTACCTTCGGATGCAGCATTCAGAAGAGAAACGGAGTTTTGAAGATCTGAAGGATGTGGTTGAGTCGGATGATTTTAAAAAGCAGAAAGCATATTTGGAAGATCCGAAGAAGTGGGAGAAAACCCCGGAGTTTGAAGCAGAAAAACGATACCTTGAATTGAAGAATAAAACGGAAATTATTCTTTATCAGAAATATAAAAATTCAACAGCCCTGGATTTCTTTAAAAAATGGAACATTGTGTTTGAAGATCGCTTTGATGCCGGGGTGCTGGATCATTCAAAATGGAAGCCGCTGAATTACTGGGCGGCGAAAACCATAGGGAAGAATTTTTCGCCGGCTGGAGATTTGCAGGCTTTTACTGAAGGGAAAAATACCCACTTAAAAGGAGCACGGCTTCAGATTCAGGTGAAGAAGGAAAAGCAGAACACGTTGGTTTGGAATCCGGTTTTAGGATTTGTTGAAAATGAAATGAATTATTCATCCGACACATTGACTACCGGCGGACTGTTTGAATCACAATACGGAATTTTGGAAGCGAAAATAAAGTACAATCCGGAGAAGAGTTGTCAGGATGTGTTTTACTTGGCTGGCGAAGACAATTCTGTGCGCGTCAATTTGTTTGAAAATGGTGCAAAAAGCCAGTTTGGACTTAGCAAAACCGAAAGCGGAAAACTTCATGAGGAGGCCTTCTCGTTGTCAGGTTTGTCGGCAGGTAAGCTTTATATTTTCACTATGGAATGGAATAAAGAAAAAATAAGCTGGAAAGTAAATGATAAAGAGCTTTTTGCCATTCAGAACACGGTGCCGGATTATCCGATGTTTATCAACCTGGCCTCACTGGTGATTAGTGAAAGCAATGCGCTGCCTCATAATTTTGAGGTCGACTGGGTTCGGTTTTATCAGAAACGAAAGTCCTGATTGATTATCTCAGCAGCTTGTCCAATTCAAGATCTAATAACCTCGTTTGTTGAATAACACATAGCCGAAGCTAAAAACAACATAGAACTTGGTGTTGGGTTTTTCAAAATAATTCACTGTCAGACTCAATGGTCCCAGCCCGGTGTGATAAACCAATCCGCCCAGCCCCATCAGGCTTATATCCGAATAGTTGTCCGGATGATAAATGGCCTGGTAGTTTTCTCCCCTGACAATTTGCTGCACCGGTAAAAAAGCGTAGCCTTCCATTCTTAGGTGCATTTGACTGCTCAGCTCAATGATTGATTTTAAACCCGAAGCCACATATTTGTTGGCACGATAATTCTCCAGAAACATGGTTTGGCTGAAGGGCGTTGGTGCAAAGGTATTGGCTGCCAGCAAGGTCGCCGAATAATTGTTCAGCAATTCTTTGTTGCTGTAAACTGCTTCCATCGTGACTCCCAGACTGGAGCGCCGGGTGACAGGGAAATGGTTGTCGTATTTTCCTTTTAGCGTGAAAAACTTATGGGAGCCGGAATAGGGACGGTTAAGCGGTGAATTTGATCCGGGATGGTGTTTTTCGTCACCAAGAGTGTAGGTGAAGCTAAGCTCGTTAGCAACTCCTTCGGTCGCATACTGCTTGTAGTTTTGTGAATTCCGCTCCATGCTGATTCTGCTTGAAAAGGTATCAAATCGGGTTTCTTCGGCATTATCGTCTCGTTTGATCGATTCGTTAAAGTAGTAAGCGTCCATAGCCGATGAAAAACTGGTTCCAAGGGTAATTTTTCCATGTGTTTTTACAGGAAAACCGAGTTCAAAGCGAAAATTACTTTCATCCTGAATGATAAAAGGAGAACTGACATCTTCGAAGAAAAATTCATTGCTGGAAGTGAAAAAGTCCCATCGGTTCAGGGTCAAATAACCCGACAGGTAAAATGGCAGGTTGGATGGGAAATCAATTCTTCCACCCGCCTTGATGGAACTGTAAAACCGGCCAAAATAAATATTGGTGCTAAGCGTGTAAGCCCGGTTGTTGAAAAACAGGTAATCGAGGCTTAAAAACCCCTGGTTGATGGGCTTGGTAGATACATTACCGCCAAATTTGATTTCCATTGCTTTTTCTTTCCGCACTTTCAAATGAATGTCGAAATAACCAGTTTCCTTGTTGTAATAAGATACCGGACGCACCGACCGGAGTTGTGGGTCGGCTACTAATTTAAAATATTCCTTGCGCAGTTGATTCAAATCGATGATGTCATTTTTATGCTTCACACTTTGAATAATGTATTTTCGCTGCATAGGGTCGTTAACGCCTTCAACCTGAATGTTTTGAAATAGAAGTTCGGGTTTTCGGATGTTGAAATTTTGCCTTTTTTCATCCACGGTTTCCTGGCTTACTCGCCGGCTGATCAGCATTTTGATGCTGTCCATTTGTGTCAATGCAGTTTGATAACCAGCTTCTTCAAGCGATAAAATTTTGTTGAAATCAAGTAAGCTAACATTGGAGAAGGAGCTTTCCAGCAAAAATCCTTTGTCCACCGGGACATCGTAATCTGTTTTTTGCATGATCATATTTTCCAGCTGGGCCATGACATCATCTTCGTTTGCACGCTTGGAATTGTTGGCTACCTTATGACCAATCACAATGTCGGGGTTGAACGCTTCAATCGTATTTTTAACCGGAAAATTATTGACAATGCCGCCGTCAAAAACTAACGCTCCGTCAATCACAATCGGCTTAAAATAGAGCGGGAAAGTCATTGATGCGCGAATTGCTTCACCCAGGTCACCACTTCGGAGTTCGACTTCCTTGTTTTCGAAAACATCAGTAGCAATACACAAAAAAGGAACCATTAAATTATCGAAGTTATTGTTGCACACGGCATTGGTTGATGAAAACATTTCCATAAAAGCGAAGTCGATTTGCTCTTCAGGAATGATGTTGGTTGGCAGCATGATCCGGAGACGATCTTCTGTTCTTCGCAAATCAAGGTTCAACCATGCCGGGGTTTGCTCCAGCTTCCTGAAATAGTAGCGGTATTCTTCCTGAATTTTTCCGGTAGCCCAAAACTTGAATTGGTCGGACAGAAATAGCTCTTCCATCTCGTCGGGGGTGTAGCCGGCAGCGTAAAGACCTCCGACAATGGCTCCCATGGAGGTGCCGGAAACGTAGTCGATGGGGATGTTATTCTCTTCGAGTGCGCGGATTACGCCAATGTGTGCCAATCCTTTTGCTCCACCTCCGCTCAGAACGAGTCCCACCGATTGTGCGCTGGAAAAAGTTGCGAAACAGGACATCAAAAAGATCAGGAAGAAAGCTTTCATGGCGGTAATAATTCGAGTGATTTTGGCCTTCTAAATTACGAAAATGAATGCTAAATTCATGAGCCCGCGAAAATAAATTATTGTTACGAATCGATTTTCATTTTCAGGTTTTGAAAGCCTTCCCCCAATATTTCGCTGGTGTCCATGACGGTAATGAATGCATTGGGGTCAATCTGGCTGATGTACTGCTCCAGAATCGCTACTTCGCGGCGGCTGACAACCGTATAGATTATTTCCTTTTCTTCGCCACTGTACATGCCGGTTCCTTTTAAGTAGGTCCCTCCACGCTCCAGATCAACCAGAAGTTTGTGTTTGATTTGGTCGTGTTTATCTGAAATAATCAGCAGCGCCTTGTTGTAATTTGAACCTTCAATCGTGACGTCAATGGCACGACCGGTAATGTAGATGACCAGCCAGGAATAAAGCGGAATTTGCCATTCTCCAAAAGCGGCAAGGCTCAACAATACAATGACCGAATCAACATAGATCAATAATTGACCCAACTGCAAGCCAGTGTATTTTGCGATAATCATGGCAATGATATCAGAGCCGCCCGAAGTGGCTCGTGATTTAAAAATGAGTCCTAAGCCAAAGCCAATGAGTACGCCGCCAAAAACGCATGAAAGCAGCACATCTTCAACCAAAGGTTCGCTGCCATTGACCCGAAGATAGGTGATCAAATCCATGAAAACCGACGAAAGCACAAAGCCAATAATTGTTTTTACACCAAAGCGTGGTCCCAATATTTTAATGCCGGCAATGGTCAGCGGAATGTTCAGCACCAGTGCAAACAATCCAATTGGGATTCCGTCAGGCCAGAACGAGAACACGCCTTCGGTCATGTAGTGTACAACAATGGCAATTCCATAAACGCCTCCGGGAACAATTTTGTGAGGCGTAATAAAATAAACGAATCCAACTGCCAAAATGAATGCTCCGATGGTTATAAAGGTATATTCCTTGAACCACCGGAGGGTAAACAATTTTTCTTTTTGAAGGAATGCCATGAGTTTCTGTTTTATGCAAATTAAGCTGAGTAGCGGATGATAAGCTGTGATTTTTATCAGCAAAAGCATCATTTATAGGCGGTGAAGTGATTTATCCAGTTGTCTGATACTTATATCTGAAAGAAGCGAGTTAATAGCCTTGGGGATATGACAAAAAAAAGGCCCTCAAACTGAAGGCCTTTTATATTGTAAATTCTAATTTTAGAATCTTCTTTCCTTGATTCTTGCTTTTTTACCGGTCCGCTGACGTTGGTAAAAAATACGTGCACGACGCACACTACCTGTTTTGTTAATGTCAATTCCTTCAATAAAAGGAGAAGTCATTGGGAAAATACGCTCAACACCAACGTTTCCCGACATTTTACGCACAGTAAAAGTCTTGTTTGTTCCGGCACCTTTCACCTGGATCACTACACCGCGGAAGTCCTGAATACGTTCTTTGTTTCCTTCCTTAATTTTGTAGTGTACAGTGATGGTATCACCTGCGCTAAATTTTGGTAGGTTGTTTTCAACCTCAAAAGCTTTTTCGGCTACTTTAATTAAATCCATCGTTCTAAAGTTTTAAGGCAATGTTACACAGCTTCAGTGTAAGAGATTGCATAATTTGGCGCAAAATTAGCAATATTTGCGGTCTTCCAAAACATTTATGTTTTTAATTTTTAATTCGAAGCGCCATCAATGACCTTGAAATGATCACCTGTGCTATTGATGATTGCCTCGTACCACCATTCGGGGTATCCCGGAAAATCGGGTGAGGCAGGTTGCCCATATTCATTTCTTAAAAATTCGCCGTCTTCTTCCTTTTTGACATTGCCGTCCATATATTTGACAATAAGGTAGTGCGACAGTTCCTTCCAGTCGGCAGTCATGTTGTTGGCTTCATTCACGGAGTATTGAGTCAGAAATTCGCGCGCTTTGGCCGGACCTTGTTTTTCGTACAGCAGCTTGGCTGCCTGATCGATGGCTGGTCTATAAGCGATGAACTTACCTTCAATTTCAGCTTGGCGCTCGCGGATGTGTTCAATCATCGCGTCGTAACGCAGGTAGGCAAAATTGGTTACCGTGTTGAAGACCCAGAAAGCTGATGTTTCGGAATAATTCAGCAGGTCGCCATTTCCAACGGCAAAACATTCGGGAATTTCGGTAATGCCGCAATACATGGGCGCGTAGCAGGTGCTGTAAGTATCATCTACTCCAAACCAGAGAATTCCGCCAATGGCATCGGGCAGCCACGAGCGGCTTTGCGAAACAAATGAAAAGCCGGTTTGCTGGGTTGAAATAGCACGTTCGTTACAGTATTCAACCGAATCAACTTCCCAGGTCAATCCCCTCCAGCGGTAAGGCAGTTTGTGCGGACCTGCTCCAAGATCTTGGGTCATATCCAGTTCGGTACCTTCAAAGTGGTCGCGCATCATTTCCATCACATCTTTTACTGATAGCTTTTTGTCGGGTTTAATCCAAAGGGGCATGCGGTTGGTGGCGTAGTTGGTTGTGGTGTCATACTCAACCAGGCCTTTGGCGTAGTTGGTGTATTGATCCATACCTTCGGCTACTTTGTTGAACCCGGCCCAAACACGTGCTTCGCAAAAGCGGGCACCACCAAAATCAACTGGTGCGTAAACGTCGGAAAAGCTAAAGTCTTTATTTACCCCATCAAACCAGCCTTTTTCGCGGGCAAAAGAAATCACGTCGTTCGAATAAATGCAATTATGCGTGTCATTCAATGGAAAAGTGGTAATCCGAGCCTGGTTGGCATGTCCGCTGATATAACCATCAGGCACCCGGACGGCTACCCAAACAGCTCCTTTTTCGCCTTCACCTTTGCCAATCATTTCCAAAATCCATACTTCATTTGGATCGGCAATGGAGAACGATTCGCCCGAACTGTAGTATCCATATTCCTCAACCAGGTCTGTCATGACCTCAATGGCTTCGCGGGCAGTTTTTGCACGCTGAAGTGTGACATAAATCAAGCTTCCGTAGTCCATAATGGCTCCCGATTGGCTGCCCAATTCTTCGCGGCCACCAAAAGTTGTTTCGCCTATAGCCAACTGAAATTCATTCATGTTTCCAACAACACTGTAAGTATGTGTCACTTCAGGGATGACTCCGAGAAATTTACCGGTATCCCACTCATGAATTTCCCGGGTAGCTCCTTCAGGATGGTCGGTAGCCGGTTGGAAATATAATTCGCCGTAAAGGTTATGCGAGTCGGCAGCATACGTGATCATGGTTGATCCGTCAACTGAAGCTCCTTTGGTAACCAGGAAATTGGTACACGCCCAGCTGTAAACTGAGCCAATCAAAATAAAAAAGGCAATTGCACTTATTTTTTTTCTCATTATTATTCGTTTAAAAAATTGTCTGTTTCAGATTTTAAAATCAAGGCTCCTAAAAAAGCGAAAAAAAGCCTGAATTAAAAATGAGTAAACTCAAAAATAGACCGATTTATGTTTTTTGTTGTCGATTTTAAAATAAATAGTTTTGGCGAATAGGTGAGCCAAGCTTTCATTCTCGATGCTTTCTGTTGCATTTAGATGGTCATATTTTATGAAAGTCTGCCAAAAATTACCAATTTTATGCATTCAAAAAAAAGGGGAGAAGCGGGGGCTGCGCCCTTGGGTTGAACAGATTTCTCCTTTTTAAATTAGGAACAATTAAAGCGATTACGAAAATGAAATACAGTGCTTTTCATAAAATGTCATACGGGATGTACCTTGTAGCTACTGAGCTCAATGGTAAAAAATCGGGCTACATTGCCAATACCGCTTTTCAGGTTACCAATTCGCCGGAGCAGGTTGCTATTTCGTGTCATAAAGAGAATCGGACCACCGATGTGATTCGCGAAGCTGGTGCTTTTTCGGTTTCCATTTTGAAGCAGGAACTGGATGTGAAATTGATTGGCAATTTTGGGTTTATGTCGGGTAGCGACTTGGATAAGTTTCAGGATGTGAAAACGCAAACTGCCAAAACTGGGATGCCCATTGTGTTGGACGAATGTGTGGCCTGGCTGGATTGCAAGGTTCGCCAAACAGTGGATGTCGGCTCGCATTGGCTGATTATTGGTGAAGTGGTGGACAGCGATGTGGTTTTAGATGAGGAACCTTTGACTTACAAGGTCTATCGTGAGAAGTATAAGATGCTTTCGCCCAAAAATTCGCCGACTTATATTGAACGGGAAACTCTGGATCAGGAAGAAGCTGAAACTAAAAAAGAAGAAGAGGAGCAAAAGTCGGAAGCAGGCGGCGAATCAAGTGCTGAACCACATGTATGCCTGATTTGTGGCTATACCTACGATCCGGAAGTGGGAGATCCAAGCATGGGAATTCCTCCGGGGACGCCGTTTGAAGATTTGCCCGACGATTATAAATGTCCGATTTGTAATGCCGCGAAAGAATACTTCAAGAAAGTATAATTTGCGCTGTTCGTGTGCTTGTAGTTTTTGCGGCATGAAAAAATCCCGGCTTTTCAAAGCCGGGATTTTTTTAATGTTGTCTTTATCGCTGATTACATGTTGGCATCTTTCAGAATTACGTCGTGTGCACCGCCCTCAACGATGCTGGTTGCTGACACCAACGTGATTTTGGCTTCCTCTTTCAGTTGCTGAACTGAAATAGCTCCACAGCTGCACATGGTCGATTTCATTTTTCCCAGGGTAATGTCGAGGTTGTCTTTCAGCTTTCCGGCGTAGGGAACATAACTGTCTACGCCTTCTTCAAATTTAAGACCAGTACCTCCGCCCATGTCGTAACGCTGCCAGTTGCGTGCCCGGTTGGACCCTTCTCCCCAGTATTCTTTGACGTAACGGTTATTGACCATCAGCTTGCGCGTGGGGCTTTCGTCAAAGCGGGCAAAATAGCGGCCCATCATCAAAAAGTCGGCTCCCATTGCCAGCGCCAGCACCATGTGGTAGTCCTGCACGATTCCGCCATCGGAGCAAATAGGAATGTAGGTTCCCGTTTTTTCGAAGTATTCGTCGCGGGCTGCGGCCACTTCAATAATGGAGGTTGCCTGTCCGCGGCCAATACCTTTTTGTTCGCGGGTGATACAAATAGACCCGCCGCCGATTCCAACTTTAATGAAATCAGCTCCGGCTTCGGCCAGGTATAAAAAGCCAGCTTTGTCAACGACGTTGCCGGCACCAATTTTTACTTCACCCTTAAATTCTTTTTTAACGTACTCAATGGTTTCCCGTTGCCAGGCCGAAAAGCCGTCAGACGAGTCCACGCAAAGCACATCGGCTCCGGCGGCTATCAATGCAGGAACACGTTCTTTGTAGTCGCGGCTGTTGATTCCGGCTCCAACCATTAGTTTTTTATTGGTATCCGATAGTTCGTTCGGGTATTCTTTGTGGCTTTCGTAGTCTTTCCGAAAGACAAAATATTGCAGGTTTTGATTTTGATCAATAATTGGCAGGCTATTCAGTTTATGATCCCAAATCACATCGTTGGCTTCATTCAATGTCATCCCAAGCTGACCGGTAATCATCTTGTCAAAGGGAGTCATAAAATCCTTTACTTTCTTGTCCAGTGGATCGCGTGTCGTTCTGAAATCGCGTCCGGTAACAATGCCCAGTAGTTTTCCGTTGGGCGAGCCATCTTCAGTAACTCCCAAGGTTGAATGTCCTGTTTTGTCAATCAAATCAATCACGTCAGCCAGCTCATGTTCCGGGGTCAGGTTCGAATCGCTTTCCACAAATCCGGCCTTGAATTTTTTAACTTTTCGAACCATTTCGGCTTGGGTGTCGATGGGTTGCGAACCAAAAATAAAAGACAGTCCGCCGTTACGAGCTAAAGCAATGGCCATGTTGTTGTCCGACACAGATTGCATAATGGCCGAAACAAAAGGAACATTCAGCTCCATACTTGGTTTTTCACCCTTCTTAAAACTTACCAAAGGCGCTCTTAATGAGACGTTTTCAGGTAAGCATGTTTTGTCGGTCAGTCCGGGGATCAGCAGATATTCACTAAAGGTTCTGGAAACTTCGTTTGAGTACTTGGCCATAATCTATCAGCTTTTGGATTGAAAAATTGCGCAAAACTACGATATTTTTACAAAGAACGGCAGCTTTTGGCTTAAAAACGAGCAATAATTTTTTATGAATAAGTAAGTGAGCAGGTGACTCCAAGTCACCTGCTCACTGATGCAAAACGGTGTGGTTACTGAGGGCTTTACTTGGAGTGGAACCCTCAATGAAACCCTTTAGTTAGTCATTGTACCAATTAATTTTTCGGGTGAAGAACATGGTTAGCGCTAGAATAAAAAACAATCCGATACTTCCGGTCAGCAAGGCGTATGATTCCATTTGCATTAAGATGAAGATAAAGCCAAATGAGAAAATTAGGATGGAAATCAGCATGATGGAGTTAAGCCCGGTTTTAAGGAAGGTTCGGGAATAGGCGAATACCAGCCCCGTCACGGATAGCGCTGAAATGAGATACGCCGAATTGAACCCGGTTTGCTCCGAAATTGAAAGCAGCAACAAATAAAAGATCAGGATGGCGACCCCAACTAAAATGTATTGAAACGGATGTATCCGCTGTCTGGTAATGATTTCATTCAGAAAAAATGAAAGAAACATAAACAGGATGATGAGAATTCCATATTGGGCACTGCGGTAATTTTTTTGATAGTGATCGGCGACTGTCACCAGTTTTACGCCGAAGTCGGCTTGGGTCACATCAAATTCGTTACCTGTCCATTGCTGTGGAAAGTTCCGGTTGTAGTTTAGTACCTTCCAGTTGGCTGTAAAACCGTTGGTGTCGACTGTTCGTGCTGTAGGTAAAAAATTTCCCTGAAAGCCAGGATCCTTCCAGGTGGAATGAAGAGAAACTTCGGTGGTTTCGCCTAAAGGCGCAAACTGCATGGCATCGGATCCTTTTAGGTTTAGTTTGATCTGGAAATTTGCAGAAAGACTATTTCCATCTTGAGTCGGCAGCGAAAGTGAAATTCCATTATTCCCCAAAACTTTATTATCCATGCCCGGCGAAAAAGGGTAGGAGTGTTCGTTCCACGATAGATTGGCCATGGCATTGATTCCCCGAAGGTCGCTGATGGCCAAGGATAGTTTGGCTTTTTCCCAGAGAACATCCTCCGGATTTATTTTCAGGCTCTCAAAATCGGGGCTTTTGAAATTGCCATTAATTTCCAGTGACGATTCATAAACAACGGTCTGATAGATGCTCCGATACAATTCCTGCGGCATGATTTGTCCTGCGATGGCCAATGTTTCCGGGAGAAAATGACATTCTCGAACTTGCTCGCGAACCACCTCATTTCCATCGACGATGCGTTCGATGTACGGAATCGTCAATAGGGGGCCGCGAATGGTTTGACTGAGTGACCACTTTTCCATCACTTCGTGTTTTGCCGATTCGGCCGTTGTTTCGCGTTCCTGGATCAACCCGATAATCATCATTTTTGGAATCAGTAAAACCAATGCAATGATTCCGATGATAATTACTTTCAAGGTCAACTGCACATTGACCGACCTGAATTTCTGTTCTAAATTTCGATTTGTTTCCATTTTAAATGATTAGTAAAGTACTTTGTATTTCAAAGTGAATGATTAAAAAAATTTAACGTTGTTTCAATATTTCTTCTAATGCGTTAAGATGCTTTTCAAAAGCCAACTTCCCCTTTTCGGTAATTGTGTAAACCGTATTTGGTTTTCGGTTGATAAAACTTTTTCTCACGGAGATGTATTCTTCCTTTTCAAGGTGCTTTAAGTGGCTGGCCAGGTTGCCATCGGTCACTTCAAGCAAGTCTTTTAAATCGTTGAAAGAAGCCTCAGTGTTCACCAACAGAACCGACATGGTACCTAGTCTGATCTTATTTTCGAAAGCTTTATCTAGTTGATGAAATAAATTTTTCATGTGTCTGTTTTATCGATTGGCCTCTCTGCAATTTGTGTATCAGCGTCCGCTTTTCAATTAAGTTATCAACGCATGGAACTCGCCAAAAAATACTACCCTTTACGGTAAAAGTATTAGGTGATGGCTCGTTTCACGCTGACTTTGGTTTCTGTTCGTACCTGAAATACATGATCGTACCATAAATGATATGGATAACACCGAACCCAATGGCCCAAAAGAACAGTCCTAATCCCGGAAAAATAGCGGCCAAAATTCCAAGCGCGATTTGGATGAGTCCCATATAAAAAATTTCCTGACGGGTGAATTTTGCCGCGTTAACCAAGGCAAGTCCATAAAAAACAAGACAGGAGGGAGAAACAATGCTGAAAATCCCTCTTGAGGCGAATACAAGAATCAGAATGCCGCCACTCACCAGGGGAATGGTCAGGTGAATGCTCATCAGCCTAGAACCTGGATTCCAGAATTTTTTACCTGAACTTTTAGTCTTCCGATAAGTCAACCACAGCACTGTCGCCAATGAGAGTATTAAAACTACCGACCCAAGGACGACCAGGTTTGAAATAATCTGAGATGGAAAGATCTTTTGATAGGATGACGGCAGCGGAAAATGGATCATCCGGTAGGCGATGAATGCACCGATTAGTGCGTAGAGGCCAACTAAAATTCCGGAGAGTCCGCTTAAGGAAAGAAATCGGCTCGATTGTTCCATCATTTGCCTGATCTCTTTGATCTCTGCTAGATAAGTATCTGTGTTTTTCATTTTCTTTATAAAGTACTTTGAAATACAAAGTAAATAAATTTTGAATTAATTTCAAAATGAAAATTGAGAGGATGACAGGATTCATTTAACCTCTGCCAATTAAATCCAGTCAAGGATCACTTCATTGACTATCTTTCGGGTGACTTCAAGTCATTGATTAATTGTGGTCTGTGGTATCTTGCTGAAAACAATTTTAGTTTTAAAGGGTTCTTTTCTATAGTTTTACAATTCGAAACCACTAAAAATTAAACCATGAGAAACTTGAAAGCAGTATTCACAGGATTATTTCTATTTTTTGCATTCGTATCCTTTGCGCAACAAAAAGGTTGGGTACCATTGTTTAACGGTGAAAATCTCGATGGCTGGATCAAAAAAAATGGTCAGGCAACCTATGTGGTTGAAGATGGAATGATCATTGGAACAACAGCCAAAGATAGTCCCAATTCATTTCTTTGTACGCAACAGGACTATGGCAATTTTGAATTGGAATTCGATGTGAAATTATTGGACAATGAATTGAATTCTGGCGTACAGATCCGTTCAACAACAAAAGATCCCGAAGGAGATGAGAAATTTGGTCGGGTAAATGGTCCTCAGGTTGAAATTGAAGCAAGTGGCGAAAAAGGAGGAGAAGCGGGCTACATTTATGGCGAAGCTTCTGGTGGTTGGATGACTCCCGAAGAAAAATTAATCGCTCACGAAACGTTTAGAGATGGAGCGTGGAATACCTATCGGATTGTTGCAAATGGTGCAAGAATTCAAACTTGGATTAATGGAGAACAAATTTCAGATTTGGTTGACGAAGAGAAATTTGAATCTCATCCTAAAGGATTTATTGGGTTGCAGGTTCATGGTGTTGGGCAGCGCGGACCATTTCAGGTGGCTTGGAAAAATATCAAGATAAAGGCACTGAAATAGCCATTTTGACTAGTAAAAAAGAGGCTGTCTTTTTGGGACAGCCTCTTTTTTATTCCTCTTCCGCTAACGGAAGATTAGAGGGGAGGCTTCTACACTTCGTAAGTTGACGAAGCCGTATCGCCTCCGCGGCCGGTCCAATTGGTGTGGAAAAACTGGCCACGTGGTTTGTCAAGGCGTTCGTAGGTGTGCGCGCCAAAATAGTCGCGTTGGGCCTGCAACAGGTTGGCTGGCAGGCGTTCGCTACGGAACCCATCGAAATAGCAAAGGGCTGATGTGAGTGCCGGCACCGGAATTCCATTGGAAAGGGCTGTAGCACAAACACGTCTCCAGCCCGCTTGAGCTGCCTCTACTCTTTCCTTAAAATAAGGATCGAGCAGTAAGTTTGCCAAGTCTGGATTCTTGCCGAATGCGGTTTTGATATCGGCTAAGAAAACGGAACGGATAATACAACCGCCGCGCCACATTAGGGCAATACCTCCGTAGTTCAGGTTCCAACCATACTCTTTGGCGGCTTCCATCATCAGGTTATAACCTTGTGCATAGGAAATGATTTTTGCTCCAAACAAAGCGTCTTTCAGGTCGTTGATCATTTGGGCTTTGTCGCCTTTAAATTTAGTATCCGGTCCGCTGATTACTTTTGATGCTTCCACGCGCAGGTCTTTTTGTGCTGAAAGACACCGGGCAAAAACTGATTCGCCAATCAGTGTCAATGGAATGCCAAGATCAAGAGCCGAGACGCCTGTCCATTTCCCGGTACCTTTTTGGCCGGCGGTATCGAGAATTTTTTCGACCAGCGGTCCGCCATCTTCGTCTTTAAATCCAAGAATATCGCGGGTAATCTCGATCAGGTAGGAGTCCAGTACATCGTTGTTCCATGCTTTGAAAACTTCGTGCATCTCATCGGCATCCATGCCCAGCATTTCTTTCATCAACTGGTAAGCTTCGCAAATAATTTGCATATCGCCGTACTCAATTCCATTGTGAACCATCTTTACGAAATGCCCGGCGCCATCTTCGCCAACCCAGTCGCAACAAGGCTCGCCGTCTTCCACTTTGGCTGCAACGGCCTGAAAAATTTCTTTAACCGCCGGCCATGCATCAGGCGATCCGCCCGGCATCATCGAAGGGCCTTTCAGTGCGCCTTCTTCACCGCCCGAAACTCCAGTTCCAATGTAAAGTAATCCTTTGCTTTCAACATATTTTGCACGGCGAATCGTGTCGGGGAAATGTGAGTTTCCGCCATCGATAATAATATCACCTTTTTCCAAGTGAGGAATAATGAGCTCGATAAAATCATCTACCGGTTTTCCGGCTTTGACCAGCATCATTACTTTGCGTGGTTTCTCAAGTGAGGCGCAGAGCTCTTCGATTGAGTGAGCTCCGATGAAGTTTTTACCGGCACCACGTCCGTTTACAAATTTGTCTACTTTATCAACGGTACGGTTGAATACGGCTACCGTGTAGCCTTTGCTTTCCATGTTCAAAACCAGGTTTTCGCCCATTACGGCCAACCCAATTAAACCAATGTCTGCTAACTTCTTCATTTTTAGTTTATTTTTGAATTATTTGTCGTTTGTCATTATTTATTGTCATTTACTCGCTGGTCATCAACTATGAATGACCATTAATAACTATATTGTCTGAAATCCTAACTTCTTTAATTTCTCTAATGTTTCTTTTGAAATATTTTCATGTTGAATGGCGAAAACCGGGAATTCCCGTCGAACGGGATAGTCACCTCTCAATTTCTCAAAATCATCTGGGTTCTCACGCAATCTTTTGTCATCTTCGCGAATGTCGTAAGTGAACAAAACCGCTTTGCGGAGGATCTCCTCTTCCGTGCGGTTTGAACCGGTCAAATGCAGGGTGGTTTGCTCTGGCAGATCGACTCCTTCAGGCTGCCAATCGTCAATTCCAAGGTTGAAAAACTGGCTGATGGCCTGCACGCTCATCGTGGTTCCGTTGGCTTTGCCATCTTTCGAATAGCCTGCAATATGTGGTGTTGCCAAATCAACCAGCTGAAGCAGGTTGCGGTCAATATTGGGTTCGCGTTCCCAGCAATCTAAAACCAAACCCGAGATTTGTCCGCGCTGAATAGCTGTTTCAGCGGCAAACGTGTCGACTACTTCACCACGACAAGTATTTAGAATGATTGGTTGGCGTTCCAGCGCATTGAAAAATAGGGTGTCGCCCATGTGAAAAGTGGCATCTTCGCCATGCATGGTCAAAGGCACATGAAACGAGATGATGTCGGATTTGGAAATAATTTGCTGAAAACTGACAAACTTTTCCGGTCCTTCCGCCCGTTCACGCGGCGGGTCATTCAGCAAGACATTCATGCCCAGCAATTCGCAAACCTTGGCCACTTTTGAACCAACCTGTCCAACACCGACAATTCCGATGGTTTTTCCTTTTAACTCAAATCCTTTTTTTTCAGCTAGAACAAACAGCGCAGAAAGCACATATTGTTCTACCGATTTGCTGTTGCAGCCGGGGGCGTTGGTCCATTCAATTCCGGCTTGTTTGCAATAATCGGTGTCGATGTGGTCGTAGCCAATGGTGGCTGTAGCAATGAACTGAACGGAGGAACTTTTCAGTAGCTGTTCGTTACAAATGGTTCGGGTGCGGGTTACGATGGCATCAGCGTCTTTCACCACTTCGGGTGTTGTTTTTGCCCCAGGCAAATAAACTACTTCGCCAAACGGTTCGAGCGCCCCTTTGATGTATGGTATTTTATCGTCAATTATGAATTTCATTATTTTTTATAATAATTTTTTACCATTTCGTCGAGTACCGAGTTGGTGCGGGCAGCCGTTTCGCCGGTACTCACACATTCTCCTTTGCCACGCAACGCTTGAACAACTTGTTTGATCAGGTTATGCGAAATATTTTCAGGATTTTCAAAGCTGAAACGGATAGTTCCCTTATCAGTGGTTAAAAGTAAGTCTTCATGACTAAAGCTTGGGAGATTCAATTTTCCCTTGGTGCCGATAATTTCCAGATCGTCTTTGGTCGCTGATTCGTCAGCAACAAAACACCAATGGCCGGTTCCGATTGTGCCGTTTTCAAATGCAAAAGTTCCGGTAACGGTATCTTCAGCTTCGTACAAACCAGCTTGGTTGACCGCAATGCCATGAACTTTAGTAATCGGACCAAATAGAAAGTCGAGAAAGTCAAGCTGATGTGAGGCCAGGTCGAAAAAATGACCACCTCCGGCAACCGCCGGATCCACCCGCCAGTTGTATGCTTCCGGATCATTTCCTTGTTCAGTTACGCTTTTTATGAGGGTAACCGCCACACTGAGTGGTTGCCCAATGATGCCGCTGTCAATGAGCTCCTTCATCTTTAGAAAGGCTGGCAATGTACGCCGGTAGTAGGCTACAAAAAGTGGCATGCCGGTCTCTTTCGAAACTCTAATCATTTCGCGGCATTCGGCATCGTTCAGTGCCATGGGTTTTTCTACATAGGCTGGCTTTCCGGCCCGCATAGCCTGAATTGCATATTTGGCATGCGTGTCGGGTGGCGTGGCGATGTAAATGGCGTTGATTTCCGGGTCATTGATCAGGTCCTCCGCCAGATGGTAACACCTGGGGACGCCATGCCGCCGGGCATAGTCAGCCGCTTTTTCCTTGTTGCGCCGCATAACGGCCACAAGCCTGGAGTGCTCGGTTTTTTGAAAAGCCGGTCCGCTCTTTTTTTCGGTTACATCACCACATCCGATTATGCCCCAATTAACGGTATCAAATTTCATAGTTGCAAATTCCAAATTTCAAAAGCCTCTCTCCATCCCTGTGGGATCGGGAAGAGGGCATTGCATTAATACAATCAGTTAGACGCGGATTTAGGCGATAGCTTATGATCTTTATAATTTTCATATCACACACATTGCTTGTCTTTTTCTTACTCTTTCCCCTTGGGGAGGTCGGGAGGTGATTCTCTAGTATTTAAACCGATCTTTGAAAGCCCACAAGCCAATAGCCGGATTCGAGATGTAAAAAATTTCCTCTCCATTAGGCAGCGTGTTGTAACCATCTTTCAGTTTTTCGGGATTGTACCGAGCTGTGATTTCATCGATATCGGCATAGTTAAAGCCAACACTTTCAATTTCTTCTTTGGTCAGATTTCCAGGCTTTTTGCCCGGGCAGTAGGTAATGCTGAACCTGCCTTCAGAAGAACCGTGAATCAGGTGTGCTGCGGCGCTTAAATTGTTGCGCAGTTCTTCGTTCTCATCGCAGGCTTTCATCGTGGCCGGTGTTCCAAAGTAGCCGTATTTCCTAATTAGGCGATCGATCTCTTTGTCCTCTCCAAACTCTTTTAGCGCCGGTGCCAACACAATGAGTTCGCCACCATCGTCAATGGCCATTCGGGTTCGGTAAACCGATTTATTTCCCAACCAGGTTGATTTAAACTCGGTAGGATCGAGCCAAACCACCACTTTTTTCAGCGGTTTGTCCAACATTTCAAAATTAACCTGGAGCGAAAGTTTAGCTGCTTTGTCAAAGACTTCATAATCATCGCCGATAAATAAGCCGCGGGCCTTTACTTTACCATCGGTTTTGTCGAGTCCCACCACGGTTTGCACATACAGAATAGGCATGTGGTTGGTGAAATTATCCGACGCGTAATTGAAAATCTTACGCACCGGGGTATCAGCATGGCCCATCATTCGCTCCATGCCATAGGCTGCTCCAACAAAATGACTTTTATTGATTCCTTCTACACCGCCTGTTCCCACAAACACGTTTTTGTTATAATTGGCCATGCCTACCACTTCGTGTGGAACGACCTGGCCTATGGATAAAATCAGGTCGAAATTGCCCGAAAGCAACAACTTGTTGACTTGCGCCGGCCAGGGGAAATCAACCGCACCTTCCGATACTTCGCTGACAAACTCGGCCGGAACTTCACCTACATTGACCACATCGTTGCGCCAGTCGTGCTCGCGGATTAGTGATTTAGGCAAGGTTCCAAACATGTGGGCAATCTGCTCATCGGTCATTGGTGTGTGCGTGCCCAGGGCGGGCAGCACATCCGTTAGTTTATCGCCATAGTATTGCCAGGTAAATTCTGTCAGTTCGCCTGAACGACTTGGCAGTCGCGTATAATCTGGCGGAATGGCCAACACCTTGTTGATACCTTTCAGCTGATCAAACGCAGCATACAAACCTTTTTTGAGGTCTTCAGCTGTTAACTCGTGATCTGGTGATCCTATTTCGTAATACAACATATCGCTATTTACTATTTGTTTATTTGCAATTTACTATTTCCCTTTTTGAATCGATCTTTCTCTTCATTGTTGTAATAGAGCTGACAATTATTTTTAACAACTCTTGATTTTCATTAATCAGATCATTGAGCAAATCCACTTTAACCAATCCAGACTCAACAATAAGCTCCAACCAATAAAGCGTTTCATCGAGTTCTTCTTCAACCATTTTGAGTTTGTTCAGAAAATCTTTGTCAGATTTGCCTAAGCAGGCTGCCCGATAGTTTGCGCCCGGAGAAGTGCCTGAACGGATAATTTGATTGGCAAGGGTTTTACCAGTCAGGCCGTTTGGCAGGCTCTCAGCCAGCTTAATGATTCGCAAGGCAAAAACCTTTAAACGTTTTTTCAGATCATCCGAATTCATTTATCATCAATAAATAGTGAATGGTAAATAGAAAATTAGTAAATGAATTTATCTTTTCACTCTCGCATTGCCTTCCCAGATGCTCCAGACCATGTCTTCGTCGGCTGGTTGGGCATAGTCGGTCAGGAAGGTGGTTGCCATTGCGCCAGTTGCCCAGCCAAATTGTGGCCACTTTTCTGCATCCCAGCCTTTCAGTATTCCGTAAAGTAAACCGCCAACAAAGCCATCGCCGCCGCCAATGCGGTCGAGAACGTTAATTGTTCTTGGTTCAATGACTTGCCAGTTGTTCTCGCCTTCCAGCATGATGGCGCCCCACAAATGCTCATTCACGCTGACAACTTCACGCAAGGTGGTGGCAAAAACAGAAGCATTGGGGAAAGTTTCCTTCACGCGACCAATCATGCCTTTAAAACCCTCGATCTCAGCTTCAATGCCTTTTCCGCCGGCCTCAGGGCCTTTAATTCCCAAACAAAGCTGGAAATCTTCTTCGTTACCAATCAGTATATCTGATACGGATGCAATTTCGGTAAAGTTGTCACGCAATTCCTGATCGCGGCCTTTCCAGAACGAAGCCCGGTAATTCAAATCGAAGGAAATACGTGTCCCGTGCTTTTTCGCTGCTCTGGCAATTTCGAGACAGAATGTGCTGGTTTCGGGCGAAAGGGCAGCAATCAATCCTGAAAGATGCACGATCTGTACGCCTTCTTCTCCAAAAATACGCTCCAGATCAAAATCTTTGACATTCAGAGTACGGCCAACTTCGCCAGCCCGGTCGTTTTGCACACGGGGACCACGCGAACCATAGCCACTGTCGGCAATATTGAATTGGTGGCGATATCCCCACGGATCGCCTTGGGCCACTTCAGGACCTTCATAATCCATGTGGCGGCTTTTCAGGTTACTCTTAATAAATTGTGCAATGGGGCTTCCTTTTACAAAAGTGGTGAGCACTTTTACAGGAAGTCCGAGGAACGACGAGATGCTGGCTACATTGGTTTCGGCACTTGTTGCCTGCATTTTAAATGTGTCGCTGCTGTGAACAGGTTGTCCGTTTATTGGAGTAATGCGCACCCCCATGCTTGTTGCTACCAACAAGGAATAATTGCAATTTTTCTTTAATTCAAAACTCATATTTTAAGATGTTAGATGATTAGATACTGGACATTAGATAATTGGTCATTGGTTGATTCGTCATTAGGTGATCAAAATTGACCAATAACTAATGACGAATAACTCGTGGCTAGTGACCAAATTACACTCCTCCAAAGGCGCTATATCCACCATCAACCGGAAGCACGATGCCAGTGATGAAGCTGGAGATATCAGAAATCAGGAACAAGGTGGCTCCCTGCAAATCTTCAGGTTCGCCGAATTTCCCCATGGGCGTATTGTCTACAATTTTTTGCCCGCGAGGGGAGAAGTTACCTGTTTTTTCATCGGTCACTAAAAAGCGGTTTTGGTTGGTGATGAAAAAACCCGGCGCAATGGCGTTAACGCGAATGCCCATTTTGGCAAGGTGCACGGAAAGCCATTCGGTGAAATTATTGACTGATGCCTTGGCTGCTGAATACGCCGGAATTTTTGTCAGGGGCTTGTAGGAATTCATAGAGGAAATATTCAGAATCACTCCTTTTTTGTTTTTCAACATGTCTCTTGTAAAGACTATTGAGGGGAGCAGGGTGCCTGTGAAATTCAAGGCAAAAACTTTGTCGAAACCGTCCATTTCAAGTCCGTAGAAGGTATCTTCCAAATTGTCAAGATTTTCCTCTAATATTTGTTCTACTTTAGTTGTGGCTGAAGGATGGTTGCCGCCGGCGCCATTGATGAGAATTTCAACCGGCCCAAGTTGCTTCTTAATTTCTTCATTGGCTTTTTCAAGCGATGCCCGGTCCAGAACATTCCCTTCAACACCAATGACTTGAGTATTGAATTCGGCCGAAATTTCTGCGGCAATTTTTTCGGCCCTATCTTTTTGAATGTCGGCAATAGCAATCTTGACACCCACCGAAGCCATGGCTTTCACCATTTCCAGTCCGATAACACCGGCACCTCCGGTAATGACACATACTTTGCCGCTTAAATCTTTAAAACTAATTGGTTCCATAATTATTTGTATTAAATTCCTGGTAGAAATCCAGGTTTTCTTTGGTTATAATATCAATTGATGTATAATTTTCTGAAGCGACTGTTTTCTTCAGAATCAGATGTTGAAACAAGGTGATAATGGATTGGTGCCCTTGTTCTTCCGGGCGCTGACAAATCAGGAAGTCCACCATGTTTCTACGCACATAATCCCTGTTTGTTGGAATCAGGTCGTGCCCGATCAGTCGGATATCCCGCAGATTGTACTTTTCGAGGTATTCCGCTACTTTATAAACCTGCGAATTGGTTACGAAAATTCCTTTGACATTTCCGGCTTTTTTGATTCCGGCTTCAATCGGAGCAAAATAATCATTACTGGCGGGGTCATTGATTTCGATGGTTGTTATGTGCCTTTTTGAAGGGGTTTCCTTTTGTTTAAAATAATCGTAAAAGCCCATTTCGCGTTGCACCAGGTGGTTTTGGTTATCCATCTCCTTGGCAAAATGAATGATTAAAACGGAGGCGTCTTCAGGTACCGAAAAGTCAAGCAGTTTGCCCGCCAGCGTTCCGCTTTGAAAGGAATTTTGGCCAATGTAGCTGATTTTGCTGCTGTCGTTGATGTTCGAATCAATAAACACGAACGGGATTTCGCGCTCTTCCAGTTTCTTGATAAAAACTTTGGACTCGCGTGAAAAGAAAGGAGCTAAAACAACACCATCATGCTGCTCTTTCAGTAGTTCGGCAGCTTTTTCTTTAAAAAAGGAAGCATCAGTTTGTTTAAACTGGTAGATTTTTATCTCTACTCCGTACTGTTGAATCTCATTGAAAGCCTGTCTGATTCCGATCAAGGGTTTGCTCCAGTAGGCTTCTTCCGATTGAGGCTCAGGAATCAGTACGCCAAGAGAATAAACTCTTTTCGACGCCAACGTGCTGGCCAGAATATTAGGCTGGTAATCGAGCTCTTCGATGATTTGCATGATTTTATCACGTGTGGCAGGCGAAACCTCACCACGTTTATGAATCACTCGGTCAACTGTGCCGATCGAGACATTTGCTTTCTCTGCAATGTCCTTAATTCGTATTCTTCTTATCGGTTTGATAGCTTCTTAATTTTCGTTTAACAAATCTCAGGTCAACAAAGCTATGGAATTTTTTTTAGACTCGTGTGCGAACACGGAAAAAACTATTCTATAACATTTTTCGATCGATTTTTGATTTTTTCTATGGATTTGAAAAAGAAATGTTCTACTTTCGTGTGCGAACACGGCAAGCATCGTGCAATTCATTATTTAGGAACAATTTTTATAATAAATAAATATCAATCATGGAATTAAGCAAATATAGTTTTGGAGTAGGCGACCGTTTTTCACATCAGGGGGAAGCCCAGTTACGTGCAATTATTAAAGCGAACAAAGCAGGAGTCGATGTCAGCCCAGTCTGGAATAAGTCGAATCGGGAGCATGGGATCGTGAAAACAAAGCCTGAGCATGTCCGGGCCGAGGCCGATGCAGCTGTAAAAGCATTGGGTTGGAACAAACTTTATTTTGTTGATGCCGATCATATTAATCTGACAACGGTAGCACCTTTTGTGGACGCATCCGATTTTTTTACGTTGGATGTTGCAGCGTTCATCGGAAATGAGAGCTCCAAAGAAGCCATCGAAAGCTTTTTGGCATCGTGCGAAAAATACAAAGGTGCCCTTCAGATTCCGGGAATTGCTGAGCCAATACCGGTCGATGACAAATTACTGATTGAGATTGCCGTTAAGTTTTTAGCGGCAACCGAGCAAGCGGCCAGCATCTATCAATACTTGGTTGAGAAAAAGGGGAAAGGCAATTTTATTACCGAAGTGTCGATGGATGAAGTGGAGAGTCCGCAAACGCCGGTTGACCTGTTTTTCATTCTGAAAATGTTGGCCGACAAAGGAGTGCCTGCACAAACCATTGCCCCGAAATTTACCGGACGCTTTAATAAAGGAGTTGACTACGTTGGAGATTTGGAGCAATTTGCCAAAGAGTTTGAAGAAGATGTGCTGGTCATTGATTATGCCGTAAAAGAATTTGGGTTGCCGTCCGATTTGAAACTGAGTGTACACTCGGGAAGCGACAAGTTTTCAATTTATCCGATTATGGCCGACATCATTAAAAAACACGACAAAGGCCTTCATGTAAAAACTGCCGGCACCACTTGGCTGGAGGAAGTAATTGGCTTGGCTTTGGCTGGAGGAGAAGCGCTTGAAGCAGCCAAGGATGTTTATGCCAGCGCCTTGAGTCGCAAAGACGAATTGTGCGGACCCTATGCTGATGTGATTGATATTGACGATGCCCTTTTGCCATCTGCCGACGAAGTGAATGGCTGGTCGGGTGAGAAGTTTGCCAATACCTTGCGCCATATTCCGGGACACCCGGATTACAATCCGAGTTTCCGGCAGTTGATTCACGTGGGATACAAAGTTGCCGCAGAAATGGGCGAGCGCTATTATTCGCTGCTCGAGAAAAATGCCGACGTGGTGGGTGCTTGTGTTGAGGAGAACATTTACGAAAGACATTTGAAGAGACTGTTTAATTTGTAATTGTTAAAGCGAAATTGACTATTTAAACATTTGCGATTGACCGTTTTGTGTTTGCATCAGGTATAAATCGTAGATAGTAAATTGATCAATCGTAAATCAGAAGAATATGAAAAAATTTATGGATGAGAATTTTCTGTTGCATACAGAAACAGCTCAAAAGCTCTATCACGAACACGCGGCCAAATTGCCGATTTTTGATTACCACTGTCATATTTCACCTAAAGAAATAGCTGAAAACAAATCGTTTGAAAATATCACGCAGATTTGGTTGTATGGCGACCACTATAAATGGCGTGCCATGCGCACCAATGGGGTAGACGAGCGCTATTGTACAGGCGATGCCAGCGATTGGGAAAAGTTTGAAAAGTGGGCCGAAACTGTGCCGCACACCTTACGTAATCCGCTTTATCACTGGACTCACCTGGAATTGAAAAAGTTCTTTGGTATTGATAAGGTGCTGAGCCCCGAAACCGCCAAAGAAATTTGGGACGAATGCAACGAAAAACTGACTTCGGGAAACTATTCGTGCCGCGACATTATTCGCATGGCCAATGTAGATACGATTTGCACGACCGACGACCCGGTTGATTCGCTTGAATATCACCAGGCCATTAAGAAGGATGGTTTTGAAGTGGCTGTGTTGCCAGCCTGGCGCCCGGACAAAGCCATGATGGTGGGAAATCCGGAGCTCTTCAATGACTATGTCGATCAGCTGGGAGAAGTGGCCAATGTGGAAATTGACAGTTTCGATGCGTTTATGGTGGCATTGGACAAGCGTCACCAGTTTTTTCACGACAACGGTTGCCGGCTGTCTGACCACGGGTTGAATACGGCCTTTGCCGAAGATTATACCGACGAGGAGATCAACGTAATTTTTGATAAAATCCGCCTGATGAAAAGGCTCAAGGCTAGTGAAATCCTGAAATTCAAATCGTGCATGTTATACGAGTTTGGCATTATGGATCATTCGCGCGGATGGACACAGCAATTCCACATCGGTGCGCAACGTAATAATAATACCCGGCTTTTTAAGCAGTTGGGACCCGACACGGGCTTCGATTCGATTGGCGACGTGCCGGTTGCCGCTCCATTGTCGAAATTGCTCGACCGTCTGGATCAGGAGAATAAACTGTCGAAAACCATTTTGTACAATCTGAATCCGCGCGATAATGAATTGTATGCCACCATGATTGGAAACTTTCAGGATGGCTCGGTGCCCGGAAAAATGCAATATGGCTCCGGCTGGTGGTTCCTCGATCAAAAGGATGGCATGGAAAAACAAATGAATGCTTTGTCGAACCTTGGTCTGCTGAGCCGCTTTGTTGGCATGTTAACCGATTCGCGCAGTTTTCTGTCGTACACCCGTCACGAATATTTCCGTCGAACCTTATGCAACTTGCTGGGCAACGATGTGGAGAATGGCGAAATACCAAACGACATCAAATTGCTTGGCGAGATGGTGGAAAACATTTGCTATAACAACGCAAAGAATTATTTCAAGTTTTAGTGAAAATCATTCAGAATGATAGCAGCCCGATGTTATTTGAATTGATTCTTATTGAAAAGATTTCTATTTTTGCAATCGATTGCACTAAAGAATTAAATTTGATTAGAACATGAATAAAAAAGTTGTAACGTTTGGAGAGATAATGTTGCGCCTGGCAACACCAGGATACTTGAGATTTAACCAATCAGACAGTTTAACAGCAACTTTTGGCGGAGGAGAGGCTAACGTGGCCGTTTCCTTAGCCAATTACGGAATTCCGGTTGATTTTGTAACCCGCCTGCCGGAGAATGACATTGCCCGCGCTTGTAAAATGGATTTAAAAAGTTATGGCGTAGGGGTCGATAAAATTGTAAGCGGCGGCGACCGTGTGGGGATTTACTTTTTGGAAACAGGCGCTGTAAGCCGCGGAAGTAAAGTTGTTTACGATCGCGCCCATTCAGCAATTGCCGAAATTAAACCTGGCATGATTGATTGGGACGAAGTATTTGAAGGCGCCGGATGGTTCCATTGGACTGGCATTACGCCAGCCATTTCGCAGGGAGCAGCCGATGTTTGTCTGGAAGGCATCAAAAAAGCCAATGAAAAAGGAATTACCGTTTCCTGCGATTTGAACTTCCGCAAAAACTTGTGGAAATATGGAAAATCAGCAGGCGAAGTGATGCCTGAGTTGGTTGCCGGAACGGATGTGGTTTTAGGAAACGAAGAAGATGCCGCCATGGTTTTGGGTGTTCATCCTGAAGGTGTGGACGTCACCGGCGGACATGTAGAAGGAGCCGCTTACGAATCCGTTTCAAAACAAATTATGACCCGGTTCCCCCGGTGCAAAAAGGTAATTACGACCTTGCGCGGCTCGGTCAATGCCAACCACAACAGTTGGGCCGGCGTACTTTGGGATGGCAAAAAGTTGTATGAATCCCGTCAGTACCAGATTACACACATTGTTGACCGCGTAGGTGGTGGCGACTCGTTTATGGGCGGACTAATCTTTGGTTTGCTAACGTACCCTGACAATGATCAGAACGCATTGGAGTTTGCCGTGGCTGCGTCTTGTTTAAAGCACACCATTTATGGCGATTACAACCAGGTAACGGTTGATGAAGTGGAAAAACTGATGGGTGGCGATGCATCCGGCCGTGTAGCCCGATAAACTTGGAATTTGTCCGCCAGCTGGCGGATGGAATTTGGAATTTGAAACTTGGAATTTGATATAAATTATGGCTCGATTTACAAGAATAGAAGTAGCACAAGCGATGAAAAATACCGGCTTGGTTCCGGTTTTTTATCATGCCGATGTTGAATTGTGCAAACAAGTAGTAAAAGCATGCTATGCAGGCGGCGTGCGTGTTTTTGAGTTCACTAACCGCGGCGATTTTGCTGCCGAGGTGTTTGGTGAATTGAACAAATGGACCGCCAAAGAGTGTCCGGAAATGATTATGGGCGTGGGCTCCATTGTTGATGAGGCAACCACTGCTCTGTACGTTTCCATTGGTTCAAACTTCATTGTGTCGCCTTTAATTGATGAAGGAATGGCTAAGGTTTGTAACAAGCGGAAGATTGCCTGGAGCCCCGGTTGTGGTTCGGTAACCGAAATTGGCCGCGCACACGAATTGGGTTGTGAAGTGGTTAAGATTTTCCCGGGTTCATCGGTTGGTGGTCCCGACTTTGTGAAAGGCGTAATGGGACCGATGCCGTACGCGAGTATCATGCCAACCGGAGGTGTTTCGCCCGACGAGGAAAACTTAAGCCAGTGGTTTAAAGCAGGAGTTCATTGTGTAGGCATGGGATCGCAATTGTTTCCAAAAGAAATTTTGGAGCAAGGTAATTTTGATTATATTACGAAAAAATGTCAGGAAGCCCTGCACATCATTGAGAAATACAAAAAATAACCAACAATAATCAAATGGCTTACAATAGCAAACTTATGAAATTTTTATGTGGGATTCTTTTGCTCGCTGCGTCCTCTTGTTCCGGTCCGTTAACGGACAAAAGAGAACTGAAGTTGGCACATGGATTACCCGTTGATCACCCGGTGCATCACGCGATGGAATTTATGGCCGAACGCACCGCTGAGCTTTCAGAAGGAAAGCTGATCATTGATATATACCCGGCCGAGCAGTTGGGATCCGAGCAGCAGTGTGTTG
>JAGXIR010000223.1 GCA_024635605.1 Sunxiuqinia sp.
ATAAATCAGCGAGCCGTTTTTTTCGATTTTTTCAGTAAAAATCCGAAACTGTTCCACGTAGTTTTCAAAAGTTGGAAACACATTGATGTGATCCCAGGCAATGCCGCTCAGCAGGGCAATGTGTGGATGATATAAATGAAACTTGGGGCGGCGGTCAATGGGCGACGATAAATATTCATCGCCCTCGAAAACCGCGATTTTGGTGTTTTCCTTCAGCGAAACCATGGTTTCAAAACCTTCCAGTTTGGCGCCAACCATGTAGTCAAAATCGACTTGGTTGCTCTTTAGTACGTGCATAATCATCGAGGTGATGCTTGTTTTGCCATGCGAACCGCCAATAACCACGCGGGTTTTGTCTTTGGTTTGCTCATACAGGTATTCGGGATACGAATAGATTTTCAACCCAAGTTCTTGCGCCTTTTTTAGTTCCGGATTGTCAGGGTGCGCGTGCATGCCCAAGATAACAGCATCCAGTTTGTGGGTGATCAATTCGGGCTGCCAACCTTGTTGATAGGGCAGCAAGCCATACTTGTCCAGGCGGCTTTTCGACGGTTCAAAAATTTCGTCATCGCTGCCAGTTACCCGGTATCCTTTTTTATGAAGGGCGATGGCCAGGTTATGCATGGCGCTTCCGCCAATGGCTATAAAATGAATGTGCATGAAGTCAGAATTAAGCATTGAGCGTTTAAAAATAGCGAAAGTAGTTTAAGTATCCCTTTTCAGGATAAAAAATAGTGGTATTTCGGGGTTTGACTGATTTCGTTTATTTTTGGCTTTTTGCACATAGGAGGGTGCTGCATCAAGTGGAAACAAAAAAACGATTGAACCGAATTTTCGGAAAACAGTGGATTGGCCTTTGGCTGGCGCTGTTTACCTTTTTGCTGACCGAGTTGCTGGCTGCATTTCCGGCCTTGACGGAGTCCGTTTATTCCCGTGGATTTTATCCCTTGGTCGCAACGGCTCTGTCGTCGGTCAGTCGCTGGTTTCCCTTTTCGCTGGACGACCTTTTTTACGTCGGGCTGATTGTGCTTGGTCTGGTTAGCATAGTTGGTCTCGTGTTACGGCGAATACGCTGGCGTGCTTTTTTTGTACTTTGGCTGAATTCGCTGGCCTGGTTGTACGTGTTTTTTTACTGGCTGTGGGGCTTCAATTATTATCGGGAGGATTTGAATGAACGCTTATCGATTGCTGAAAGCAAGCCCGATACGGAAGCGTTTATGACGGTGTTGTCCGGTTTAATTGAATCGGCCAATGCGGCGTACGTTGAAGTGGATACGCTTGATGTGGCGCGGATTGATTCACTGGTTGAGGATTCCTACCGACAGCTTTCTGCTTTCCTTGAAATTGATTATCCGGCGGGAGTGCGGCGCGCGAAGCCCATAACCTTTAGCGGCTTTTTTTCCAAGGCAACCATTTTGGGTTATTACGGGCCGTTTTTCAACGAAGTCCAACTCAATAAACACTTGTTGCCTATACAGTATTCCGTGGTGTTGGCGCATGAAAAAGCCCACCAATTGGGAATTACCGGCGAGGCCGAAGCTAATTTTTATGCCTGGCTGGTTTGCTCAAACAGTTCGGACAGCCTGCTTCGGTACAGCGCCCATGTTTATTTGCTCCGCTATTTTTTAAACGAAGCATATTCACTCGAAGCCTACCCGGAGCTGGTCAAGCAAATTTCAGAACCGGTGAAAGCCGATTTTAGGCAGATTCGGGAACATTGGATGACTTTACGCGATGAAAAAATTGACGACTACGCTTCAAAAGTGAACGACGCTTATTTGAAAACAAACAAGGTTGAGCAAGGCATTGACGATTATACCGGCGTGGTGAAGTTTGTGATGGATTTTTCAGGAGATTCGGTCGCAAACAAGCGTCTTCAGAAATTGTTAAACCCATAGAAAGTAAAAAGATGAATCGATTAATACCCATACATGCCGGCCATTTTTCGTGCGATGGCGGCGCACTTTTCAGTGTGATTCCGAAGCCTTTGTGGTCGAAGGTTTATCCGGCTGATGAGAATAATGTGACCCGGCTGACCATGCGCTGTTTGCTGGTTGACCAAGGGGAACGAAAAATCTTGATTGAAGCCGGAGTCGGCAATCATTATCCGGAAAAGGTGCGGCAGAACAACGGACATGAAGAAACCGATGCTTTGCCAAAATCATTGGCCGCGCTCGGTTATGCTGCCGGCGATATTACCGATGTCCTGTTCACCCATCTGCATTGGGATCACTGTAACGGCGCGGTTTTGAATGAAGACGGCCGGCTGAGATTACTTTTTCCCAATGCTACGCACTGGTGCAGCAAGCGGCAGTGGGAGCATTTCCCGAAGGCCAGTGTCCGCGAGCAGGCGGCTTTCTTTCCAGATATTTTAAATTTTCTGAAGTCGGAAGGGAACATGCAGTTGGTTGAAAACGAAGGCGAGCTTTTTCCCGGAGTCAGCATCCGTTTTTTCGACGGACATACGCCCGGGCAGCTCATTCCACTAATTGAGAGTGAAGGAAGAACATACGTGTACACTTCCGACCTGATTCCTACCAAGGCGCATATCCCTGTTGTTTGGCTGGCATCGTACGATTTGTACCCGGTAACTGCCATGGAGGAAAAGGAAGCCTTTTTGAAAGAAGTGGCCGAAAAGAACTACATCTTGTTTTTCGAACATGATTATTATACCCAGTGTGCAAGCCTGGAGTGGACTGACAAAGGTCCGAAACTAAAAGAAACATTCACCTTTTAGGATCATTTGATCGATTCTGAAGAGAAGAATGTTTTGTTTAGTTCTTGAAATATATGATTGCTTGGTATTGAATGTCAGTTTGTTGGCGATCGTGTTTTGTGAAACACTTTTTGAAATACTCGGAAACTCGGTAAAAGTTTTTATTTTTGCCTCCACTGCTTTAAGAAAATAATTTTCTGTTTTGGCAGGAAAAACTGGATTGGGAAACTCCAGAAACCGAACTTAGAATTGCGATAACCAACTGAATTAAAATCTGGTAGATGGAAGGTCAAGTCAAATATTTCAAGGCAAAATCATTCGTTCTCGATAAAATCGATTTTTTTTATCCACTTTTTCGTCCGTTTTTCGATTTACAAACCTTTCGCTACTTGGCCATTGGTGGTTCGAATACCTTGCTGGATATTTTCCTGTACTTTGTTTCCTACAACTTTATCCTTGAAAAGCAGGTGGTTCAGCTCTCTCCGGGTATCGCTATCAGTCCGCATATCGGTGCTTTTATCATTGCTTTTTTAATCACCTTTCCTTTGGGTTTTATGCTAATGCGAGGGCTGGTGTTCACCGAGTCAATTCTTCGGGGCCGGATCCAACTGGTCCGCTATTTCTCAGTCGCCATGCTGAATATCGTACTCAACTACGTCTTACTGAAGCTGCTGGTCGAGCATTTTTACTTTTACCCAACACCTTCCAAGGTTATTACGACAGGGGTTGTCATTATTGTCAGCTACCTGCTGCAACGGTTTTTTACATTTAAATCTTAGAATAACGGAACTTTTGAGGCGATGGATTTTTCTAATTCTACCTCAAAGTTGCCAAATTTAGCTAAATACGGAAACTTAACTTGCCAAATTTAGGTTTTCAAGTTGTTTCAAAGGACAACTTTTTAGAGTTTTTGCTTTGAAGCTTTTTATTTTCTCAAATACTCATTCTCTTCAAACCACTCCAGGGCATCGCTGATCGCTTTTTCTATAGGCGTTTGTGGTAGTTGCAGTTCGCTGATGGCTTTTGCCGGCGAATAATAATTGTCGGTCTGGAGCAGTTTTGCGTTGATGCTGTTGAGTTTGGCTGGCTTGCCACTCATTTTTTCATACAGCGTTCCGGCTTGTCCGGCAAGGGTTAGCAAGGGTTTTGGGACTTTAACTAGCTGTTTGGGCCAACCACACAATGCTTGCATTTTGCCGAAAAATTCCTGATAGCTTAGGTTTTCGTTGGCCAGCAGATAGCATTGGCCGTTCCTTCCTTTTTCAATAGCACGGACAATTCCGTTTGCCACATCTTCAACATGGACAAAATTCTTACCTCCCGGAGGGAAAGGCATCAGCTTTTTTCCGTACGCCATCAACAGCATTTGACCCGAGCTGGGCTTGGCATCGTACTTTCCCAGCATAAAAGTGGGGTTGACCACCGTTACCGGGAAGTGGTGTTCCTGATGAAAGGCCAAGGCCAGTTGCTGCGCTTCATACTTGCTGCGCATATAGCCTGATTGATGCTGTAGTTCAGTAAAAGGGGAGGATTCATCGCCCGGATTTTCAATGCTTCCCGGACCAAACGCGTTGGCTGATCCGACAAAAATAAAGCGCTCAATTTCCGCTTTTCGGCTTTCTTCCAGCATTACCCGCACACCGTCAACATTTGTTGATTTGTAGTATTCGTAGGCCGATGGCCACTGCGAGGTGTTGGCTGCCACATGAACAACAATTTTGCAACTGGCCAGCGCTTTTCGCAACTGGGCAGCATCCTTGAAATTTCCTTTAACTAACTCCGGACTTGCGCCTTCCAACGAAAGTAGTTTGCTGTTTTCGCGGACCAAGGCTTTGACCTCGTAGTTAGCTTGCAGCAGTTTTCTGGTCAGGTTGCTTCCAAGCAGGCTGTTTGCTCCTGTTACTAGTACTTGCATGGTTCTGGGTTTTGCTATTTTCGCGTTTGAAGATTTGGGTTCCGACAAAGATTCTGATACCCTCCGGAAGTAGGCGAATAAGAAAGGCGTTCAGCCGGCTCATAAAACCGGGAATGATGACGGACTTGCCCCGGAACATTTTTTTTATGGCAATATGTGCTATTTCTTCCGGAGTCATGATGGAAAGTTTGATGTAGAAGCTTTGTGAGTTGATGCGTTTGGATACATCCGAGTTGGTCATGATGGGGCCAGGATTAAGGACACAAACTTGAACATTCGAGTCTTGCAGCTCAGCTTCCAATCCGCGGGTGAAATGATAGATAAAAGCCTTGGTAGCCGGGTAGATTGTTTTATAAGGAACCGGTGAAAAAGCTGCCAGGCTGGAAACATTTAGCAGGTAGGCCTTGCGGTGTTTTTGGAGTTCCGGCAGCAGCAGCCGGGTCAGGATAGTCGTTGCCCGGATGTTGAGCTGAATCATATCGTCGAGGTAATCTATTGTTGAATCGGTAAAACGCTGGGTGCCCCCAATTCCAGCATTGTTGATCAGCACGTTGACAGCGAAATTATTGGTTACCCATTCGGCGAACTCCACAACCGATTGCCGATCGGTTAAGTCTGTTTCTTTGCAGAAGACTTCAATTTTAAAGTCTTTTTTTAGCTTTTCGCACAATGATTTCAGGTTTTCATCCGGAAGTGAAACCAGAATGAGGTTCATGCCTCGTTGGGCGCATTCCTGGGCAAGCGCTTTTCCCAGTCCTGTGCTTGCTCCTGTAATTAAGGCATATAGCGGAGTTTGATCTTTCATGGTCTATTTTTATCGTTTTTGAATGTTTTCTGAACATTCGTTAGTCGCTGAATGAACGTTCCGTTTCAGGCGCTTAATAAAAAGCGTAGAAGCTGCTTTCGCTCTTTTGTCAAGACCCTTTATTCTGAAAAATAAAGGACTCTGTCAGGCAATTGTGAACAAAAACGGATTTCTTCTATATTTTATCTGTGAGTAGCAAATATCGGGCAAAAAAAATGGGAAGGCAGGGGGCAGACTCGTTTTTGGGTGCTAATTAGTTGAATGAAACACTAATTGTTATGCTGTTAATTGTTCTTTATTAGCCCTGCTTATTAGTCATTTATTTGAGTCAGGTATTCTACAATGTGGATAATGCTACACGCTTCTTTTGTTGTAAAGGTACAGGTATTGAAAGGGATTCCTAGTTAATCAGCCAAAATTGCACCTTAAGTTTCATGACACCCTTCAAAATTAAAAATCGATACACAGTGATGAGCTGTTATTTGTATTCGTTAAAAATAGCAGCTTGATTTCGAGATATACAAATTGATGCATATCTAAATGCTTGAAAATCAAAACCTGATATTTGTTACCTAAAGGTTAAAAACTTGTTGTTTTTTGAACAGCCCTTATGTAAAAAGACTAATTTTGCAGCCTGATTTTCTTAACAGTTACATTATGGCAGAAAAATATATCAAACTATTTAATGAGTTTCCTCCTGTCAGTACCGAAGCGTGGAAAGAAAAAGTGGTTGCCGATTTGAAAGGCGCCGACTTTGACCGCAAGCTGGTTTGGAGGACAAACGAAGGTTTTTCCGTTCAGCCCTATTACCGGCAGGAAGACCTGGATAAGCTGGGCTACCTGGATGCACTTCCGGGGGAGTTTCCTTATGTACGAGGTACAAAAACGAACAAAAACGATTGGTACGTTCGTCAAAACATCATCGTAAAAGATTTGGAATTGTCCAACAAGAAAGCACTGGAAGTATTGATGAAAGGTGTGACTTCGTTGGGCTTTGTTTTTAATGAGTGTACCGAGGTGACCGTTGAAGACCTGGCTGTTTTGTTGAAAGACATTTGCCTGGAGTCGGTTGAGGTTAACTTCGAAGCGAAATGCTGCACCTGCAAAATTGCCGAAGCGTTTGCTGAATATGTATTGGCTGGTAAATGGGAACCAAAAAACATCGTTGCTTCCGTTGCCTACGATCCATTTGGCAACTACCTGCTTTATGGTCGTTTCAAAAAAGGAGTTGACCATGTGTTGACCCAAGCTCAAAACCTGATTGCCAAATCAGCCGAACTGCCTAAATACCGCGTATTGGCTGTGAATGGCAAAAATTATGGCAATGCCGGAGCTTCTGTTGTGCAGGAGTTGGCGTTTTCGTTGGCTCAAGGTGCTGAGTACCTTTCGTCCTTAAGCGAGGCTGGTGTTGCTGCAGACGATGTGGCAAAAAACATCAAATTCAACTTGAGCGTTAGTGCCAACTACTTCATGGAAATTGCTAAGCTTCGCGCTGGTCGCCTGTTGTGGGCGCAGATCGTAAAAGCTTACGAACCAAAAGATGAGGCAGCTTGCCAAATGAAAGTTTATGCTGAAACCGGAAGCTGGAACAAAACATTCTACGATCCATACGTGAACATGCTGCGTACCCAAACCGAAGCCATGAGTGCTGCTTTGGGTGGAGCCGATTCCATCACAGTACTTCCTTTCAACGCGATCTACGAAGATCCAACGACATTCTCTGACCGGATTGCCCGCAACCAACAATTGTTGCTGAAAGAAGAATCGCACTTCGACAAAATCGTTGATGCTGGTGGCGGTTCCTATTATATTGAAGAGCTGACGGCTTCGATTGCTGATGAAGCCTGGAAGCTGTTCCTCGAAATACAGGATAAAGGCGGCTTTTTAGCTGCTGCCAAAGCGGGTTTTGTTCAGGCTGAAGTAAAGGCAATGGCCGCCAAACGCGACCTAAACATTGCTACTCGTCGCGAAAATCTGCTGGGCGTGAATCAATTTCCAAACTTTACCGAGCGTTTGGAAAAATCCGAATTGGTTGAGGATGCTCTGCAACCAACTGATCTGACTAATGACGATGTCGAAATTGAAACCATCAAGCCTTATCGCGGAGCACAAGCTTTCGAAGCCATCCGTGTGGCTACTGATAAATATTCGAAAACGAATAAGCGTCCGTTGGCGTTCATGTTAACAGTTGGTAACCTGAACTTCAGCAAAGCGCGTTCGCAGTTTGCCTGCAACTTTTTTGCTGTTGCCGGATACGAAGTGAAAGATAATAACGGTTTTGCTTCGGTTGAAGATGGTGTTGCTGCAGCCAAACAGGCTGGTGCCAACATCGTGGTGATCTGCAGCTCGGATGATGAGTACGCTGCGTTTGCTCCGGCTGCTTTTGGCCTGTTGAAAGATGAAGCCATCTTCGTGGTAGCCGGTGCTCCGGCTTGCACCGACGAACTCAAAGCCAAAGGCATTGAAAACTTCATCCATGTAAAAAGCAA
>JAGXIR010000224.1 GCA_024635605.1 Sunxiuqinia sp.
CCGGAATATGATGAACGAACCGGCAATGACTTCGGACGAGTGCAAATTCGCCTTGAAACGCGGTGCTAAGTTTGTGCAACAAGAATTTGAAGCAGGTTGTAACACCATTGGTTTTGGAGAGATGGGGATTGGCAATACCTCGGCTTCTTCATTGTTGATGCACCGTTTTATGAAGTTACCCATTGAGGCCTGCACCGGAAAAGGAGCCGGAATGGAAGGTGAACAACTAAATCACAAAACGGGTGTTCTGAAAACTGTTTCAGAAAAATATAACCCGCAAACTCCAGAGGAAACATTGGCTACATTCGGCGGACTGGAGATTGCTATGATGGTGGGCGCCATTTTGGAAGCAAAGAAGCTGGACATGGTCATTCTGATCGATGGTTTTATTGCAACAGCCGCAACCCTAACCGCCATTCAGTTTGATAAATCAGTGCGCGACAATTGTATTTTCTGTCATGCTTCGGAAGAAAAAGGTCACCAGCTCATGTTGGATTTCTTAAATGCCAAACCGGTGCTAAGCCTGGGCATGCGGCTGGGTGAAGGATCGGGCGCTGCAGTGGCCTACCCCGTAATTGAAGCGGCGGCCACTTTTTTAAACGAAATGGCTAGCTTTGAGGAAGCCGGCGTATCGAAAAAAGAAGAAAGTACGGAAGTTCAAAGTTCATAAGTATGTGATTTTAATATAACTCGAACTCGAAACTGAAACTGAAAGCCATGAAAGAACAAATCAACTTATTTCTGACAGCACTGATGTTTTACACGCGGATTCCGGTACCGCGGTCGCTGGGTTTTTCCAACGAACGGCTGAACCGGGCAACCCGCTATTTCCCGCTGATCGGTTGGATTATCGGAGGAATTGGCGCGCTTGTCTTTTATGGGTTGAATTGGATATTGCCGGTTGAAGTGGCTGTCTTTTTAAGCATGATGGCCACGATCTTTGCCACAGGCGCTTTTCACGAAGATGGTTTTGCCGACTTCTGCGACGGTTTTGGTGGCGGTTATACCCGCGAACAGATCTTTGCCATCATGAAGGACAGCCGGATTGGGACATACGGGACAGTGGGTTTGGTCGGAATGCTAGGGACCAAGTTTTTAGCTTTGCAAAGTCTGCCGCCGCTGATCATTCCACTGGTGCTGGTAGCCGGGCACGCCTTTAGCCGCCTCATGCCAGTCGTGATCATCTTCACCAGTTGGTATTCGCGCGAAGATGAACTCAGCAAAACCAAACCCATTGGTAAACGGGGCAAAAACTCCGATTTGCTGCTGGCTGTATTTTTGGGGCTTTTGCCAATGATCCTGCTTCCCTGGCAATTCATGGCGGTCTTGTTGCCGCTTTCGTTGCTGCTTACTTTTCTTTTCAAAAAATACATCGAACGAAAAATTGGCGGCTATACCGGCGATTGCCTTGGCGCCTTGCAACAAATCATCGAGGTGGTGTTTTACCTTACTCTTCTGGCTGTATCATGAAACTCTTTTGCATTCGCCATACCCGCGTAGCTGTTCCTCCAGGCATTTGCTACGGACAATCCGATGTTTCACTTGCTGATTCATACCCGGAAGAACTGGCGCTGGTGAAAAGTCTGGCAGGTCGGCAGTCTTTCGATGCCATTTTTTCCAGCCCGCTGATTCGGTGCCGGCAGTTGGCTGAAGATCTGTTTCCCGGAGAGAAAATTGTGTTTGACCACCGGTTGAAGGAGATGAATTTTGGTGAATGGGAACTTCAACCCTGGGACCAGATTTATGCCACTTCCGAAGGAAAACATTGGATGGATCATTACCAGGAAATTTCCTGCCCCAATGGTGAATCGTATCCGGAATTCCGGCAACGGGTTACTTTATTCCTGGCTGAATTGAAAACAAAATCATTCAAGAAGGTAGCGGTGGTGGCGCATAGTGGAGTGATTCGTCTGATAAAGTCCATCGTGGAAAACCAGTCGATAGACGAGGTTTTTACCACTTTTGAACCAGCGTATGGCGGTGTTTATAAATTTGAACTCAAATGAATCAGAATAAAAAACTCAAGCCCATCCTCTTTGTAGGCACCGGCTCCGATGTGGGCAAATCGGTGATCAATGCTGCCTTTTGCCGCATCTTTTTGCAGGATGGCTACCATCCGGCACCTTTCAAAGCGCAAAACATGTCGCTGAACTCGTATGCCAGCGCCGAAGGTTTGGAGTTGGGCCGCGCACAGGCAGTGCAAGCCGAAGCCTGCGGTATTCCCTGCCTTAGCGCCATGAACCCAATTTTGCTGAAACCAACCAGCGATCAAAAAGCCCAGTTGGTGCTGAATGGCAAGCCCATGGGCGACCAATCGGCCCGCGACTATTTCCTGAAAACCGATCGCGAATTCTTGTTTGCTGAAGCCATGAAAGCCTGGCGTTCGTTGGATGAAAAGTACAATCCCATTGTGATGGAGGGAGCCGGAAGCATTTCTGAAGTGAACCTGTGGGACAAAGACATCACCAACATGCGGGTGGCGTTGGAAACCAGCTCGCCCACCATCCTGATTGCCGACATCGACCGGGGCGGCGTGTTTGGCAGCGTTTATGGCACAATCAAACTGTTGCCCGAAGCCGAGCGAAAATTGATCAAAGGCATCCTGATCAACAAGTTTCGGGGCGACATCAGCCTGTTTGAAGATGGGCGCCGGATATTGGAAGAACTAACCGGCATCCCGGTGATCGGCGTTATTCCGTATTTCAGGGATATCCATATTGAGCAGGAAGACAGCGTGGTGATCGATTACAAACGCGGCAGCACCGAAGCCGGAAAAATCAATGTGGCGGTAGTTTTGCTTCGGCACATGAGCAACTTCACCGATTTCAACATGCTGGAGCGCATGCCGGATGTTAACCTGTATTATACTGCCAACCCGGCCGAGATTGCCAAGGCGGATGTGGTGCTGGTTCCCGGTTCAAAGAATACCATTTCCGACCTGGTTTATTTGCGCGAACGTGGGCTGGCCAAAGCCATCATCCAAGCTGCCGAAGCAGGCAAAGGGGTTTACGGCATTTGTGGTGGCTATCAAATCATGGGTGAAGAAATCCGCGACCCAAACCAGGTGGAGGGCGATATTGAAATGATGCCGGGGCTTGGTTTGTTGCCGGTAGTCACCACCCTGAGCAAGGAAAAACGGACGGTGCAAACGCGGTTCCACTTTCAGCAGCGGACAGAGCATTGCACGGGCTACGAAATTCACATGGGGCAAACCCGACGGATGAATGGCCAGCCGCTTTGTGATCTGGAAGATGGCTCAACAGATGGCTGTATGGTGTCGCCCAAACTGTGGGGAACATACCTGCACGGTATTTTCGACAACAAGGCGGTGGTAGAGGAAATGCTGAAAGCGAATCACCTTCAAGCCGAAGTTGCAGCCTTTGACTACAACGCTTTCAAGGAAGAGCAATACAACAAACTCGCCGACCACGTGCGTGCTTGTGTGGATATGGAGTATGTGTATTCAATATTGAACGAAAACAAGTAAGAGAGATGAGCGTCATCCCGAACTCGTTTCGGGACCTGTTAGCGATCAATAGAGATCCTGAAACAAGTTCAGGATGACTCGTAACTAAAAGTATCGCTTTTATTTATGGATAACACGGACCTGATCATACTTCCCCTGCTTATTGGATTTGCGCTCGATTGCCTGCTGGGCGATCCTCGCTGGCTGCCGCATCCCATTCGGCTGTTTGGTTGGTTGATCGGGTGGTTTGAAAAGCGCTTTAACCGGCAAAGCTACCGCAAGCTAAAGGGCGCGTTTATCGCTGCTTTTTTGGTCGGAATGACTTGGCTGCTGCTGTTCTTGCTTTTCAGAGAGCTAAAATCTTTTCTAACGATTTATCTGGTTGCTGCCTCTGTTGGTGTGTTTTTTGGCTTGGCCAACCACAGCTTGATCTATGAATCGTGGCTGGTGGTTCGGGCGCTGAACAGCGAAGGACTGGAAGCTGGCCGTAAACAATTGAGTTTCATTGTAGGCCGCAACACATCGAATTTGAATGAACAGCAAATCCGCACCGCTGTGTTGGAAACCATGGCCGAAAACCTCAGCGATGGAGTGATTGCGCCGCTCTTTTACTATGCATTGGGTGGTGTTCCATTGCTATTTGCCTTTAAAATGGGCAGCACCCTCGACTCAATGATTGGCTATAAAAATGAACGTTACAAAAACTTTGGCTGGCTGGCCGCCCGGCTCGACGATCTGCTCAACCTCATTCCGGCACGACTAACCGCACTTTTGATGGTGGTCGTTTCTTTCAGTTGGAGCGGCTTCACCCACATCTTTCGTTATGGGCATCGGCACAGTAGCCCTAACGCCGGCTATCCCGAAGCAGCTTTGGCCGGCATCCTGAAATGCCGCTTTGGCGGCCCAAACGTGTATCATGGGAAATTGGTTGAAAAACCTTACATCGGCCACGATCAAAAAATAATTACTAACCGCCACTTTTGGCTAGTGGCCTATGTGAATATAGCCACGGCTGTGGTGATGGTTGGGGGAATTTTTTTGTTGAATGAGCTTATACTTTGATTGATATAATTGTTTCGACAGGAGTGTAAATATCAACTTCGGTAGAATCTGTATATAATGATACTACAAGCGAATATCTACATTCTTTCTCCATGCATTTTTCACTTTTTCGGGTTTTCCACCAACCTCCCACAGGATAGACAGCCATGTTATTACAATCAGCCAATTCAAAACCGGACAGACTTATTGAGTCCGACTGTACGGTTCCTTTGCTTCTATAGGTAGGGCCAATTTTCCATCTTTCTCCAATACCACCATATTCTGGTTTATCCTTTTCTCCTTCTCTGGCTTCTTTATTTAAACGCTTTTTAAAGCTATCAATATTACCTGCTTCTTCTGGTGAGTTTAAGTCAAATCGTAATCCGTGAGATGAATAGGTATAACGATTTTGAGTTTGTAATTCTCCTGGTGATGGTTCTATGAAATAGGAAAGTGTTATCTTGAGGGTGACCAACTGTTCCCCTAATTCATAAAGTGCTTCGCGGGGCCAAGGTAATTCATGAAAATGCATTTCATTTGTGCTTCCGTCTTTATTGAACGGCTGAATTGATTCTTGAGCAATTAGTGTTAGGTAGTTTGTCGCACAAGATGAAGCTTTCTCTAAATCAGGAACTCCATAACCCGCTATTCTTAATAAATTCCCAATATTTCCCTTTTTCTTCAAATCAATCTGAAATTGCTCTGTTAGTTGTGGAGTCCATTCTGCGGAATGAACCATTAATGCTCGAATTGTTTCTGGCCAAGCACTTGGTAGTAAGCATTGAATTTGTGCGGCAATCCAGGAAGCTTCAGCGGTTGCTGCGCTGGTAGCGTCAAATAATTCAAATTGTTTTACAATCGGTTTCGATGAAGTCGTTAGTATAGAGAGATCATCGCATGAATCTATGTTATTGTCGGGAGATTTTAGAAGATTACCTCCTTCTAAAATAATATCTGGTTTGTTCGGCCAGCGTTTTGTATCCCAATTTAAGGAGGTTGTGCTGTGAGGTGAAAGCTCTCCGTATTGTGCTAAGGGGATGTATTCTTGATAATCCGGATCAGAGATTCTAGTCTTTTCAGTAAACGCGCCTATGGTTAGTGCATTCCATGATTGTGCTGGGTTTTGGATTGGTGACTTGCAGTTGACAGTCGGATAATCCAGTAATTCGATCTTACTTTCTGAAATTAGATTGGACGTATTGCCAGCGCTTACGAGGAATAAGCGTTGATTCCCATTCTCATCTCCAAAGGCCAGTTTGTCTATTTCTGCTGACCAAGAGGATGGACGACCATAGTCTGTTTCGTAACTTGTAGTTACTGCAAGGCAATATTGCAGATTACGATCAGGTATCTTAATTTCACACTTGCTAACAGTTTGATTTGTAATGTCACCGTATAATATATTGTTATTATCTGGAAAGTTTTTGGGAGGGAGAATTTTTCCAGAAAACAATCGGTGGCTGATGATAATTGGCTCCCTTGACTCAATTGCGTTTTGTAAATCACCAAAAACACTTATTCCTGCCATTTGAGTTCCATGGCCTTGCTGGTCTGTTGGAGTCCACTCGGGATGATAGGTTTCTCTTTCATTGTCAGAGCAACTGTTTTGAAGTAACCGATGTCCGTTATTGATACCACTATCTAGAATGCAAATACTCACTCCTTTATCGTCATAAGATACTCGTTCTAAAAGGTCATCAACGGCATTTTTTTGTTCATAATTGGGCATTGATGACCAGAATGAAACTGGTTCTTTAGCCAAGCGAAGTTCGGCAAGATTGTCACTTTGAGCAAACAACTCCTGCAATTGCTCTTGATTAGCTCGGATAACAATAACTGAACGCTCTGGAAAATCTAAACGTTCTTGATTTATCTCGATACTTATATTTTGACATATTTCATGCGTTGCTCTAACTATCTCATCAGCTTTTCCTTCTTCTGTGCGGAGCCAAAGCTCACACCAGACTTTCGTTTCCGTTGGGAAGTCCTCGATTGGATCTTGCCATAAATTTTCGAGTAGGGCGAGGTTTATATCTTCAATGCTAGCAACTAGATTTCTGTTTTTAGGCTGTTCATTTTTATCCTTTTCAGGATTAGAATATTCACTAATTTTTCTTGAAAGTTTTAGTTCTTCTCCAGATGGTATATAGATGATTGCTTGTGTTTCATCAACATCATTTTTAGAAACAGTTATTAAACGTATCCCTTTTTTACTTCTTCTGTTTTCTAGGCTATTGGCAATAAGTTCATATCCCGCTTGTCCGCTAATTTTAAGATAGCAGCCGTTACGTGATGGTAACGCCTGAGCTTGACGATTTTGTCGGAGTTCTACTAATTTGGTCCTTGCTTCATCAAATCTTTTATTTAAATATTTAGCATGTGCAATTCTATCGCGGGGTGGGAGTTTTGTGCCACCACCGCCTCCTTGTGTTGTTGTAAAAGATTCTGATTGAGCAATATTATTTAGGAATAGGATTGGTTTGTTCATTTAGAGTTGTTTTGAGTGGATGTGATGCCGATCCTGAATCATTGCAAGAAGTATTTTTTTATTAACGACTGTTTGGTCTTTTAAAATGGCATCCTTAATTGCATCAATGCAGCCAAGACTGATTTCAGCATGACTCAATCCCTCAATTTCGTTAGAAATTGTTTGTGGGCTGATTGAGCCAATAAAAGAGCCTAAAAGATTTTTTAATAAAAGAATTACTTCTGTTTTATCAGGATTTTTAAAATAAATCACATCATCAAAACGGCGAAATAATGCCGGATCTAATACTGAAAGATTATTGGTGGCAGCGATAATTAAACTTTCAGAAAAATCATTTTCTATAAATTGAAGAAAAGCATTTAATACACGACGCATTTCACCTACCTCGTTTTCATTCCCACGTTCAGCACCTATTGCGTCAAATTCATCAAAGAGGTAAATACCATTACGTTCCTTAATTGCATCAAAAATTAATCGAAGCTTTGCTCCGGTTTCCCCCATGTATTTGGTAACCATTTTATCCATTGAAACAATGAAAAGTGGTAATTTCATCTCACTTGCTAATACCGATGTGGTCATTGTTTTACCTGTACCTGGAGGTCCGGCAAGTAATATTTTTCTTCGATGAGACAGGCCAAATTTCTGAAGCTTGTGCCTTTGTTTGTATTCAGTAAGTATCCTGTGGAGTCTATTCTCAATATTTTGAGAGATAACTAATTCGTTAAGCTTCTTATTGGGTAGTGATTCAATAATTAAACCTTGCAGATCTTTTTGAAAAGGGTTAAGTTTGAAAGTCTTTGACTTTGATTGATCAACTACACGCTTAATTTCTTCTGCAACATTTGTTCTGCCAGAACGTGCTTCATGGGCAGCTATTTGTAATGCAATGGTTGCAAAACGCTCATCACTCCCACTGAAGTGTGAATTTATTAATGATTTTATTTGTTCTGCTGTTGCCATTTGGTTTTTGAATACTTCAAATATACACTTTAAATTAGTAAAAATCGTAAATGAAATATGGTTAAGAAGGTGCATTAGGGACTAAGCATGCTAGCCTCTAAAAAAACTTACTTTACTATACGGGTGGAAGGATTTCCCTGCAATGCACTCCTTTCTGATCGTGATTTTTACAAGGTTGCATTCGTTAATGCCGCAAACACGGGCGCCATGCTCGTGGCAATTGTACTTTTCCTGATGTAGTGCTGTTTACCTAGGCCAACAAGGCTCCATCGCGATACTCCGGCTTCATCCACGGCAAATGCTGGTTTCGATAAAACGGCCCCAGTTCAACATGCAATTCCTGCATCCGCTTTTCGGATAGGGGTTTGAAGTTTTTTACAAGCGCCATATTCGTCTTCAGCACGTCCAGGCTATCGGTTCCAATCACAGCGGCGGTCACCGATTTCAGGCTCAAGGCATAGCGGATCAATTCCTTGGGATCAAGCCCCGACACGGTTTCCCGCGGACGAATGACTTTCATCGCCAGCACACCCATGCCCTTTTGCGCAGCATACGGAACTGGAAGTTCTTCAAAGTCCTCCTGTTCTTTTTGGTGGTTCAAAGCAATCAGCATGGTATCGAAGTCATACAATTCAGCCGCCAGTTTCATCGCTTTGGCCGAGGTGTGCCCCGTGAAACCCAGATGACGGATTACGCCCTGGCTTTGGTAATCTTTTAAAACCCGGTAAACACCATCGCCCAATTGTCTGGCGTCTTCCTCATCCACAATCGAGTGGATTTGACAAAGATCGATGTAATCGGTCTGCAGCCGCTTCAGGCTGGTCTCAATGGTTTGCTTGGCACCATCGGCATCACGCTCTCCTACCTTGGTTGCCAGGAATACCTCCCGCCGCCGGTTTTTCAGAATTTTGCCGAGCCGCTGTTCACTATATTCTTCGCGGTTTCCATAGCTGGCCGCAGTATCCCAGTAATAAAATCCCTGATCAAGCGCCTGCTCCAAAATGGCCAAGCCTTCCTGCTCTGGGGCTGCCATAAATCGACTACCCGTTCCAATGATCATGCGGGGAATTTTTACACCGGTTTTACCCAGGGGAACGGTTTCCATCCCTTTGGAGTCGAATGCCTGCTTGCCGTAAGCCAGGTTTGGACTTAGCGAAACTGCCGCTGCCGCGACTCCTGTTGTTTGAATGAATTTTCTTCGACTTAGTGGTTTGGGACTCATAACAGCTTGTTTTAATGATTAAAAGCATAACCCCGAAATTCCGGAAATAGTTCATTCAAAACGGATGAATGAGCGGAAAGAAAGACGCCCTAACCGCTCACAACACCCACCAATCAAGGCGGCTTAACAGTCTCCAAGCCCCGTTCTTTTTGAAAATTCGATCTTTTTCTGAAATTAGCTGATCATTTAATGGGATGGAATCCTAACTTTGTGGACGAATTGATGTGCTGAAATGAAAAGAACAACCCGCTACTTTTTACTGATTTTACTTGCTGTTGCATCGTTTTCGTGCAAAGAGAAAAAAGGTTTTCCGAAACCGGACAAGCTGGTCAACGAAAAGCAAATGGTTGATATGCTTTATGATATGCATCTTCACGAAGCCTATGCCAATCAATACCGTTTTGAAAAGGAAATGGCCAAATTCGAATCTAAAGACCTCTACTATTCGGTGCTGGAGAAGCATGGCGTGGCCGATTCTGTTTTTGCCGAGTCGGTCGTGTATTATTCGAGCCTACCCAAAGTCTATGAGCGAATTTATCAGCAGGTTGTCGATCGCCTGAACATGCTTCAGGAAGAAGCGAGTGCAAAGAAAGAAGTCAATATTCAACCCGAAAAATGAGAAAGCTTGCCGCTCACTACCTCTTTACGGGTAACGAAAAACCCATTGCCAAAGGAACCGTCCGAGTCGATTCAAGCGGCTTGATTTTGGATATCGTTAAACCAACAGGCCCGTTTCAGGAAGAAGCCGGCCTCGAATTTCATAATGGCATCATTTGCCCAGCCTTTGTCAATGTTTATCATGAATTTGAACCGGAACGGTTCTATCGAAAATTTCCCCTGCTCCGCCCCTTTCAATCGCTTTGTCCCGAGCGCCTCAATACCGAAAAAGACTTGTTGGGTTGGTTAAAAGCCATTCAGATGGAAAGCAAAAACATCAGCCTCGAGCAGTTGATCCGTATTTTCACCCTCGATTCGGCCAAATCCATTTCGCTCGACAAGGAGCTGGGCAGCATCGAAAAAGGCAAACGGCCGGGACTGATGCTCATTTCGGGCATGGACTACCACAAACTCCGGCTAACCGAAAACAGCCACCTGAAAATGCTGATCTGATTAGAGTTCAGTAAGTCGGTTTGTCTGGTTGCCTTTACAATGCTCCAATCCAGTTTATGATTCCATTTCTTCCACCCGGGTTTTAAACCACCCGTTTAATCCTTACTTTTGCTGAAAAATTACGCATGGCAACCTTTCTGTTCGATGAGATTATTTTTGGGCCGGTTAAAAGCCGCCGGCTGGGTGTTTCGCTGGGAGTCAACCTGCTGCCAACCGATAGTAAAGTGTGTTCGTTCGACTGCATTTACTGCGAATGTGGCTGGAACCCCAAAAAGCGGAAAAAAAAAGCTGAACTTCCGGCGCGGGAAATGGTGGCTGGCAAGCTCCATAGCAAACTGAAATCCATGCAGGAAAACGGCCAACTACCCGATGTGATTACCTTCGCGGGAAACGGCGAACCCACCCTTCACCCGCAGTTTGCCGAAATCATTGACGACACGCTGGCTCTGCGTGATGAATTTGCCCCCAATTGCCGCATCGCGGTGCTGTCCAATTCAACCATGATTCACCGCGAAAGCGTGTTTCAAGCCCTGCTCAAAGTCGAAGACAATATTCTGAAGCTGGATTCGGCCATCGAAGAAACCGTGCAATTACTGGATTGCCCCGTTGGGCGATTCAACCTAAAGCAAACCATCGAACAACTAAAGCGCTTCGGAAACCGGGCCATCATTCAAACCTTGTTTGTCCGCGGAATTCATAAAGAGCAAGTGGTGGACAACACCACCGAAAAAGAGCTGGCCGCCTGGTTGGAAGCGCTGAAAACCATTCAACCTGGACAGGTGATGATTTATACCATTGAGCGCGACACCCCGGCTGAAGGATTACAAAAAATAGCTTTGGACGAGCTGAATGCCATTTCCGCGCGCGCGCAGCAAGCAGGTTTCAAGGTGCAGGTTTCGGGCTAAATCCATTAGCAGGGCGAAGTCGGTCGTCACGTTTTCTTTTGAATTGCAAAACCAGCCATTTCAAGTTATCTTTAAAACCAAAATCAACAATCATGAAAAAGAAACTGGTGGTTTTAACCGGGGCAGGCATCAGCCAGGAAAGCGGCATTCGCACCTTTCGTGATATGGGCGGTTTGTGGGAAGAATACGACATTACCGAAGTAGCTACCCCCGAAGCTTGGGAACGCAACCCCAAGTTGGTGATGAAATTTTACAACGACCGCCGCAAGCAGTTGTACGAATGCCAACCCAATGCCGGCCACCTTGGACTGGCTGAGCTCGAACGCGATTTCGACGTGCAAATCATTACCCAAAATATTGATGACCTGCACGAGCGGGCCGGCAGCTCGAACGTGCTCCATTTGCATGGCGAACTAAAAAAAGTACGTAGCACCAAATATGAGGAGTTGATTTACGATCTGGAGGGCTGGGAACTGAAGTTTGGCGATCAGTGTGAAAAAGGATGCCAGCTTCGTCCGCATATTGTTTGGTTTGGCGAAATGGTGCCAGCCATGGAAGAGGCCGTGCCGCTGGTAGAAAAAGCCGATATTTTTGTGGTAGTAGGAACGTCGCTCAATGTTTATCCGGCAGCCGGACTGTTGCATTACACCCGCGACGATATCCCACTGTTTGTGGTCGATCCTGAACGTCCGCCGGTCTACATGCGGGAAGTGACTTTTATTGAAGAGAAAGCCGGCCGTGGTGTGACTATTCTGAAAGAAAAACTTAAAAAATTAACCTAAGGTGAAACGGATTTTACTTCTGACTTTGTTACTCACGTTCTATTTTGCTGTTCAGGCACAGCGCTTCGAAGGTGGAATTTTAGCTGGCTTCAATGCCTCGCAGGTTGATGGCGACTTTACCCACGGCTACCACAAACCAGGCGTGCTGCTCGGCGGATATGTCCAGACCGACTTGTCGCGCGTGATTTATGCAGGAGCTGAAATTAAATACAGCCAGAAAGGCAGCCGCAAAAATCCGGATACCGAAACCGGCGATCAGGAGAAATACATCATGCGGCTGGGCTATATGGACGTGCCGATTTACCTGGGATTCCGGACCAGTCAGTCCATTTCGTTTATCACCGGACTTTCGGTGGGCTACCTCATGCACAGTGGCGAGTGGGATAATCATGGCCGGTTTCCCCCCGAAGATAACCGACCGTTCAACGAATTCGATTATCAGGCGTTGATCGGTACCCGCATTGAGCTAACCGACCGACTGAAATTCGATCTTCGGCTGGCCTATTCATTTTTGCCCACCCGCGATTTGCCAGGCGAAATCTACTGGTATTGGTGGGACGATCAATATAATAATGTAATCAGCACCAGCCTTTATTATCAACTGGGCCGTTAAATGACTCTGTTTTAAGATAAAAAACAGAGACGTACATGTTTGATGTATTTTTTTTCGAAAAAAACTGCAACGTTTTCATACAAAGTGAGTCTTATGGAGAAGCCAGAAAACAAGTACGAAACAATTGAAACGTTTTTAAACCATGTTCAGAAATTTTTTTCTTCTACTGACTGTGTCGATATGCACAGCCGGATCTTTATTTGCCCTGAACGATCACGATGAAAAAACCGCCCGCAAAATTATCAGCGGGCACATTACCGATGCCGAAAGCGGCGAAAGTCTGATCGGGGCTACCTTACTCATCAAAGAACTCGGCGTGGGAACGGTTAGCAACAGTTATGGGTTTTATTCCATTGCCATTCCCTCCGGAACATACACCTTGGTGTCGAGCTACATCGGCTACCAGAATTTTGAAAAGGAAATGGTGCTAAAAGAAAATCAGCGCCTGCAGATCGAACTACAACCCGAATTGGAGCAATTGCAGGAAGTGCAGGTTCTTGGAGAGCGGAAAGACCAAAACATTACCCAGGTAGAAATGGGGGTGGAAAAATTGCAACCCAAAACCATCAAGTCGATTCCAGCCCTCATGGGAGAGGTCGATTTGATCAAGGCCATTCAGCTGCTTCCGGGCGTACATTCTACTGCCGAAGGTGGCTCCGGCTTCAGTGTTCGTGGCGGAAGTCCCGATCAGAACCTGATTCTGCTCGACGAAGCAACCGTGTACAACGCATCCCACCTGATGGGCTTCTTCTCGGTATTCAACAACGATGCAGTCAAAGATCTGAAGCTGTATAAAGGTGATGTTCCTGCTCAATACGGCGGTCGGCTGGCTTCGCTGCTGGATGTCAGGATGAAGGACGGCAACTCCAAGAAGTTTGAAGGAACAGGAGGCATTGGAACCATCTCGAGCCGCCTGACCCTGGAAGGGCCTCTTAAGAAGGATCAAACCACCCTGCTGCTTTCGGGAAGGCGTACCTACATGGATTTGTTCTTACCGCTATCGTCGGACGAGGATGTCAAAGACAGTCGCCTTTATTTTTACGATGCCAGCCTGAAACTCTCGCACCGCTTCAACGAAAACAACCGCTTGTATGTGAGTGCCTACCTTGGCCGTGATGTCATGAAAAGCGATTTTTTCAGGATGGGCTTTGGCAACAAAACGCTGACCACACGCTGGAACCATATCTTCAATCAAAAGCTGTTTATGAACTTGACGGCCGTTTGGAGCCGCTACGACTATGAGCTGGGAACACCAGAAGATGATCCCGAATCGTGGATATGGGAATCTGATTTGGAAGATTTAGGACTGAAAGCTGATTTTGGCTATTACATAAGTCCGGAACATTCGTTGAAGTTTGGATTACAAAGCTTTCACCATGCCTTCAATCCCGGTATGGCTATGGGTGTTGGCGATCAATCCATTTTTGGCGAATACCTGGTCGGTAAAAACTACGCCTTGGAACATGCCGGCTACCTTTCACACCAACATCAGTTAGGCGACAAGTTGGTCTTGAAATACGGATTCCGTGTTTCACTTTTTCAGAATGTTGGCGAGGGAACGGTTTACGAATACGATGAGAACTACGCCGTAGTCGACTCCACCACTTACGCTTCGGGCGAAGTGTATCAAAACTACTGGGGTGTGGAGCCGCGCTTTGGGGTTAATTATCTGTTTGCACCCGATTGGTCAATTAAGTTTAACTACAACCGCTCGCAGCAA
>JAGXIR010000225.1 GCA_024635605.1 Sunxiuqinia sp.
ATGGAGCTGTCATCAACAACAAGCAGGGACAATTTTGTTAGGTCGTTTTTCATAGTTATCAAAAAGAGTTACTGTGAAAGTAGTTTAAAAATTTGTTTGTTGGCTTATTGGTTCCCAAAAAAATCGGAATATTCTTTCCAGAATGACTTGACTTCCGATTTCATCTCTTTACGTAACATCAGAATACCAATTAAGTTTGGAATGGTCATCATCGCAATGGTAATCCCCGAAAAAGTCCAAACAATGGTTGTATCTGTAAATGAGGCAAAAAAGAAACCAACAACATAAACAACCCGGTAATAAATTTCTCCTTTTATTCCGAAGAGAAATGTAACGGCCCGCCCGCCGTAGTACGACCAGGAAATAGCTGTAGAGAAAGCAAACAACAACAAGCCAATCGCCACAATGTATCGTCCGGAGGCTCCAAACCAGCTTTTTGTAAAAGCCTCCGTGGTGAGTGGTGCACTATGGATCAGTGATTTTCCATGGAGCCGGGTACCATCGTCAACCGGCAGATGACCATTAACAACATTCAGCACTCCGGTAAAAGGCTTTCCATCTTTACTGACCACGATTTCTTCTGCTACCGAGCGGGCGTGCAGGATTGTAATATCTCCGGCAATCTGCCCGTTAGTGACCTGTAAATCGCCGGTATATTTAGCCAGATCAGCTTTCCCCAGGAGAAAACTGGCCAGCTGATCCCGGTCAGATTCATTTGTTTCCAGGTAGGCGCCATCCAGTATTTCCAGATCGGTTGATTGAAACTGGTTGTCCATTTTTTCGTTCCATACGCCCGACGAAAGAATGACCAGCCCAGTGAGCATACAAATAATAATGGTATCGATGAAAGGTTCGAGCAAGGCCACCATACCTTCGGAAACCGGTTCGTGCGCCCGTGCTGCCGCGTGGGCAATTGGTGCTGACCCCTGCCCGGCCTCATTGGAAAAGAGCCCGCGATTGACCCCGCGGTTAAAAGCGAAGGCAAAACTGGCTCCCAGAAAACCACCGGCAGCCGAGGTTCCGGTAAATACATCGCTGAACACGGAGATTACCGAAGGAACAATATTTTGGTAATTAAAAAGGATAACAGCAACAGCTCCAACAAAATAAATGACAGCCATGATGGGAACAAGCCGGGAGGTAACTTGAGCAATCCGCTTGATTCCTCCGATAATTACAAATCCGAGCAAAACCGCCAAAACCCCGCCAGTAATAATTTTATCGATCCCAAACGTGGCGTGCACCGAATTGGCGATGGAATTGATTTGGGGTAAATTGCCGGTTCCAAATGAAGAAAAAATGGTGGCAACAGCGAAGATCACTGCCAGCCATTTCATGTTGAGCCGGTTTTTCATGTAATACATCGGCCCTCCGGCCATCGTACCATCGGCTGTTTTTTCCCGGTATTTGTGTGAAAGGGTTACTTCAACAAATTTCGTCGTCATGCCGACCAGTGCGGTTATAAACATCCAAAAAAGTGCAGCCGGCCCACCCAAATGGATTGCCAGAGCCACTCCGGCAATGTTGCCAGTCCCTACCGTTCCGGAAAGCGCGGTGGTTAATGCCTGAAAATGCGAAGTGTCACCTTCATCACTTTTTCGGTCAAACTTTCCTCTGACAATCCGGAGAGCAGCCCCCAGGTAGCGAAACTGCGGAAATCGTAAATAGAAGGTAAAAAAAACGCCAGTGCCCAACAACAAAAAAACAAACCACTGACTTCCACCGATATACCCGTCAATAAGAGAGAGAATTTCATTCAATTTATTCATAGTGCCTGCTTAATTCCGGTAGCTAAAATAACACATCGTTTTCTTCTGTTAAAATTAAATAGCAAATTCGCTTGCTTTTCTTTCATTTCATAACTTTACGAGCGCAATCTCCGTCAATATTTTATTTAAAAAACTCCTTTCAAAGCAGAATAACAATCAGTTTTTTCCATAAATTTGCTCACAAACAATTAAGAAAAAAGCTATGTTACCAAAATTTCTACTTGCAGACAATTCTCAGGAAACACCCGACACCATTTTCGTGGTCCACACCGAAGAACCTAAATTCATTGTTGAAAGCGACATTGAAGATTTCTGGTCAAACCAGGAAATCCACTGGCTCAGCGAAGAGCCTGATTCCGAAGAGCTTGTAAAACAACTACTGGAAGAAGCTGAAGAGTATCTGGAAGCAGAATTTGAGAGTCAGGAAAATCTGTTTGATGAAGAAGATTAATCGGCATGGAAACAATTGATGGACCTAAAAAACGGTTAACCCGATCAGAGAACAAAATGATTGCCGGTGTTTTAGCTGGTTTTGCTGAATATTTTGATATTGATCCCTCTTTGTTACGGGTGATTTATGTTGTTGTGTCGATCTTAAGTGCCGGATTTCCGGGACTTTTGATTTACCTGATCTGCTGGATTTTCGTTCCTCAGCAACGCTAAGCCTGCTCCACATCTTTTAAGCTTAACTGGATTCGCTTTCGGGCGATATCTACATCGGTGACTTTTACCTTCACGTGCTCGTGCAGTTTAACCACTTCATTGGGGTCGCTCACAAATCGATCGGCCAGCTGCGAGATGTGTATCAGGCCATCCTGCTTGACCCCTACATCAACAAAAGCGCCAAACTTGGTAATATTGGTCACGATGCCTGGCAGCACCATTCCTTCGTGCAGGTCTTCAATTTTAAAAATGCCTTGCGCAAATTCAAACACTTGAATGCTTTTCCGCGGATCACGCCCCGGCTTGGCCAATTCGGCCTGGATATCTTTTAATGTGGGCAGCCCCACCAATTCGGTCCGGTAGTTTTCAAGAACGATTTTCTGCTGAAGTTCTTGCGACTGCATCAATTCAGTCATCGTACAATTTAGATCTTTCGCCATTTGCTCTGCAATGTGGTATGACTCGGGATGAACCGCTGAATTGTCGAGTGGATTTTTGGCATCAGGAATCCGCAAAAAACCGGCGGCCTGTTCATAGGCCTTCGCTCCCATACGGGGAACTTTGAGCAGTTCTTTCCGCGAGCCAAAGGCTCCGTTTTCCTTCCGGTAGTCCACCATATTTTGAGCCAGTTGCGGCCCAAGTCCTGAAATGTACGTCAACAGATGTTTTGAAGCGGTATTTACATTGACACCAACCTTATTCACTGCCAGTTCAACAACCGTGTCCAGACTATTTTGCAATAATTTCTGATCCACATCGTGCTGGTATTGCCCCACCCCGATTGATTTGGGATCAAGCTTCACCAACTCAGCCAATGGATCCATCAGGCGGCGGCCAATGGAAACCGCCCCGCGCACGGTAACATCATAATTGGGAAATTCTTCACGCGCCACTTTCGAAGCCGAATAAATGGATGCGCCGTCTTCAGAAACCACAAACACTTTGATATCGCGGTCGTAACGTAATTTTTTGATGAAATGTTCGGTTTCGCGACTGGCCGTACCATTTCCAATCGCGATGGCATCAATGTGGTAAGCCCCCACCAGCGAGGTAATTTTACGGGCAGCCTGCTTCGTTTCCTCCTGCGGTTTGTTGGGGTAAATGGTTTCGTTGTGCAGTAAAGTTCCCTGCTCATCCAAACAAACCAGCTTACAACCGGTGCGATATCCGGGATCGATGGCCAACACCCGCTTTTGCCCGAGGGGCGCTGCCAGCAATAACTGCCGCAAATTCTCAGCAAACACTTGGATGGCATCCTGGTCGGCTTTTAGTTTCGAAGCCTGGGCAAATTCGGTTTCAATAGCCGACGAGAGCAAGCGCTTGTAACAATCTTTCACTGCCAACAGAACCTGCTCGGCACAGACATTTTCAGACCGGACAAAGAAGCGATTCAGGCGCTCCAAAATATCGGGTTCGTCCGGGCTAATTGAAATCCGCAAGACTCCCTCGTTCTCTCCCCTTCGCATGGCCAGCAAACGATGTGACGGGCAACGCTTCAGCGGCTCCTCCAACTCAAAATAGTCACGGTATTTTTCGCCTGCTTCCTCTTTTCCCTTCACCACTTTACTTTTGATTGTGGCTCCAATTTCAAAAGCCCGACGCACCATATTACGCGCTTTTTCATTTTCACTTACCCATTCGGCGATAATGTCGCGGGCTCCGGCAAGCGCCTCATCCACCGATTCCACCTCATCCTTAACAAATGCCAACGCACGGCTTTCCACCTCTCGCTCCTGCTGTTTTATCAGAATTTCTGCCAGGGGCTCCAAGCCTTTTTCGCGAGCCACCGAAGCTTTAGTCTTTCGTTTGGGCTTATAGGGCAAGTAAATATCCTCAAGCTTCGTTGCATCAAAACATTCGTCAATTCGGGCCTTCAACTCATCAGTCAGCAGTTCCTGCTCCTCAATGGTTTTAAGAATTGTCTCCTTGCGTTTGACTAACTCTTCCAGACGGGCTTTTTCATCCTTGATATCTCCAATCTGAACTTCGTCAAGGCTCCCCGTCATTTCTTTCCGATAGCGTGAAATAAAAGGCACAGTAGCGCCTTCATCCAGCAGCCTGATGGCATTTTGAACCTGCAAAAATGGTAATTGAAGTTGATCAGCGATGAGCTGTATGAGTTGTGCATTCATTTTCTGGAAAATTTGGGGAACGAAGATAATGGTTTTTGAACGGGTTCCCTTATGAAGTTGGTATAAAAATCAATATAGACAAGTGATGCCGATTAAGCCAAAATGCATGATTGAACGATTCCAATCAAAACAAATCAAGCTTGACAATTGAATTAGAACTTGATTGTTTAATGGGTACTTTCATTGAAAAAGAGGTTGAACTCATGCTCAAAGTTGGGAGTAAAAATGCCTTTCCCCAAGCTTTTCACAATCTGATTTTTAGTCCAAAACCGGCCCTCTTCCACTTCTTCGGAATGAAGTTGAATCCCCTGAAAATCGCGGGTGACAAAGACAAACACCAACTCACGCTCCAGCTCGCTCTCCCAAGCATATTGGTTGATTAATTTTGCTGAAAAATCCTTGAGCCCGATTTCCTCCCAGGCTTCGCGCTTTAAACTGACCTCCACATCTTCGCCAAAGGCAATATGCCCGCCAACAGCCGTGTCCCACTTTCCCGGCTGCACCAACTTATTCATCGGGCGTTTTTGCAGAAAAATGGCACTTTGCCGATTCAACACATGCAGATGAACTACCGGGTGTAGCAGCTTCTGTCCATTATGACAAACCGACCGAGGAGCTTTTCCAATCACTTGTCCTTCTTCACTAACAAGCGGCAACTGTTCTTCGTCTTCCAAAGTTGCCTGCACTTTTCTCCGGGCTTTCCGTTGTCTTAAAAATTCAATGGCGAAAACCACTCCAAACAGGATGTAAAATAAGCCGCCACTAATAAAAGCCCAAGCCTCGCTTGACAAATAAAAGGCGGCATAAAACACGAGTAAGGCATGACCGAAAAAGACAAAAAACATCAGCCGTAAGCTAGCCCGCATCCGATTCATCTGCTCACTACCGATAACCAGATCTTTCAGGTATCGCTTGCTCAGGAGCGCGACGATATTCACTTTTGAAAAGGCGGAAAAAGCCAAAATAGCGCACAGAATTAATTCAGCCAGCGCCGGCTTCAGTTTAAAGAAGATGTCGTTATCCAATAAAATGGAAACGCCACCCAAGGCCAATAAAAGTAAGGTATCAAACAAAACAAAGCGGTCGAAACGCTTTTCGTGGACACCAATCCAAATCAGTTCGACGGAACCTATGGCCAAGGCTGCAATCAATCCAGCTTTGGTTCCCCATATTTCGTCAGCAGCGATAAAAACAAAAAACGGAATAAATCCAGGCAGTAGTTTTTTCAGAAGTTGTAGTCGCTGGCTCTGCATCTGTGAAAAATAAAACCCGCAAAAAGCGGGTTCTGATTTATTCGTCTTGTGATTCGTTTTGTGTATCCGAAAACTTATAATGTTTATAAACCTCTACATCAAAGATCAGGGTTGAAAAACGCGGAATACCCAGCGAAGTGTTATTGGTAGCTCCATAAGCCAGGTTCGATGGAATGATAAATGTAGCCTTGCCGCCCTGCGTCATGTAAGTAAGCCCTTCACTCATTCCAGAGATGACATCTGAGCTGCCAACCACAAATTCGAACGGTTCATAAGGGGTTGTTCCATCAAAAATGGTACTGTCGATGAACATGCCGGTATAAAAGATTTTCACCTGGTCACCCGGTTTTATTGTATCGCCAGTACCTCTTTCATGCTCAATGTAGTACATACCGGAGTTGGTTGGATCAACGGTAATTCCATTGGCCTCAATAAAGGCATCCAACTTTTCAAGTTCCTCGGCACGTAACTTTTCCAGGTCAAGCCCATCATCTCCACACGAAACAGTCAAAAAGATCACAGATCCAATGATCGTCAAAAAGAATAATATTTTTTTCATATTTCTACGCTATCGTTTTATTCGTAAATCGCAACAAGTTTTAAAGTAAAGGCAATGGTGGTATAAGGAGGAATTGCTCCTGAGCCGGCTATTCCATACGCCAGGTCGGAAGGAATAATAAACAAGCCTTCAGTACCTTCATTCATTAGTGACAAGGCGGCTTCAAAACCAGGAATTAAACCTCCCGGTGTGTACCTGAACTTCCAAAGCCCGTTGGTATAATGCTTTGCTGATGTGTCAAAGACATACCCATTATCAGGAATGAAACCGGTGTACTCCAACCCGATCGAATCGCCCATCTGTACATACGCACCCTCACCGGCTTCTTCAATGACATAGTAGATTCCTACCCCCGCAGTGTCCACATCATATCCACGTTCCTCCAACGTATCAATATATTCGGTTAACAGCGCTGCTTCACGTGCCGGCGTGTAATCAATTTGCTCTTGCTCAACAGGATCATCGAAGCAGGAATAAGCTGCAAATAACACGATTGCTATCAGTAAAAATTTAATTTTCTTCATTTGTTTCATCCTTTTGATTTCGTTTTAATCAACAATTCCTGATAAACCGGCAATAATTTACGGTATCGATCAAGCGTTTCTGTTAATGATGCATAAACCTCTCCTCCGGCTGCGTTGCGATGTCCTCCGCCATTAAAATTTTCTGAAGCAAACTCATTGGCCGGAAATTCACCTTTCGACCGGAACGAAGCTTTCACCATGTCATCCTTCTCCGTAAAAAGTGTGCTAAAGTGAATTCCTTTAATCGATAAGGGGTAATTAACAAAGCCTTCGCTATCGCCGGGCACAAAGTTAAATTTTTTCTGTGTTTCTTTCGATAAATACATCACTGCAGCATGATATTCCGGAAAAACTTCCATACACTCATTCAGGCAATAGCCCATCAAGCGCATGCGGTCGGCCGAATAGTTATCGAAAACCTGGCCGTGAATGTAATCCTGATCAATACCAAATTTCAGCAGTTCACCCACTGTTTGAAACGTTTGCGGATCAGAAACATTGTAATCGAACGATCCGGTGTCGGTCATTATTCCACAGAATAAAGCCTCAGCAGCCTCCCGATCAAGGTACTTGTCAAAATTCAGGGCGTTCAACACATGATAAACCAACTCGGCAGTCGATGAACATTCCGGATGCGAAATAAGTACATCAGGAAAATCCTGTGGATAAGGATGATGGTCGATCAAAACACTAGGCTTGGAATAATTTTCAACCAATGATTTCAGGTCACCAGTGCGTGACAAATGATTAAAATCAAGACAGATCAACAGATCTGATTCCTGAAAAAGCTGTCTGACTTTTTTTGGTTTCTTCGAATAAAATGTCACCAGCTCATGCCCAGCCATCCAATAATAAAATTCAGGATAATCGTTCACTGAAATCACTTCGACCAAAAGGCCTGAATTTTTCAGTACCCTCGCAAGACCTAAGGCCGATCCTACAGCATCGCCATCCGGATTAACATGCGGCAGTATAAGAATTTTCTGATTTGGCTTGGAAATCAGCTCTCTAAATGATTTAATTATTTCTTTATCAAGTTCTTTCAAGACAAGCTTTTTTTTTATTCGAGTACAAATATAAAAATAATGCACCCCGCATTTACTTTTAGTTAATTTATTTTCTAAATTCGTTTAGCATGTTTCACTTCTAAAAAACAAATTAAAATGAATGGTAACCAGACACTTACTATGATAAAGCCCGTTGCTGTTGAACGCAACTACGTAGGATCGATTATTCAGAAAATCACCGATTCCGGTTTTAAAATCTGCGCCATAAAAATGACCCAGCTCACTAAAGATCAGGCCGGTGTGTTTTATGCGGTGCACAAGGATAAACCCTTTTATGAAGATTTAACAACTTTTATGAGTTCGGGCACCATCGTGGCCATGATCCTTGAAAAAGAAAATGCTGTGGATGATTTCAGAAAATTGATTGGAGCCACTGATCCGGTTGATGCAGAAGAAGGAACCATCCGCAAATTGTATGCTGAATCGAAATCGCACAATGCTGTTCATGGCTCAGACAGTGATGAAAATGCACAGATTGAAAGCGATTTCTTCTTTTCAAAAATCGAACGATATTAACGAAAAACAATTTCTTTGACAATCGCCTCTCCGGCTTGTTCGTTTAGTCGAGCTTTTAATTGCTCCTTCATCATGAGCAACTCGCTGCGCAAAGCCGGCGACGAGGTTTTCACAAACAAAGTGCCGTTGCTAATTCGCAATGATTCGGTATAGCGGGCAATGGTTCGCCCCACTACTTTTTCCCACGAGGCAATCAAATCCACTTCGGTCAGTTTCTTGTGCAGTTTATTTTCCTCAATATATTCTTTGAGGACATCGCTTAATTTTTGTGTGTTGCTTCGTCTCATTTTTTTACTTCGTTTACCGTTCCGTCAACTACCTGAAAAATTTTAAAGTCAGCTTCAATTTCGGCAATCATTTGGTCTAAATGTTCGCGATTAGTATCAGTAATGAAAATCTGGCCAAAATGGTCGTCGGCCACTAACTTTACGATTTGTTTCACCCGATGTTTGTCCAACTTGTCGAAAATATCGTCCAGCAGCAAAATCGGTGTCATTTCGGCCAATTCCTTAATAAAATCGAACTGGGCCAGTTTCAACGCCACCAGGTACGTTTTCTTTTGTCCCTGCGACCCAATCTTCTTAATGGGGTATTCGCCGAGGTTGAACAGAATATCGTCTTTATGAATTCCGACCGAGGTATACTGCAGCATCCGGTCCCGCCGAACGGAATCTTTCAGCTGCTGCTCAAAATTGCCTTCGTAAAGGCTGGATTCATGAACCATCTCGATGCGCTCTTTTCCCGATGAAATCAGCTCATAATATTGCTGAAAAATGGGTTGAAATTTCTTTAGATATTCCACCCGCTTTTCGTGAATCAGCTCACCGTAATGCGCCATCTGGTCACTCCAAATATCAAGGCTTTCTTCATTGAAAATACGCTCACTGGCAAAATGTTTCAACAGCTTGTTTCGTTGCAGCAAAGCCCGGTTGTAGCGGATCAGGTTGTCCAGATAAACCTGGTCGTACTGCGAAATTAACGAATCGAAAAAACGCCGCCGTTCATCGCTACCCCCCATAATCAAATCAATATCCGATGGGGTAATTAAAATCAAGGGCAGCAAGCCGATATGCTCCGATAACTTTTTGTATTCTTTTTTATTTCGTTTGAAATGCTTTTTCTGCCCCCGTTTCAATCCACAATAAATATTCTCTTCGTTGTCCAGGCGCTGGTACTTTCCCTGAATCACAAAGAATTCTTCGTCATGCCTGATATTCAATCCATCAATCGAGTTGGAAAAGCTTTTACAAAATGACAAGTAATAAATAGCATCCATCAAATTTGTTTTTCCAGCTCCATTGTTGCCTATAAAGCAGTTCAGGTTCGAGGAAAAACGCAATCCGGCTTCTTCAAAGTTCTTAAAATTAACCAGTGATAAATTCTGAATATGCATGTGTGATTTTCTAATTGAGTAGCAAAACTAAGAAAATAAAGAATGAAGCCGGAAGCAATCCTGAGCTGATTCGGAATTATTTCCCATTTTCAGGCGAATGAAAACAAACTGTTCGCTATTTCATCCAATAAAAGAGATAATAACACCAACATGTTGATTAATATTAAATTTTATAAACCTTTCCTGCTCTTTATTTTATAAAAAAACATATTTTTGCGTCACAAATTTGGAATAACTTATTTTAAGAGATGGCAAAGAATAAAGATAAAAGAGAAGACAGCTTTTCGGAAGTTGAAAGCACGTTAACCAGAACGGAACAGTTAATTGAAGATAATCAGAAAATGCTGACGACAGTCATTGGTGTTATTGTTCTGATTGTAGTTGCTTATCTTGGTTTTACAAGGTTGTATATCCAGCCTCGCGAAGTAGATGCACAAGAACAAATGTTTGTGGCTGAACAGTATTTTGAAAAAGACTCTTTCAGCTTGGCCATCAACGGTGACGGAAACTACTTCGGATTTTTGGATATTATTGAGGATTACGGGATGACAAATGCAGCCAACCTGGCCAGCTATTACACCGGAATCTCATACCTCAAGCTGGGTGAATACGAAACTGCAATTGAGTATCTCAATGATTTTGAAACCGACGACTTGCTTTTAGTTCCAGTTGCCGAAGGAGCGAAAGGTGACGCTTATCAGGAGTTGGGTGAAACAGATAAAGCTCTTGCATCCTACAAAAAAGCCTACTCCGGCTCAACCAATGAGTTTACAACCCCCATCTTTATGATGAAAGCGGCGAACCTGATGGAGTCAGAAGGAAAACTGGATGAAGCGCTGGTTTTGTATCAGACCATCAAGGAAGAATATCCTGCTACCACCGAAGGACGTAATGTTGAGAAATACATTGCCCGCGTTGAAATTAAGCAGAACAAATAGAGATCAAAATAAAAATATTCAAATAAAATCCCCTCATTGCAGGGGATTTTTTATTTTTACCGAAGATTAAGGTCGCTGCACTGCGCAAGCACTTGTTTCGCCGCAATGGTCTGAAAAATTACAATCTAGAAACGCGTTCTATAACTCACAGAATTAAAGCTTATGGCAACAAAAAATTTATCAGCCTACGATTTGGAATCAGTACCCTCAGCCAAAGGATATAAATTTGGAATTGTGGTGGCCGAATGGAATTATGAAATTACCGGTGCATTGGCCCAGGGAGCTGTTGATACCCTCAAAAAACATGACGTCGAAGATACTGACATTCAACTAAAGCATGTTCCCGGAACCTTTGAATTACCCTTAGGCGGACAGTTTTTTGCTGAATACAGCGATGTAGATGCCATCATTTTAATTGGTTGTGTGATTCAGGGCGACACGCCCCACTTCAATTTTATTTGCGACGGAGTGACCCAGGGAACAACGACATTAAACCTCAAATACAACAAGCCATTTATTTTTGGGGTATTAACAACCAACAATGAACAACAGGCTTTGGATCGCGCGGGAGGCAACCTCGGGAACAAAGGCGATGAAGCAGCAATTACCGCTATTAAGATGGTCGCACTGAAAAAAGGGATGAAGTAACTCATTTCGAAACACCAAACGATAAAAACAAACAAAGGGGATTTATCATCCCCTTTGTTGCTAACTAACTAATTAAACTAAAACCACCAATTCTCTAATCTATCTTCCTGGTCTGTTATCTCCTCCACGCTCGCCGGGAGCGCGTCTGTTGTTCATTCGTTCCTGCCGTGCCTTTTGCATTTCATCAAACTTTTCAGCTTGTTCTTTGGTCAGCATCGCGCGAATGTCCTTGTTTCTTTTTTCCATTTGCTCTCTCATTTTTGGAAACAGTTCGCGTCGTTTTTCATCGGTAGCATCTTGCATTTGCTCGCGAAGCTCCGTGAATGACTTTTGGTATTTTTCATTGATAGCCGTCAGCTTTTCTTGCTGGGCTTCATCCAGACCGAGCGTTTCAATCAATCTTTTATCTCGTTCTTCCTGGCTCATACGTTGGCCCTGGCCTCCTGGCTGAGCGTAACTCATGCCAATTGTGGCAATCAGCACGACTAATAATACAGACAACTTTTTCATTTTATTTCAATTTAGTGTGATTTAAATTTGATGGAACGAGCCGCCTGCAAATGGTTCCTTTTCAAAAAGAATTTGCCAAGCTTGTTTCATCGGTTATTTTTTGATGATCAACCTATTGACTGCAAAATATCAGTTTCGTTTAATCCCAATCAATTTTCTTTACTGAAACAATGCACTATTTTTACAAAAAAATATAGATCTATGCAAGCAATGCTATTTGCCGCCGGGCTGGGTACGCGGCTTCAACCGCTTACAAACAACAAGCCCAAGGCGCTGGTCGAAATCAACGGAAAAAGTTTATTACAAAGAAGCCTGGAAAATTTGAAAGCACAGGGTGTTTCGGATGTCGTAATCAATGTGCATCATTTTTCGGATCAGCTCCTCAATTTTCTGAAGCGGCACAAGCACTTTGCGATGAATATCAAAATCTCGGATGAAAGCGATGAACTGCTGGACACGGGAGGTGGAATTTTAAACGCCAAACCATTGTTCAACCCTGAAGAACCCATTTTAATCCTCAACGTGGATGTGCTCACGAATCTTGCATTTCATGAAGTGCTCCGCTTTCACCAGCAGGAAAAAGCGCTGGCAACCCTGGTTGTGAGAAACCGGGAAACTTCGCGCTACCTTCTATTTGATAGCAAACAGCAACTTACCGGCTGGAAAAACATACAAACTGATGCCACTAAAATTTCAAGGCCCGACGAATTCCAGCAGTCTACTCCTTATGCGTTTAGCGGCATTCAAATCATTCAACCGGAATTGCTGAATCAAATTCGGGAAGAAGGCAAATTTTCGATTATCGACCTGTATTTACGCCTGGCCAAAACCGAGATCATCAAGGCCTTTGTGGATGAAAAATCGGTATGGATGGACTTGGGTAAGTATGAACAAGTGGGCGAAGCAGAACGGCTGATAAAAAAACTGGAGCAGAATTCGAAATAACACAAGCAAAAAATACTGCGAAAGGACAAAATAGAAAACGAAGCATCTCGTTGAAATGCTTCGTTTATTTTTTGAAATCAAATTGATCGTTTAGTTCGAAGGAACAAAAACCACATCAATTAAGTCCGCGTCATCGAAAAAGTCGGCAGCAAATTTCTGAATATCCTTACCGGTCATCTTGTTCAGAATTTCCTCGTAGTTGGCCGAATCAGCCGAGTTAATGCCATTGTAATAGTAATTGTACAATGAACTCAACCAAAAACTGTTGTGCTCGCGTGATTGTTCGCGGTCCTTCAGCAAGTTTTTGATGGTCTTATCAAAATCAACATCGGTTGGCCCTTCAGCAATAACTTTGTCAATTTCGCGATAAATAATCGATTTCAACTGATCAGCCCGCACCGGATCGCAATCAAATAAAATGCGCATGCTGCCCTTATTAACAGGATATTGCCCCATGCCACTACCAATTCCTACACCGTAAGTTCCGCCTTCATCTTCGCGAACGGTTTCGGTAAAACGCAAGTCAAGAATTCCTTCCAACACTCGAATCGCCAAAATATTCTCCTGTGTATAATCCACGTCATTTTCATAACGCACATTGACATTGGCTTTCGGTGTGGTTAGCGGAACCGGAATCACCTTTTGTGTTTTTCCCTCAGGTGAGCGAACACCGTGGTCTTTCCAGTTCTCTTCCCTTTCTGAATCAGTTAGCGAACCCAGGTATTTTCCGGCCATTGTTTTAGCTGTCTGCTCATCAATGTTACCCACAATAAAAAAGGTAAAGTCTCCGGCATCCTTAATCCGGTCGTTGTAAATTTGTTGAATTTCTTCAAATTTGACATCCCGAAGGTATTCTGTATTCATGGTTCTCACACGAGGATGGTAATCAGCCATAATGAACGATAACGAGTCCCGCATAATTTTTGCCGGATCTTTTTCCATGTTGGCAACAAAGGCCATGTAGCGTGACATGAGTGCATTGTGTGCCTCTTCATCAAAACGGGGTTGTTCAAAATAGAGGTAAGTCAGCTGCATCATGGTTTCAAAATCCTTCGGTGTTGTCGATCCGTTGAAACCTTCCGTTAGAGAACCGATTGTTGGCGACAGGGAAACCTTTTTGCCCGTCAGCATTTTCTGCAAGGCAATCGCGTCAAAATCACCCACCCCGTAAGCATTCATAAAAGTTGGTGTCATATCCGCCGAGGGCACATACTCATCACCCCACAGTGAGGCGCCACCATTGCTGAAAGCCAACAGCGCCACATTGTCTTTCTCATAATCGGCGTGGCGATAAATCACTTTCACATTGTTTGCCAAGGTCCATTCAACCGCGTCAAAATCTTCCAGCTTTTTGGTATTGACAATTTCAGCTCCCTCCAACTCCTCACTAATTAACGACTCACCTGAAACAGAATCTTCATAAGGATCAATTTCCATCGTTTCCACTTTAGCAATAATGCTTTTCGCTTCTTCTTCTGAAAGGTGCTCAGCATCTGACGGCCCTGTGATCACGATCGTCCGGTTTTCTTGTTTAATCCATTCTTTGGCTTTTGCTGAAATTTCGTCGACAGTGATGGTCGGAATCACCTCGTTGGCAAATTCGTATTCGGTTTCAATGCCCGGAACGGGCTCTTTCACCAAATAGTTTTGCGCATACTCGCGGGCATAGCGGTCGTTCGAAATTTTATCGCGTTCTTTGTAGCGACTTTCCATATTGGTAAGCAAGTTGGTTTTAGCCCGTTCCAACTCACCTTCGCCAAAACCATGTTGTTTAATCCGTTCGGTTTCAATCATGATGGCTTCAAGCGCCTTGGCTTCTTCGTTGGTATTAGCTGTTACACTGATGCTGTATGCATCATACCCGCGAACCAATCCGCCACGTCCTGTCCGGCCCGATACAAAGGGTGGAGTTCCTTTTTGGAGCAACTCCTGGATGCGCATTCCCGCCATGGCATTGTACAAGGATGTAATGTATGAGTCTCTTAGGTCGGCGTAGTTTTTGTTCTGCCCATCTTTGTTTTCGTCAAGAATATAAACATTAATCTGCGACTGGGTAGCTTCATCATCAATGGCCAACACATAGTAAGTTTCTTCGTGATCCGGCACCTTAAACGTTGGCCGCTCTTTTGGATTTTCAATTGGCTCGATGGTTGAAAACAAGGCTTTCACTTTTTGCTCCACTTCATCCACATCTACATCGCCTACAATGGCAATGGCTTGCAAATCGGTCCGGTACCAATCATGATAAAACTGACGTAGGGTAGCCGGATCGTGGTATTTAATTACCGTTGTGTCTCCAATAATGTCGCGCTCGGCCCATTTCGAATCTTTTAAAACCACCGGAAGCCATTGTCTCAACATCCTAAAATTGGCATTGCGACGAGTTCTCCATTCTTCGCTGATGACGCCACGCTCCAGGTCAATTTCATCTTCCTCCAACAGCAGAAAATCAGACCAGTCGTGCAACACCAACAAACACGTATCAACCAGCCCTTCCTGTGTTGTTGGAACGTCGCTCAGGTTGTAAACCGTTTCATTGAAAGCCGTATAGGCATTGATGTTTCGTCCAAACGCGACACCGTGTTTTTCAAGGGTGTTCAAAATTCCTTTGCCTTCAAAATGCTCAGTTCCGTTAAAAGCCATGTGCTCCAGAAAATGGGCCAGCCCGTTTTGGTTGTCTTCTTCGAGCAAGGCTCCAACATTTTGAATGATATAAAAACTTGCCCGGTTCTTGGGCTCTTCGTTGTGCCTGATATAGTAGGTTAAACCGTTATCCAGCACACCTTTTCGTACGGCTGACTCTTCCGGAACCAGACTATTCATTTCAAAACCAGTTTGCGCGGAAGCAACCAGCGCAAACAGCAAAAAAAACAGGGTTATTTGTTGTTTCATCCGACTAAAATTTAATTTTTAAATAGGTTAATTTTATTTGAAGTTTATTACAAGTTTTTGGCTCTTTTTTATTTGAGTAAAATTTTTAATATCAAAAATAAGTCTTCTGATTAAAACTTGCACAATCATTTAACAGAAAAAAATTCATTTTTTTTGAAAGCCGGGAAAATACCTACATGTAAATTCCATTCGCGCTTTGAATAGCAGCTCAAATCCTTATTTTTGTTGTTTCATTGATAAAATATCATGCGCCATTCATGATTGGCAAAACTACAACTACTCACCATGAAACGAAGAAATTTTTTACAAACTGTGCCCTTAATTGGAGCAGGTGCCCTGTTAAGCACTGGCGTATCAGGCAGCGAAAAAAAAGCTGAAATCAAGAATCACCGCGAATACTGGGTCGAGATCATGGATCAGTTGGCCGGACCGTTGCTAAAAGCAGGAAGCAAACGCAAGTTAAAAGCAGACATGCCGGTTGAAACCACAACCGGAGCTCAGGAAAAGCCATCAACCTATCTTGAGGGTGTTGGACGGCTTTTGGCCGGCATGGCTCCCTGGCTGGAGCTTGAAGCGGGCAATTCGAACGAAACAAAACTGCGCAAAAACTACCGCAAGCAAGCCCTTGAAACAATTTCGGGAATTGTCGATCCGAAGTCCCCTGATTACCTGTTTGACCACATGGAGCCCCAAATGTTGGTTGACGCCGCCTTTTTGGCTCATGCTTTTTTGCGTGCCCCCAAACAACTTTGGCAGGCACTCGACAGCAAAACACAAAAGCAGGTCATTACAGCGTTTACGGCCACCCGCGAGGTAAAACCCTACTACTCGAACTGGCTGCTCTTTAGTGCCATGGTCGAAGCATTTTTCCTGGACAATGATCTGCCTTTTGATATCATGCGACTGGATTTGCCGGTGAAAAAACACCAGGAATGGTACCTTGGCGACGGCATGTACGGCGACGGCCCTGATTTTCATTGGGACTATTACAACAGCTATGTTATTCAACCCATGTTGATGGACATAGTGACCGCGATGGCTAACAAGAAAAAAATCAATCCAAAAGAGGTGGAGATAATTGCCACCCGGTTCACCCGCTACGCAGCCATTCAGGAACGGCTCATTTCGCCCGAAGGAACTTTCCCTCCCATCGGACGCTCCATTGCCTACCGGATGGGGGCTTTCCAGCATTTGGCACAAGCCGCCTTGCAGGAAAGACTGCCGGAAGATGTTCAACCTGCGCAAGTACGCTGTGCCCTGTCGGCCTTGATGAAACGCCTGATGGACGCACCGGGCACCTACGATAAAGATGGTTGGCTGAAAATCGGGCTGGTAGGTCATCAAAATACTTTGGGCGAGCATTATATTTCCACGGGCAGTTTGTACCTCTGTTCAACGGCCTTGCTGACCCTGGGATTGCCATCCGAAAATTCATTTTGGGCCGATAAAGATTCGCCATGGACTTCAGTGAAAATTTGGAATGGTGACCAACTAAAAGCCGACAAAGCGTTATAATATGAAGAATTTAAAAACAACGATTAGCATCCTCATCCTGGCTTTCGTCATTGGATGTGCACCGCAAGAGAAGCCGGAAAAACCCCTTTCCGAGGTCGTCAATGAATCGCTTGCCTTTGCCGAAAAGCAAAGCTTGCTGATGGCGCAATCGCTCAAAGATCAGCCAACCCGCTTGCCCAAAACAATTAACCAGCAGGGCGACCTCGAAACTTGTGGTTCCGAATGGTGGGTTAGTGGATTCTTTCCCGGAGTGCTTTGGTATTTGTATGAAAACTCCGATGATGAACGACTGAAAAATTGGGCCACCAATTACACCTTGCGTGTGGAAGATCAGAAATACACCACCGACAACCACGACGTAGGTTTTATGATTTTTTGCAGTTTCGGAAATGCCTACCGATTGACCAATAACGAAGCGTACCAAGAAGTGATTGAAACCGCATCGGAATCGCTGATTACCCGCTTCAATCCAACAGTAGGCTGCATCCGTTCGTGGGACGAAGCTCCCTGGAGCAAACAATGGGAATTTCCGGTGATCATTGACAACATGATGAACCTTGAAATGCTCCTGTGGGCTGGCAAAACCTTCGACAATCCGGAGTTTACGAAAGTGGCTGAAACGCATGCCAATACCACCATGAAGCATCACTTCCGGGATGATTACAGCAGTTATCATGTGATTTCGTACGACACGCTGACCGGTGAGCCGGAAGCCAAACACACCTCGCAGGGTTATTCGCACGAATCGGCCTGGGCGCGCGGACAAGCCTGGGGCTTGTATGGCTATGTGATGATGTACCGCGAATGGGGCAATCAAGCTTATCTGAAACAAGCAGTTAATATTGCCGACTTCATCCTGAATCATCCTAATCTGCCGGAAGATAAAATTCCGTACTGGGATTTCAATGCGCCTGATATTCCGGATGCGATGCGCGATGCGTCGGCGGGAGCCATCATCTGTTCGGCTTTAATCGAGTTGAGTGGCTATGTGTCCGGTGAAAAATCAGACGGCTACCTGGCCGTTGCCGAAACGCAGCTCCGCACGTTGAGCTCACCTGAATATTTAGCCGATCTTGGAAAAAACGGCAACTTTATTCTCAAACACAGTGTGGGGCACATGCCCAACGGAACTGAAGTTGATGTTCCGCTGACCTATGCCGATTACTACTATGTGGAAGCTTTAATGCGAATGAAAAAACTCAAAGGGCTCTGAGAAAAAACCTTCTACCATGAGAAAGCCCTGATCAATCAATTGAATTGGCCAGGGCCTTTCACGAACCTCGCTGGGTTCAAATCTTCAATTCTGGTCACATCGCGTCTTCACCAAGTCCACAAAACTACCGAACGACAACGTTCTGATATTTTTCATAGGCACCATCCCAATCCAGGTCGGGATTCGGAAAGAACTCCTCCACGGAGAATGAATTGCGAACAACTTCACGCATTTCGGCCAGCGAATGCAATGCCCCCATCGCTTTGGCCTGAACCAAAATATTTCCGGTGGCCGTAGCTTCCGTAGGACCAGCAATGACCTTCAATTTGGTGGCATCGGCCGTTAGCTGATTCAAAAAGCGATTGTTCGCCCCGCCGCCAATGATGTGAATTTTTTCGATTGGCAGCTCACTCACCTCGCGAATTTGTTCCAAGGTATAACGGTACTTCAAGGCTAAACTGTCGTACACACAACGAATAATAGTGCCATGAGAATCCGGTCTTCCCTGCCCACTATTTTCACAAAAACCGGCAATGGCTTCCGGCATGTTTCCAGGATTCAAAAACACGGCATCATCCGGATTAATCAAAAATTGAAAGGGCTCGGCATTTTTTGCCAGCTGAACCATTTCGTCCCAACTGTAATTTTTCTCTTCAAGCCAGGCCCTACGGCACTCCTGGATCAGCCACATGCCCATAATATTTTTCAGAAACCTGGTGGTTCCCTCCACCCCACCTTCGTTGGTGTAATTCATCACCAAAGTTTGTTCCGAGACCAGTGGCTTGTCGCTTTCAATCCCCATGAGCGACCAGGTGCCCGAACTGATGTAGGCGTAGTTCTTGTCGCTTGCCGGAACGGAGGCAATGGCCGAAGCCGTGTCGTGCCCGGCAACTGCGATAACC